>JAHDKR010000109.1 GCA_018436785.1 Synergistaceae bacterium | reverse complement strand
CGTCGTCGGCGGCATGGTCGCCACGGTGCTCCGCTTCAGCGGCATCAAGGAGACGCGCATCGTCGCCTTCATCTACGTCACGTCGATGCTGGCCGCCGTCGCGCCGCCGATCAACCTCTGGGTCATGCTCATGTGCGCGCAGGCCAACATGCCCTACGTGGGGTTCGAGTTCCCTCTTCTGGCCCCCATCGCGCTCATCACGGTCTTCACAGTCTTCTACCTGCTGCGAGGAGGCTCCCCCAAGGACAAGGAGACGGTGCTCGCCTCCCTTCCCGAAGCGCACGAACGGATGAACTGGTTCCGTATCGCCGCGCCGCTGCTGGTCTTCGTGGTGCTGATTCTGCTCTCCAAGTACGCGGCCTTCTCGACGCCGGTGCTCGGAATCCCGCTCATCTTCATCATCAGCACTGCCGTCGCCATGCTCGTCTCACCCGTGCGGAAGGGGGCGCTCCACTGGTACGGCGTGCTCGCCAACACATCGGAGCAGGTCTTTCCGCTGCTCGCGACCGTCATCAGCGTCGGCGTCCTGGTGAACATAATGACTGCGACCGGCGTCCGGGGGCTCATCGCCATCACCTTCGTCACGCTGCCGGTGTATTTGATCTACGCCTTCGCCCTCGTGGTGCTTCCTTTCGCACAGGGGTCGCTCAGCTACAGCAGCGGAATCATCCTGGGAACGCCGCTGATCTTCCTCTTCAACTCCGTCGGCGTCAACGTGACCATCGTGGCCACGGCCCTCAGCCTCATTTTCCCGCTGGGCGACTGTCTGCCGCCGTCGAGGATCTCCGGCAGGGTCGCCATAGAAGTATCGGGGTACCAGGGGACGTACGTCTCGTTCCTCAGGGCGATCTTCGTCCCCGCGCTCTTCATGGGGCTCGTCGCGCTCGGAATGCTGATGTACGCCAATCACTTCCGATGGCTCATCGTGTATTAGAAAAGAGAGGAGTCTGGATTATGGAAGAGCTTCTTCGCGTATCCAACGAGATCATCCATCAGATCTATTTCGTCCTGGCCGGACTGTGCGGCCTCGTTCTCCTTCGGGGGCTGTTCTCCCGCAACACGCGCAAGACCATCGTGTACGACATCGTCTACGCCTACACGATCATTCCCTTTCTGCTGCGCGCGCTGCACATAAAGTAGGGTGACGGCGAATGTTCGACTACGAAAAATACAAAACGCCCCGGAAGATTGTCCTGCTGCTGCTCGCGCTCGCGCTTGCGGGCTTTGGAGCACGCGAGTTCACGGAGCTGCGCACGATGAAGGAGACGGTCGTCGTCTCGGACGCTTTCACCAAAATGGTCATGCTCAGCGACTATTTCCCTCCCATCAAGGGGACGGGAGTGGACACGCCGGTCTACATCTACGACTCCGGCGTGCCCGGCGGTTCGATGTTCTACCTCGGCGGGACGCACCCCTACGAGCCCGCCACGATGCTCTCCGCCTACGTCATGATGGAGAACCTCAAGGTGGAGAAGGGACGTGTCTTCATCTGCCCCCACGCCAATATGAGCGCCTCCACCGTCGGAATGCTGGGGAACGCCTACCCGAAGTTCCTCCACGTGGAGACGGCGTTCGGCCCCAAGCCGTACAGAATCGGCGACAGGAACACCTCGCCGCTTGACCAGTGGCCCGATCCCTTTACGTACGTTCACTACCCGTCGGGGCAGAACCTTGACTACACCGACGCGCGCAACCTCAACAGAACCTACCCCGGCCGGCCGGACGGCAATCTGACGGAGCAGCTCACCTTCGCCATCATGGAGCTGAACCGGAAAGAGAAGATCACCCTCTTCGTCGACGCGCACGAGGCCTCCCTCATGTACCCCGTGGTCTCCACCTACGTGGCCCACGACCGGGCGCTCGACATGGCGATGATGGCGTCCATGATGCTGTCGGCCACCGAGTTCCCGATGAAGTGCGAGGCCTCCCCCAAGAACCTGCGGGGGTTGAGCCACCGCGACGCGGGCGACTTCTGCGACTCGCTGGTCATCCTGATGGAAACGCCCGAGCCGTTCATCGACAGAGTGGCGGGCAAGATCACCGAAAAGCTGATGATGGACGGAAAGGACGAGTTCCTCCAGACCGCGGCGGAGCACGGCCTGCTGTTCACCGACTACGACATCTCCGTCGGCTGCCCCATGTGGGACAGGGTAGGGCGCCATCTCTCCGGAGCGTTGGCAATGATCCAGCAGATGAACGACTTCCTGATGGAGCCGGAGAAGGAGTTGCAGCTCTCCTTTCCGAACTACTCCGACTTGAAGGAACACGGACTCGGCCATTTCCTGAACGATCCTGCGAAAGCGGATCCGGCGAAGGTCTTTTTGAACTGACGGCACTATCCCGTAAGGCTTCTCCCGGCGGGAGCGTTCCCGCCGGTGCACCGCGCGCCCGAAGGCTTTGGTATGCTTCATTTATTTTTATTTCAGACAGGAGGAAAAACACGTGTTGAAATCATTCAGAACCATGCTGTGCGCCATGCTGTGCGTCATCCTTCTCTCCTCGGCCGCCCTTGCCTGCACCGTTCTTGCGGTGGGTAAAGACGCCACCGTGGACGGAAGCGCCATGATCACGCACAACGACGACTCCAGGGTCGCCAACAGCCGCCTCTTCATCATTCCAGAGGCCGACTGGCCGGAAGGTTCGATGCGGAGCGTCGTGAAGGACGCCCACGGCTACGAGGGCGACGGACAGGTCATCGGCGAGATCCCGCAGGTCCCGCACACCTTCCGGTACTTCTTCTCCCGCTACTCCTTCATGAACGAGAAGGGCGTCGCCATCAGCGAATCGACCGACTCCGTCGAGGTCACCGACGAGCGGAGCAAGAAGGTCGAACAGATCATGGCGAAGGACGCCGTGGGAATGATGGACGCCTGGATCCTTCAGGACATCATGCTCGAGCGCGCGAGCACGGCCCGTGAAGCGGTCGAGATCATGGGCAAACTCGTCGAGGAGTACGGCTGGTACGACGCTCCCGAGACGATGCCCCTGACCGACGGCAACGAAGTCTGGATCGCCGAGTTCTACGGCAACAAGATCTGGGCCGCATGGCGCATGCCCGACGACCACATCTTCGTGGGCGCCAACCGCGCGCGTCTCCGCCACCTCGACCTGACCGACAAGGAAAACGTCATGTACTGCCCCGACCTCGTCGAGTTCGCCGTGAAGAACGGATTCATCGAGGAAAAGGACGTCAATATGAAGGACTTCAGCCCGGCCGACGTCTACTGCCCGAGCACCGCGCTCTACGCGACACGCCGCGAGTGGAGAGTCCTCTCGCTCGCCGCTCCCGACTCCTTCAAGCTCGGCCCCGACGAATACGACTACCCCATGTCCATCAAACCGGACAAGAAGCTCAGCGTGCATGACGTGCTGCGCATCAAGGGCGACTGGTACGAGGGCACTCCCTTCGATCTGAGCAAGGGCATCCAGGCCGGTCCCTGGGGCAACCCCATCCGCTTCGCCAATTCCAGCAAGAAGAACCCCTCCGCCAGCTGGGAGCGCTCCGTCAACATGATGCGGACGGCCTACGTCCACATCGCCCAGGTCCGCGGCGATCTCCCCGTGGAAGTGCGCGGCATCAGCTGGTACGGCTACGGCGCGCCGGACACCACCTACATCACCCCCCTGTGGCCCGTGATGAGCAAGCTGCCCCCGCTCTACGGCATCGGCGACAGATACCACGACTACGATCCCAAATCCGGCTGGTGGGTGAACACCCGCGTGCAGGAACTCGCAGGACTTCGCTACCAGGACGCCCGCAAAGAGATCCACGCCGCGCGCGACGCGAAGCTCAATCCGCTCTACGTGCAGACGCGGATGATCCAGGACAAGGCAGCCGAGATGCTGAAGGCCGGCGATAAGGACGGCGCGGTCTCACTGATCACCGACTTCGCCTACGCCCATGCCGTCGACTGGAACCAGCGCTGGCTCGCCCTCGGCGACAGGCTGCTGAGCAAGTACGCCCTCGGCTACACCGACGTGAAGACCACGCCGTACCCCGAGGAGTGGAACGAGATCGTCGGCTTCGACACCCCGAAGCGCTCCACGAAATAGTATTTTCCTGCTGATGAAAGGGCGCGGAGGGCTTGAGAGCCGCCGCGCCCTTTTCGTATCCTCGCGGCGCCCCGCCGCGAGACTCGAGGAGGCGAACGTATGAAGCTCTTCCGAACGCTGCTGTTTTTCATTCTGCTGGCAACCCCCGCCGACGCTTCCACCATCGGGCAGGGGCCGGCGTCCCGCCTGATGGCGCGCTGCGAAGGCGTCCTCTACGAGGAAAAGTGCAGGCTTGGCCTGTACGATGCGGAAACTGACCCGGAAAAAACAGGCCTGATCGGCGTCGAGTTCTCTCCCCTTACGACCAGCCAGGGGCATCTGCCGGACAAGCAGGCGGCGGCCCGCCCCGCAATGGCGGATGTCGTCGCGGAGTACCTCCGGCGGGCGGGCGTGGAGGAAGGGGACTGGGTCGCCGTGAACGCGAGCGCCTCCTTCCCCGGCTTCATCCTCGCCTCGCTCTGCGCCGTCGAGAGCATGAAGGCGAACGCGCAGATCGCCTTCTCCTACGGCGCCTCCATGTACGGCGGAACCGACCCTGAGTTCACCTTTCCCGTCATGCTCGACCTCCTCAACAGCGAGGGACTTCTTTCGACGCGCCTCGCGGCCGTGGCCCCCGGCGGGGCCGGAGACCGAATGGCGGAGACGCTGCTGGAGGACCCGCGCCCCACCGTCGACCTCCTGCTGGCCTCCAGGAGCGAAAAGCGCATCGACGCGCCGGACGTCGCCGAAGCCATCCGTCGCCGCCTCGAAATCTTCGACGACACGCCGCGCCCCGTGAAGTGCTTCATCAGCTGCGGGG
>JAHDKR010000107.1 GCA_018436785.1 Synergistaceae bacterium | reverse complement strand
GCGGGAAACGGGATTCGAACCCGCGACCTACGGCTTGGAAGGCCATCGCTCTAGCCAACTGAGCTATTCCCGCACCTGTTTCGATGGTCGGGGCGAAAGGATTCGAACCTTCGACCCCCTGCTCCCAAAGCAGGTGCGCTAACCAGACTGCGCTACGCCCCGATTCATTGTACAGAAGCAATCGAACTAACCGAGCGAAATCTGGTGGAGCTGGGGGGATTCGAACCCCCGGCCTCTTCCGTGCGAGGGAAGCGCGCTCCCACTGCGCTACAGCCCCGGTCAGACCAACGGCGATTATTTTATACGGCGATCCCGTTCCTGTCAAGCCTCGACTTTCGTGGAGAATTTCGACTTTCGGTTTACCGACAGCTGTTTTGAATGCCGGAACCTTTCCTGCACCGGCCTTCTGGGTATATTCCACTGCCAGAGGCGAAATTTCTCCTGGAGATCCGGGGAAGTGGTATACTTTTACCCCTGAAAGAATTTTGATCTGAAAACGGAGTGATGCTCGTGTCTTTCGGTCCGGAACTCATTACGGTTCTTGCGCGTGAAGTCAATGCACGCGAAATGCCGGCGCGAATACATAAGATTGAAACGGGCGATGTGTGGGCCGCACTGAAGATAGGCGGTGAAAAATGGCTCTTCTTTTCGTGGCATGCTGTTCATTACGGACTGGGTATCGTCGGGGAAGAAACTGTTGCTGCACTGAAGAAAATGAAGACGCCCAAGTCGTCATTCGGCGAAGCCCTGAAAAGAAACTTTCTCAATGGAACAGTTCTTTCGGCAAAACAACTATACAACGACCGCATTCTGCTGCTGGAAACCGAACGCCTTGTCGGCGCCGGGTTCACTGTCTCGAATTTTT
This sequence comes from Synergistaceae bacterium, assembly GCA_018436785.1. Lineage (GTDB taxonomy): Bacteria > Synergistota > Synergistia > Synergistales > Aminobacteriaceae > JAAYLU01. The sequence goes on along the minus strand of JAHDKR010000107.1, from coordinate 64,707 downwards.
TGATTTTCGAAGGGATGGATCGTAACAGCAACCTGATTCTTCTCGACGAAAAACAGTGCGTCCTGGATGCAGCGAAACACATTCATCCGGATGTGAACCGGTACCGTACAGTATTGCCGGGGAATCACTACACGCCCCCTCCCCCGCGGGACGGGGCTGTGTGGAGTACGAAAAGAGAGCACCTTTCCCTTCTCGATATACGTACCCTCATCGGTATCGGCAGACCTCTTGTTAAAACCATAATTGAGCATTGGGAGAGCTTCCCTCTCTCCTTTTGGTCTGAGGCAATCGACGGATTGCTTGGCGGCGCGCCGAGCGCACTTCCCCTCGGTCTCCAGAGGATCGGTAATTATATAACAGTCTTCCCGGTGCTTTTCAAAGACGCAGAAGCACTGGATGGAAGTCCGATTGAACGCTGCGGGAAAGAAACCGCTGGGAAGCTCCTCTCGCTGCACCGGGAAAAAGGCCTCGCATCCGTACGCAAAGCAATAGAAAAAGAGATACGAAGCCGTGAACGCCATGCTGACGGATTACGCAGACAGCTCTCACTTTCCGGGCACGCCGAAGAGTTTAAAAAGTACGGAGAGCTTCTTCTCGGCTCCGCGCATTGTATCCGGCAGGGAGCAGACACGTTTACCGTTACAGACTGGGAGACGCAACGGGAAATCACGATCGTTCTGGACGACAAACTCTCGCCGACAGCGAATGCGGAGCGGTATTTCAAAAAATACAAGAAAGGAAAGATAGATGTAGCCGCTGTTCGTAAAAAAATAGAGGCGATCGAGGACGGCATTCGCGAACTCGAAGAACAGATGGGCGCTCTTGAGTCGATTGATGATCCGCGGCTTCTGGCAGCCACGGCGCAGGATATCCTGGAGTGGCTCGCGCCCCCGAAAAAGACCGGGGCGAAGAAAAAGAAGGAGGAGCTCCCCCCCCATATCCGGTTCTCTTATGCAGGCAACGAGATCTTTGTCGGACTCAATGCGCGTGGGAACAGATACGTCACGTTCAAGGCCGCATCTCCGGGAGATCTGTGGTTTCATATTCACGAGATCCCAGGAGCCCATATCATTTTGAAAACGCCGGGAGAGGTCTATGATGATGCAAAGGACTCAATTCTTCTGGCCGCGTCGTTGGCGGCGTGGTTCAGCAAGGCCAGGCTCTCAACAAAAGTACAGGTTGACTTCACCAGGCGCAAGAACGTACGTTCAATACCAGGGAGCGCAATAGCACACGTGACATACACAAATCCTGAGACAGTGCAGATCAGTCCCGGTTTGTGGAAAGAATATCCTGAAGCTGTCCGGTCAATTCACCTGGCAACGGACAGGTAAACCAAACCGTTTTTCGGGAAACGGGGTGCCGGAAGGAGAGTTTCCATGAGTGCAGAAAAACTCTCCCGAGCTTTTCCGCATCTTTTCCCGAAGCTCCGTACAGGGCGTCTCCGACCAGAGGATGCCCTATATGGCTCATGTGAACCCGTATCTGATGCGTTCGGCCCGTCAGAATATGACACTCGACAAAAGTGTACCCGCTGCGGCTCCACAGAACCCGGAACTCCGTTACGGCTTTTTTCCCGTCGGGATCGACGGTCATACGCAGCCTGTTGCTTGAAGAACGGCCGATAGGGAGCTCGATTCTGCCGCTTGTGTGCCGGATTTTCCCTTCGACCAAAGCCAGGTATCGTTTCTCTACTTCTCGCAGACGAAACTGCTTTTGCAGCCCGTCGAGCGTTTCCTGGTCCTTTGCAACGACGAGCAGCCCGGAAGTCGGTCCGTCCAGGCGATGCACGATTCCGGGACGATGGACGTTGTTGAAGACGCCCCATGAATCAAAGCGGAAAAGCAGTCCATGCACAAGCGTGCCGCGCCAGTTACCGGGGGCCGGGTGCACGACGACGCCCGCGGGTTTATTGACAACGATCAGCCATGGATCCTCGTGGACTACCGTGAAAGGGACATTCTCCGGTTCCAGGTCCATTGTCTCAGGAGCGGGCAGCGTCGCACTGACTACGAGGCCGGGCGTTATCTTCAAACCCGGTTTCACTTTCTTCGCTGAAGACAGGTCGATATTCCCCGAATCGAGCAGTTTCCGGGCAAAGGAACGCGTAATACCCAGCCGAAGCGCCAAGAAGAGGTCGAGACGGCTCCCCGCCTCGACCTCTTGTACAATAAGCGTTTCGCTCCTGCCCCCGGCTTCAGTAACGGCTATCTCCTCATCCGCCTCGGGAGAGCTCAATTCGGGAACCGACTCTTTCGGGAAACGCCCTTCTTCACGCATCCCCTTGGGCATGGAGCACACGCGAGCATCTGGGGCAGAGGCCTTCCGCATCGGGACTCTCGGTATACTGCCAGCATCGCGGGCACTTTTCCCCGAGCGCTTTATCCACACCAACCCTGATTCCCGTTTCTTCATCAGTCTGCACGATGCTCATCTGCGAAACCTGATCAACCCACCGGAAACCGGAGACGATGCTGAAGGTCTTAAAATCTTCTTCAGTAAATGCCGCGGCAACTGAAGCGGTGTGCTGCTTTTCAACCTCAACCCGCGCATCAAGAGCATGCCCGATAATACCGCCGCTCCTTGCGAGCTCGAGAACCCTGCTGACCGCACCACGGACCGCCAACGCTTTATCCCACTTCTCTTCGATCTCCTGGTTACGGATCCCTTCTTGCACATCCGGCCAGTCGGAGAGGAAGACGCTCTCAGGAAACGTCGCGTCGATTTTTAGCATCTCCTGCCAGATCTCCTCCGCAGTGAAACTGAGCACCGGCGCAAGCATCCGTGTAAGGGCGGAAAGCACATACCACATCGCGGTCTGTCCGCTCTTGCGGGAAAGGGAATTTTTGCCGTCCGCGTACATCCGGTCCTTACTGGCATCCAGATAGAAAGAGCTCAGTTCGTTCACGCAGAACTGGTGGATTGCGAACGTGGGAATGTGGAATTCATAGTTGTCATATGCGCTGTTCGCCTTCTCGATGATCGAGTTGAGCTTCATGAGAATCCAACGGTCCATCTCAACCATTTCGTTGAACGGGACGGCGTCGGCCGGAGCGAAGTCATTCAGGTTCGCCAGCAAATACCTGGCCGTATTGCGGATTCGACGGTACGATTCACTCAAATTCTTTATAATGGTGTTGGAAATACGGACGTCGTTTCTGTAATCCGTCGAGGCAACCCAAAGGCGGAGAATGTCGGCGCCGTACTCCTTGATGACCTCTTGCGGGGCAACAACGTTTCCGAGGGACTTCGACATTTTGCGTCCTTCGCCGTCCATTATGAAACCGTGCGTGAGCACCTGCTCGTACGGCGCCCTGCCGTGCATTCCTACCGAAGTCAGCAACGATGTCTGAAACCAGCCACGGTGCTGGTCGCTTCCTTCAAGGTACATATCGGCAGGCCATTTCAATTCGGGGCGGATTTTCAGCACGGCGGCATGACTCGTTCCGGAGTCGAACCAGACATCCATGATGTCCGTCTCCTTACGAAGATTCGTACTTTTGCAGTGCGGGCAGACGCACAAATCGCCGAGCAGCTCCCCGGGAGTCATCCTCCACCATGCCGAACACCCTTGTTCTTTAACGAACGCCTGGACAGCGTGAATCCTGTCCTCGGTAAGGATGGGTTTTCCGCAGTCGTTACAGTAAAAAGCCGGTATCGGCACTCCCCAGATTCGCTGACGGCTGATGCACCAGTCGGAACGATCACGGACCATGTTGAAGATACGGTCCTTCCCCCAGTCGGGGATCCAGCGGACATCGTTCTCTATCGTCTTGAGCGCTTCGTCCCTGAAATCGGCTACAGCAACAAACCACTGATCTGTTGAACGGAAAATGACAGGTTTTTTACACCGCCAGCAGTGCGGATAGGAGTGCTGAATCTTGCTATTTCCCAGAAGACGCCCATTTTCTTTAAGGACTTCAAATATCTTTTTTGAGCCCTCTTCCAGAGAAAGGCCGTCGACAAGACCGGTTCCCGGAATGAAGTGTCCCGTATCGTCGACCGGGTTATACACCTCGATGCCGAACTTCACGCCTGTTTCATAGTCTTCCACGCCGTGTCCCGGGGCGGTATGCACACATCCGGTACCGGTGTCCAGAAGGACATAGTCAGCTGGAAGAAGAGGAAGAGTACGGTCGGGGTAGAACGGGTGCACCGCGTGCAACTGTTGCAGCGCAGCTCCCTTCACAGTAGCCAGTTCCTCTTCGAAGACAATACCGGTCTCCTTCGCCACGCTCGCGGCAAGGGCCTTGGCAAAGACGTACACTTTCTTCCCTGCGCGAACGAAAACATACTCGTGATCGGGTCCAATAGCAACAGCCATGCTCGCGGGGAGCGTCCAAGGCGTTGTCGTCCATACAATGATATTGACGTCTTCGCCGGCGAGCGACGGCAGAAGCGCCTCCGCACCCGACAGGGAGTAAGCCACGAAGATTGAAGGGGAAGTCTCATCCCAGTATTCAATCTCCGCCGCCGCCAGAGCCGTCTGGCAGTCGATGCACCAGTAGACGGGCTTCTTTCCCTTGTAGACAAGCCCTTTCCCGACAAGATCAGCAAAGGCGCCGAGCTGGGCCGCCTCATACTCCGGTCGCAGCGTCATGTAGGGGTTTTCCCAGTCTCCAAGCACGCCGAGTCGGACGAACTCATCTCTTTGAATATCTCGGAACTGAAGTGCATATTCAGTGCATTTCTCGCGCAAAAGTACTGGGTCGATCGTATCCTTTGATACTCCAAGACTCTTTATAACGTGCAGCTCTATAGGCAGGCCGTGCGTATCCCAACCGGGAACATACGGCGAAAAGAACCCTTTCATCGCCTTGTATTTCGGGATGAAGTCCTTGAGGATTTTATTAAACGCCGTTCCAATGTGAATATGCCCGTTCGCATAAGGAGGCCCGTCGTGAAGAACAAATGAAGGAGCCCCTTCACGTTTTTTCAACATTTTCCCATAGATGTCCCGTTCCTTCCAGAAATCAAGAAACCCAGGCTCTCTCTTCGCGAGGTTCGCCCGCATCGGGAAGGCCGTTTCGGGAAGCGAGAGCGTGCTTTTGTAGTCCGTGCTCATGCGTGTACCCCCTTGTGGAATAGGAAAACCGTCCCTGAAAACACCGGGACGGTAAAAATACTTCTATATACTAACACATTTCTTAGCAACCGGCCTTATCCTAGGGCTGCTTTTCTGGAGGAGAATGACTGCAAAATGTAGAGCAGCACCAGAACCGCAATACCGAACAGATCGCTCTGCCACCCAGGAATAAGCAGGAAAAGAGCACCTGCAAGGGCGAGCGCCCGCTTCCACAAACTCAGAACTCCTCTAAAATATCCCACAGTGGACATACCCAATAAAACAACGCCAAGCATTGCAGTTCCAACAGCAAGTGCAAACGGAACAAAGCTATAATCCACAAGTACAAGGATTGGGTTGAAGACATAGATAAAGGGAACAATAAAACCAGCCAAGGCAAGTTTCACAGCTGTTACACCAGTCTTCATCGGCTCTGCTCCCGCTATTCCCGCGCCTGCGTATGCGGCGAGGGCAACGGGTGGACTGAGGTCGGCAGCTATGCCGAAGTAAAGAACAAACATGTAGGCCGCCATTGGCGGAACGCCGAGTTGGAAGAGTGCCGGAGCCGCCATAGTGCTCGTAACAATGAAGTTCGCCGTTGTCGGCAGACCGGCTCCGAGAAGAATACAGGCTACCATTGTCAAAAGAAGCGTCAGGAGAAGATTACCTCCTGCCAGAGTGACAATCGCGCTGGCAATACGCAAGCCAAGACCTGTAAGCGTGGCAGTCCCCACGATGATTCCAACGGTGGCACAGGCGCACGCAACTCCGAGAGCTGAACGGGCGCCGCTCTCAAGAGCTGCGATTAAACGCGGAAGCGTCAGGCGAGTCTCCTTGTTCAACCAGGAAACAACAAAAGTAATGATGATTCCGTTATACGCCGCTTTCAGCGGAGTATATCCTCCGATAAGGAAGTAGACGATACCGACGAGCGGGATCAGCAGATGGCCTTTTTGACGGAGAAGACGAAGCAAAGGAGGAAGCTGATCCCTCGGAAGCCCTCTGAGGCCCAGGCGGGTAGCTTCAAAGTGAACCTGCACGATGACCGCAAAGTAGTACAGTAACGCCGGAACAATTGCCGCCAGGGCAACCTGGATGTACGGAACCCCCATGAACTGAGCCATTATGAACGCCGCAGCCCCCATAACCGGCGGCATAATCTGTCCGCCGGTGGATGCGACGGCCTCTACCGCTCCTGCGAAGTGGGCTTTATACCCGACGCTTTTCATCAATGGGATGGTGAACATTCCGGTAGTACAGACGTTTGCGACGGAAGAACCAGAAATCGAACCCATCAGTCCGGAACTGAGTACCGCGACTTTTGCAGGTCCTCCTGTGGCCCATCCGGCAAGCGCCATGGCAAGGTCGATTATGAACTTGCCCATTCCTGTCTGTTCAAGCACGGAACCGAAAAGGATGAACATGAACACAAATGTCGCGGACACACCGAGGGGAATACCGAAAATACCTTCAGTTCCGAGGTACATATGGTTCACTATACGGTTGATGTTGAATCCCCTGTGTTGGAAGAGCGCGGGGAAATATCGTCCGTAGTAGCAATACAGGAGGAAGAAGATGGCGATGACGGGCAAAATCGGGCTCGTAACTCGTCTGGTTGCTTCCAGAAGAATAGCGACGCCCAAGAATGCAACGATAAGATCCATTGTCGTCGGCAAGCCCGCCCGGGTAATAAGAGCATCGAACTCAAAAACCAGATACAGTGTGACGAATGCCCCTAGGGCGGCTAACAAGTAGTCATACCAGGGAATTTCGGTTTTAGAAAACTTTGGCGAAAAAGGATAGAGCAGGAAGACAAGGACGAGGACAAATGCCAAGTGGACGGCCGCCTGGATAATAGCCTGCATAAGACCAAAACCTGATGTATACAAATGAAACAGCGACATACATACCGCCAGAGAAGTAACAAGAATGGCAGGAAAACCTGAGAGCTTCCGGTACCTGGCCTCGGTGTCGAACTGCCGCCGAAGAGCGTCAAGATCAATTTCGTTCTGTCCGTTCACTCCGTCCTTCTCGGGAACTTCGGCCAATAAAACCACCTCCTGATCGTATTCAAAACACTTGTGAAAAAAGATAATTCAAGAAAGACGTTGATTCAGCTGAAAAGAAAAGAATGCGGCCCGGGTATTCTTCAAAAAGAAGTATCTTTGCTCCGTCCGGCAGGACCATATAATTCCTGCCGAATTGCTCGTTGCCGACCCTATACCGGATACTCTGGACGGCAAGTCCTCCTCCTCTCAGAATCATCCAATCCTTGTCCATGATGAATCGTCCGTTTGGAGGAGCTTCCGTGGGCAACCCTGCGTTATGGGAAAGAAAACGTTCTTCCCACTGACGCACCTTGCCTGAAAGAACTCGGAACTCACTCTCCACAGGAGTCTTTTCAACCGAATGAATGAAACTCAGCATAAAAGAATCTCCAGGGGCGACGGGACAAACAGAAATTGAACTCCCGTCGGAAGAGCGAACTGTTAATGACTCAACTGGCACGCACAATAAAAAAATAAGAGAAAAAAAGAGCAAAAGCGAGAAAGCACGTTTACGAATGGCATCAAGCACATTGTACACCTCTTTCTCCCAAAAACAAAAAAATGGCGAGCCTGGGCCGATTCGAACGGCCGACCTACACCTTAGGAGGGTGCCGCTCTATCCTCTGAGCTACAGGCCCGTCTTCATAACATTTATTTCTGGAAATCTCAAATGACTGATGCCGGAAAATCGCCAGCACGAGGAATAGTACCACCCTCTCCCCGATTTTTCAAGTCGCAAGGCGCACACGTCAAGAAAATGCTTTTGACAAATGGCAATAGACATCACCGTGACGGGCATGCATTTCCCTGAAGCAGTCTCTCACTCGAAGAACATCGAGCTGCATCTGATGAAGAAGAGCGTCGCTGGATTCAAATTTGATTTCGGGACGCAGAAGCGACTCAAGGAAGACGGTTATGGTTCTCCCGTAGAGGGATTCGTTCAGGTCCAGCACATAGGTTTCGAAACGAGGGTTTTCTACGGAGGAAAGAAATGTCGGGTTAAAACCAATATTCAGGGCTCCCGGCCACCATTCGTTTCCGATCAGAACCGAGGCGGCGTAGACTCCTCCTTGGGGCAGAATTTTTTTCTCGGGATATTCGATGTTTGCGGTAGGGAAGCCTAAAGTACGCCCTCTGCCATCTCCAGAGACAACCCTTCCCCTGAAAAAGAAAGGATATCCAAGCAGATTTCTGGCACGATCGACGTCTCCTGAAATGACATGCTTTTTTATACTGCTGCTACCGACTTTTGCTCCTTCAAGAACAAAGGAATCCAACTTGTCAAAGAGCCATCCCTTCCGTCTGGCCACCTCCCGTAAGTATGCCGCGTCCCCCTCCCGGTCGCGCCCGAAGCGAAAATCTTCTCCCACTATAACTCCAGTCACAGGAAGAAGCGACTCCAACAGGGCAATGAATCCCTCCGCCGAGGTCCGTGAGAGCGTCTCGTCAAATGGAATTTTTTCAATATGCGGAACGTTGAAGAAGCGAACGAGAAGATCGCGCTCCTCCTCGGAAAAGAGGGAAAACATTCCCCCCCGGACAACCGAATCCGGGTGCGGAGAAAAAGTAACTACTGCCCACTCTCCGTTTGCAGCAGAACTGCTATGTCGCCCGGAAAGCGCTCTGGCTCTATCGAGAAGAAGAGCGTGTCCTCTGTGGAATCCGTCGAAAGCTCCAAGCACGACAATCATTCGGATCCCTCCAGATCAATATTGATTTTCGGCTTGAAGAATCCTTCCTTGAGAACTCGTCCGTAGCAAAAAAGAGTTTTTCCCAGGACCGCCGCTCCCTGGTCAGGAGAAAGTATACCTTCATGCGAAAAACGAAGGGAGGAAAGCGGCACTGCGAGGCCGTCGCGCAGACGGGCTGTTCGTTCTTCATCGGCTTCATAGCAGTAAAAATTCTCCGCAAAACGAGCGAGCGGGAAAATGTGTGATCGAAGATCGGCATCCCCGTTTTGGAACTCTTCAAAAGGGAGAGCCCGCCCCAAAGAGAGTAATCCGGACTGTTTTCGGATAAGCCGGAGGACGTATGCCCCGCACCCGAGCATTCTTCCTATATCCCGAACGATACTGCGAATATATGTTCCTTTCCCGCAGAGAACGCGTATTGTGAACACATTTTTCATCTCTTCGCCGGGAAGGAGCGAAATGGAACGTACAAAAACAGGTCGGCTGCGAAGAGAGAGCTCTTCTCCCGAACGCACGACAGCATGAGCCCGTCTTCCTCCTACCCGAACGGCTGATATTCCCGGAGGAAGTTGGAGCCGAACTCCGAGAAATGACGGGAGAGCCGCCTCTATACGAGCCCGTGCATCATTCGGGACGCGCCCTTCGAAAACAGTATCGCCGGAGTAGTCGTCGGTTGAGCGCTCCTCTCCAAGCGTGAAGGCGGCCTCGTAGAGTTTTGGCAGGGACATCACAAGATCGCTCGTCCGGGTAGCTCCTCCAATCAGGAGCACAAGCAGGCCTTCAGCTGTAGAATCGAGAGTGCCGCCGTGACCTATCTTGAACTCTCTGTTCAGGCGCCTTTTCGCGATGGCTACACAGACGGCGCTTCGTACGCCGGCAGGTTTATTTAGCAGGAGCAATCCGCTCGGCATACCGTTCCTCCACCAGAGAGCGTACACTCTCCACAGCGTCCGATAATGGAAGAGGAAGCTTGCACCCCGCCGCCTGGGGATGCCCTCCTCCACCGAATACGCGCGCTATTTCAGCCGCCTGAACGACGCCTCTCGACCGGAGCGATACGCGGACGCACTCCTCGTCCTCCACAAAGAAAGCGGCAAACGATACATCCTTGAGCGTGAGGAGATCGTTTACCAGGAACTCAGTTGCAGAGCGTTCGCTGCCGTTATGGAGAAAATCATCGTTCCTCAACCATGTAAACGCCGCAAAACCGCCTGCAACGAAGGCTCTGGACAATGCCACCGCCCTTAAACGAAGACCGGGAATGGATGCATTGCACCGGATTCGCTCATCCATCTTTGCCGGAGAAACCCCTCCGTCAAGAAGTTCCGCTGCAACCCTGTGGGTCCGCGGCGTAGTACACGAAAACGCAAAGTTCCCGCAGTCAGTCGCGAGAGCAGTGTACACAGCTTCCAGCGCATCGATTTCCAAGGGTATCCCCCACTCGCGAAGGAGCAGCCAGGCTATCTCGCCGGTCGAAGAGGAGGAGGGATCCACATAGTTGACAGTCCCGAATAATTCATTGTCCGCATGGTGATCCACGTTGAGCAGGGGCACGTTTTCGGGAAGAGCGTCAAGATCCTCCACAGAACGCGCACGGGTCGACGTATCCAACGCGAGAACCACGCTTCCCTCCGTCAGCGCCAGCGAGGAAAGCTTCAGGTTCGGACGGAACTCCCCGGAACCTTCAAGAAACAGGTAACGGGAAGGGTACTCGTCCGGGCCGCCCCAGACGACAGTCTTTCCGAGTTTCCGCCCAACCGAAGCGAAAGCGCTCGCGGAACCGAGCGCATCGCCGTCGGGTTTAACATGTGAGAGAACAATCCATTCCGAGGCTTCAGAAAGAATGCGAATGAGCGCGGGGAAGCCGTCCGACGAAGCATACGAATCGTTCATTTCATCCTCCCCGTCACTACGCCTCCGGCAGTTCATCCGTGTCGGAGGCGTCTTCGGTCTCGTCGTCTTCATCCCTCTCAATAACGGAATCCTCGGTCTTCAACGAATCCAGCAGCACATCGATACTGCGCCCGTACTCCTCGCTGGTATCGAAAAAAAAGGAAAGGGCGGGAATCTGCCGTATCGTCAAAAGTTTTCCGAGCTGACTCCGCAGAGCCCCTGCGACCGTTCCGAGCGCCTTCCCTACTTCTTCCCGCTCGGAACGGTCGACTGTTGTAAAGTACACTTTTGCATGTTCAAGATCACGAGAACAGTCGACATCAGTGATGATCGCTTTCTTTGCCGTTTCGTTCTTTATGCGCAGCTCCAGCAGAAGCGAAACTTCTCTCTGGATCTGCTTGTTGATTCTCTGCATTCGAAATGTCGTCATAACGTGTTACCTCGCGCCAGTGATATAGGATCGAGAACTCCCCGGTCTCCTCCTCGTTGGTTAAAAAGGAGTACACCGCCTGGAGCCGCTCCTCCGCCATAGCAACCCCTGAAGCGGCTGCGGAGACAGCCACAAAAGCCTCGGACCAGCTTCCGTCGGGCCCGAGATCCATGGCTGAAACATTCCAACGTCGTCTGATCCTGTCGAGCAGGGATTGCGTCACCTGTCTCCGGTCCTTCATGCTTCTGCTTCCCATTATTTCGAGGACAACAAACAGGAAACCTGAGTACGGAACGGGAACCCTTCGGTTCATTAGGAGAGATGCCTTTTCTCCTCGATGATCTCGTATGCTTCCACGATGTCGCCCTCTTCGAAGTCCTGGAAGTTGGAGAGGCTGATGCCGCATTCGTACCCTGCGGCGACCTCGCGTGCATCGTCCTTGAAACGGCGAAGGTTTGCAAGGGAGCCGTCCCAGAGCACAATACCATTGCGCACGAGGCGGGCTTTCGCGTTCCTTCGAATTACGCCTTCAAGCACGTAGCTTCCGGCGACGTTACCGGCCTTCGGGACGCGAATGACTTGGCGGATCTCCGCCTGGCCCAGCGTGTTCTCCCGAATGGTAGGCTTCAGCATACCTTCGAGGGCGGCCTTCACGTCGTCGATAGCGTCATAGATGATGTCGTACAAACGTACTTGGACACCTTCCGACTCGGCTACTTTCTTCGCATTCGCGTCCGGGCGCACGTTAAAACCAATAATAACGGCGTTCGACGCGGAGGCGAGCATCACGTCGGATTCGGCGATTCTGCCGACTCCGCGGTGAACTATGTTAATCCCGACTTCGTTCGTCGCAAGTTTTTCCAAAGATGCGGCAAGCGCCTCGCTCGACCCCTGGACATCGCACTTCAGCAGAAGATTGAGCTGCGGAATATCGCCTTCCTTCAGCTGCGAGTAGAGCTCCTCCAACGTGAGTTTTCTCGGACCGCTCTGCTGGGCGTTGCGAACTTCCTGCTCTTTTACGCTGAGAGCGTCGCGGGCTATGCGTTCGTTTTCAACCGCTTTGAAGACTTCACCCGGCTGCGGTACGGCGGTAAGGCCGAGAATTTCCACCGGCGTGCTCGGGCCCGCACAGTCGATCGGGTTCCCTTCAGCATCGATCATAGCCCTGATCTTGCCCCACGCGGTATCGAACAACACGATATCTCCCTTGCAGAGAGAGCCTTGCTGCACAAGAACCGTTGCAACGGGTCCTTTCCCCTTGTCGAGCTTCGCTTCCACGACAACGCCTTCGGGGCGAACCGTCGGATCCGCCTTTAGATCTTCCATTTCCGAGACAAGAAGAATCATCTCCAGAAGCTGCGGAATACCCTGTCCCGATTTCGCGGAAACTTCAACCATGATCGTGGAGCCGCCCCATTCCTCGGGCGCCAGACCGACATCGGAAAGCTGCTGCCGAACTCTGTCCGCTTTAGCTGCAGGCTTGTCCACTTTGTTTATTGCCACAACGATGGGCACCCCGGCGGCCTTGGCATGGTTTATCGCCTCGCGCGTCTGCGGCATTACTCCGTCGTCCGCTGCTACGACGAGAACTGCAACGTCGGTAGCCTGGGCTCCCCGTGCGCGCATCGAGGTGAACGCCTCGTGTCCGGGAGTATCCAGAAAAACGATTCGTCTTCCTTCGTGCATCACGATGGAAGCGCCGATGTGCTGCGTTATGCCGCCCGCCTCCCGGGCGGTGATGTTCGTCTTGCGGATGAAGTCGAGAAGGGTCGTTTTCCCGTGGTCGACATGCCCCATCACCGTAACGATCGGAGAACGGGCTTCAAGGTGATCGCCAGAAAAAGTCTTGCGTTTGATGACCGCGCAGGTCGCCGCCTCTCCCTCCTGTTCTGCGTCGTCACAGGCAAGAGTGAGCACGGCGTCGTAGGCCTCGCCGAGGACTTCCAGGCATCGTTCATCAACCGGACTGTCCGCGGGAACCATCATCCCTGCGGAGATAAGACTTTTGACTGCTTCGGCAGGAGTCACTCCCAAGAGCTCGGCCACAGCTTTTACTGTAGAGCCCTTTGACACTTCGAAAGTTTCGGTTTTCGTCACTTTTTGCTCCTCTTTCTTTGTTTTCTGGGTCCCGCTGGACGATGTGCTTGAGAGCGCATCCTCCACAAGCTGGGCGATTTCGTTGTCAATGGAACTCATGTGGCTTTTTACATCGGCGCCAAGGTCTATCAGAAGATCGAGCAGCTCTTTATTGCTCTTCCCCAGCATCTTCGCAAGTTCATATACACGGATTTTACTCAATTCTTTCTCCCCCTTCCGCAAGCAGTTGCAGTATTCTCTGCGCAAAACCGCCGCGTAACGGTAAAGCAACCACTTTCACGTTTCTCGAACCTATTGCCGCAGACAGATCAGCCTCTGAAATTCCAGGCGGATTCAACAAGAGACATTTTTCTGCATACCTCCCTTTTTGGAGGGATCTGTAAAACGAAGAGTCTTTTTCGGCAAAGAGCACAAGAAGAGACTCCCGCCGCACCAAAGAAGATTTTACTATATCCTGCCCGATTAGCAGAGATCCCGAACGACGCGCAAAACCAAGAAGGGAAAACAGAGTCGCGAGCGCCTGTTCGTTCACGGCGTCTCCGCACGCTCCTTCATTTTTTCGCGCAGAACGGCAAGGATTTCCTCGTAAACCGCGTCTTCTACTTTCGTTTTCAACGCCTTTGCAAGAGCGTCTCTTTTTCTCGCAGCGGCAAGACACTCTTCAGACACGCAGACATACGCGCCGCGCCCCGGCGCCTTCCCGGAAAGATCAAGCCTGACAGAGCCTTCAGGAGTCCTCACCACGCGCAGCATCTCTCGTTTCGGAGACTCCTCGCGGCAGGCGACGCAGGTTCTCGGGCGCCGCCGCTTCAAGACGGCGTCGCTTATTTGGACCCCTCCTCTTCGATAATATCCTGGAAAATATCGTGCAACGTGGGCATTCTCTCCGGCTCAAGCGCATTGATATCAATTTTCCAGCCGGTCAAACGGGCCGCAAGGCGCACATTCTGCCCTGCCTTCCCGATAGCAAGAGAAAGCTGATCCGGACGCGCATACACTGTAACTGCCTTTTCCTGCTCAAGGATAGGTTCGATCTTGACGATTTTCGCCGGAGAAAGCGCATTCCGTACGTACTGCAGCGGGTCGCTGCTCCAGACGATGACGTCCACTTTCTCGCCGCAGAGCTCCTTGCTGATCGACTTGATCCTCGCCCCGTTATTTCCGACGCATGCGCCAACGGGATCCACATTGACATCAAGCGTCTGGACGGCGATCTTTGCCCGGGCTCCGGCCTCCCGGACAATATTTTTAATATCGATGACTCCCTCGCGAATCTCCGGAACCTCCAGCTCAAGAAGTTTTCTGAGAAGACCCGGATGCGTCCTTGAAACGACGATACGAGGACCTCGCGTCGTCTGCCTGACATCGAGCAGATAGAGCTTCATACGCTCCCCCGGGATATATTTTTCACTCACGATTCTCTCCTCACGTGGAAGAATCGCCTCGGTCCTATCGTTCAGACGGATGAGCACCTGGTCGTTCTCGGATTTGAAAACCACTCCGGTCACGAGATCCCCCACCCTATCCGAAAACTCCTCGAAAATTATCTGCCGTTCCGCATCCTTGAGCCTCTGGATAATCACCTGACGGGCTGTCTGGGCGGCAATTCGGCCGAAGTTCTCCGGATCGCGCTCTATCCTGATGTAATCTCCCTCGGCTACATCGACAAACCCCTGAGACTGTGCATCCTCCAGGGATATCTGGACATCCGGACTCGTCACGACATCCACAATCTGCTTCACCTCGCAGATGGAGATATCGCCGTTCTCCGTATCGATAAAAACTTCGACGTCCTGATTCCCTCCCTGGAATTTCTTATACGCCGAAATCAACGCCGCCTCAAGGCTCGACGCAATAACTTCCTGCGAGAGACCTCGTTCCTTAGTGATCTGAGCCAGAGCACGGGCGAAGTCACGACCAAGCTGCATTTTAAGAATTCCTCCTTTTATCTTTCTTCTCCTCGAAGGCAAGATTCCCTTTAGTTATAATATCAAATGAAATACGGACAGCTGTCATCTCCTCGGGAGTATCCGCATCGATTTCGAGCTCGACCGCATCATCATCGGCGGAGAGGATGAGTCCGCTGAGACTCTTCCTTCCTTGAACGGGTAGGCGCACCCTCAGTCGCGCCTTCTTTCCGATAAAACGTTTATAGTCCTCCGGCGTAAACAAAGGACGCTCAATCCCCGGAGAACTCACTTCCAGGAAATACTTGCCCGGAATGTATTCTTCATGTTCATCAAGGAACGCGCTCACGGCCTTAGAGACAATTTCGCAATCCCGGACCTGAATGCCTCCCACGGAATCAATAAAAACACGCAGGAAAACAGCCCTTTCTTCGGTGACGAGAGCAATCCCGACACATTCGTATCCGAGGCCTTCCACGATTGCACGCAACGATTTCCATCCATCTTTTCTGCCTGTTTCCATATTATCGCCCCGATTCACTCTTCGTAAAAAACAAAGAGTGGGGGAAATCCCACTCTTTGCAAAAAATCCCGCAAAAAAATCATTATAGAGTATAGCACAAAAAAAGTCTTTGCGCAGCGTCACTCCACAATTTTACAGATAAAAATCGGAAACAAACCCCTCCCACCACTCCCCAAGATACGTCTCGAACTCCATGGGGTCGTCGGCAAAGAGAAGGTCATCAGCCATAGCATCCTCCATTAATTCGGGAAGAGCAATTACCCCGGGCCAGTAGACGACATCCTCGTACGGATTCCGTTCAAAAACCTTTGCTCCCGCCATATCGCACCCCCGTTCTCGGGAAGAGCAGGCCTACCCCATCAATCCACCCAATAATTCGGCGCTTCCTTCGTCACCACGACGTCGTGAGGGTGATTCTCCTTCACAGAGGCCGCCGTTACCTTGATAAAACGCGCTTTTTGCTGAAGTTCCTGAACATCCCGCGCACCGACATACCCCATACCAGAGCGCAAGCCTCCAGTCAGCTGGAAGACAACGCCTGAGAGAGAACCTTTGTGCGCCGCTAACCCCTCAATACCCTCCGGAACAAGTTTATCACCAACCGCGCTTTCCTGGAAGTACCGGTCCTTGCTGCACCCTTCTTTCATCGCGCCGAGCGACCCCATGCCGCGGTAACTCTTATAGGAGCGCCCCCTGTAGATGATGGGTTCTCCCGGACTCTCCTCGGTGCCCGCAAAAAGAGAACCGATCATGACGGAATCCGCGCCCGCCGCGATGGCTTTCACAATATCTCCGGAGTAGCGGATTCCGCCGTCGGCAATGACGGTCTTTCCGCGAGCGTGCGCTGCCAGAGCGACATTGTAAATTGCTCCCAGCTGCGGGACGCCGATACCGGCGATGATTCGCGTTGTGCAGATGCTCCCGGGACCGACCCCGACCTTGACAGCATCCGCTCCGGCGTCGATGAGGGCCTCGGCGGCTCCGGCGGTGGCGATGTTTCCTCCGATGATCGTCATCTCCGGGTACGCTCCCCGGAGGTTCTTCACGGAATCGAGCACCTTTTTTGCATGCCCGTGCGCAGTATCGACAACGAGCACGTCGACGCCGCTCTTCACGAGAGCGGCGGCCCGTTCAAAAAGATCCGCCCCGACTCCGACAGCCGCGCCGACTCGAAGACGTCCTCCGCTGTCCTTCGCAGCATTCGGGAAATCCTTCGCCTTCTGGATATCCTTTATCGTGATAAGGCCTTTCAGAATGCCGTTCTCATCCACAATCGGCAACTTCTCTATCTTGTACTTCATCAGAATGGACTGCGCTCCCTCCAGCGTTGTTCCTTCCGACGCAGTCACAAGATTGTCCTTCGTCATAATCCGGCTGATAGGCTGGTCGAAATTCTGGACAAAACGCAGATCCCTGTTGGTGATGATACCCACGAGCCTTTTTTTTGCATCCACTATTGGAACGCCGGAAATGTGATAGTGTTCCATAAGAGAGATTGCTTCCCTCACCATGTCCTCGGGGTGAAGAAAAAACGGATCGACGATGACGCCGGATTCAGAACGCTTGACAACGTCCACTTCCTTGGCCTGTTTCTCCAGCGGCATGTTCCTGTGGATAATGCCTATCCCGCCCTCTCGGGCCATTGCAATGGCTAAACGAGCCTCCGTCACAGTATCCATCGCGGAACTGCACAGAGGGATATTCAGAGCAATCGATTCGGTCAGATTTGTCTTGATAGAAACATCGGACGGCAAAACCTCACTGAACGCCGGTTCGAGAAGAACGTCATCAAATGTGAATCCCTCGTAGGGGACGAACTTGGACTCTAAACTCATTACGGTACCTCCCTGCCCGTTAGGGACTCGTAAAAGATTTTAAAGGATTGTAGGGCTTTCCGGAAAAAGAAGCAACTCCCCTTACGAAAAAAACAACAAAAAAACGTCCGGCTCAAATAATGTCAAGAGGTTTCCAGAGCGTCGCGTTTGAGTAACAGACGATGCAGTGAGAATGTCCGACCGGTCCTACGTGTTCCCCGGATTTCACTTTGAGGTGCACTCTGCCCCGCCACGTTTCAGGGAGAACTTCTTCCATCTTCGAGACCATTCGGGAGAGAGAAGCGGCGAGCTTCGGCTCCTGAGCGCAAATGACACTGTCGCTCCACTCAAGGATCCATCCTGCGTCCGTGACTCTTTTCGAAGTATCCGAAAGCAGAAGGAGACTCGAGATGTTTTTGAACGCGGGATTCCCCGCCGGATAGAGCGTGCCGATATCACCCAACCCTGCGGCCCCCAGAAGCGCGTCGCACACGGCATGCGCCAGAACGTCCCCGTCCGAGTACCCAGCGAAACCGAGAGGAAACTCCGGGAATTCGACACCGCCAAGAATGAACCTTCTGCCGGGAACGAGAGGGTGCACATCATACCCGGTTCCGGTACGGAAAGTTCGCTGCACATAGAGTTCCGCCAGAGAGAAGTCCTCCTCCCATGTTATCTTTATATTTTTGCGCTCTCCCCTGACCGAACGGAGAGGATGGCCTGCGGCGATCCATGCCTCCGCCTCGTCCTTGGCTCCGCCTCCATGAGTTTGGAGCACGGAGAGCAATTTCTCCCGGTGAAAGGCCTGCGGAGTCTGCGTAACCCAGAGCCCCTCTCTCGGAAAGGGCGAAAAAGTCCCGTCCTCTCCCGTCTTTTTCAGGGCATCGGATACTGGAAGCAGAGGCGCCACTCCGTACTCGTCCGTAAGAGACTCAAGGAGCCTTTCCACAAGAGCGCCGGAGAGAAAAGGCCGCGCGCCGTCGTGGACGAGCACGTATTCCCGGGAAGCGGCGCGGATACCGCGCACGACCGATTCCTGCCGTTCGGCTCCTCCCGGCACAACGAAAAACGGGATTTTCCACCCGAGCGTCTCCCTCTGCACCGACTCTACGGCGCTCTCCGGAACGACGAGAATACATTCGTGGAGTACGTTTTTGTTGAAGAGGCGTTCTCCGGCGGAAGCGCTCCACTTCCATAGGGGAATACCGGCGAGCGGACGGAACTGTTTCGCTGTTCCGCCCGCTCCTCCGGCACGCTCTCCCTTGCCCGCCGCAACGATGACAAGAGAAGCTTCTTTCACGACGCGCGAACTTCCCTTCGTATCCGTCCAAACACCATCCGGCCGGCGGATGTCTGGAGCATGGAGGTGACGACAACCTCAACCCGTTTGCCGATATAGTTCTCTCCATCCTCGACGACGAACATCGTCCCGTCGTCGAGGTAGCCGACTCCCTGATGAGGTTCCTTTCCCTCTCGTATAATATCAATTATGATGGTCTCTCCGGGAAGCAGCATCGGTTTGAGCGCATTTGCCAGATCGTTGACGTTCAACACACGAATCCCCTGGATCTGCGCGAGTTTATTGAGGTTGTAATCGGTTGTAAGAATCTGTCCGCCTATCTTCTCGGCTAAAACGACCAGCGCGCTGTCAACGGAATCCGCTTTCAGATGCTTCAATGAAGCGTCGACGATTTCAATCTGCAGATCGGAAAGGCGCTGCAACTCGTTGACGACGTCAAGCCCTCTTCGCCCCCTCGTTCTTCGCGCGGGGTCGGTGGAATCAGCCACGGCCTGCAATTCGTGGAGAACAAACTGGGGTATAAGTATAATCCCCTCCAAGAAGCCGGTGCGTGCGACATCAAGAATACGCCCGTCGATGATAACGCTCGTATCCAGAATTTTTTTGGGAACCTCCCAGGGCTGTTCTTCCGCGGGAAAACCTTCATCATCATGGTGAGGGTGCTCCTTGATCATGGAAAGACGTTCTTTCAGGCTTCGAATTGGACCGAATACGTTCCGGAGATCGCTTTGCCGCTTCAGTAGTATTCGAGCCCCAAGATAGGCCAAAACGACGTTCAACACAACAGCCAAATAACTACCGAATGGGAGATCGGAGAATGGAAGAGCCAGAAGATTCGCGATGAGCAACCCGATGATCATACCGACGGTAGCTGAAGTAATTTCCGACCAGCTCGTATTTTTGAGATGCGATTCGATGAAGGAGCCCATAGAACCAAGAACCCGGAGGAAAAGGGGAGAGGTCATCAAACCAATAAAAGCGAATAAAACCACAGAAAAAATTGTCATCAGTATCTTGCCGGGCATCCAAAGGGGGAGCCACTCTTTCCAGGCGGCAAACCATTCGGCGGGAATAATGGGGAAAAGTAACTGAGCTACCTGGGCGCCGATCATGCCGCCAATAAGTATCATAAGCCCTGAGAAAATCAACTGGACGATTTTCCCGAAACCTTCCGTCATACTTTCACCTCGCTTTTTTGACAAATATGTCATCAGCTTAAACTTTTTCACAGCACGTCTCCTTTTCCAAGACACAATTAGGAAGATCGCCTGACTCGTACGCGGGAATCCATCGCCGCCTGCAGCGTCGTCCGATCAGCGAACTCGATACTGCCTCCGACAGGAAGCCCGTACGCAATCCTTGAAAGAGCGACGTTGTTGGCGCCGAGGTATTCAACTAGAGCGTGGAATGTCAGATCGCCTTCAATACGCGGATTAGTGGCAATGATCACCTCCTCGATAGCATCATTTTCAATGTGCTCTTTCAAGGCGGACAGGACGCGCTCGTCGAGCGTCTCGCCGTCCAGGGGAGAGACTCGTCCTCCAAGAACATGGTATACCCCGGCAAAAACACCCGCGTGTTCGATGCTGAAAAGGTCCTCGACGGTTTCCACCACACAGAGCAAACGGTGGTCCCGAAGAGGGTCGGAGCAGATCGAACAGGGATCATCGTCCGTTATGTTGCCGCAAACGGAACAGGCATGAACGCGCTCCTTCAGCGCGACAAGGACGCGGGCGAGCTCGTCGGAAAAAGAAGGCGGCTGCTGCAGGACGAAAAAAGCCATACGCCGGGCGCTTTTTGCTCCGACACCCGGCATTCTCCGAAACAATGATGCAAGTCTTTCAAAGGAATCAGGAAGAGCCACGGAGAAGCCCGGGAACGCCCTAGAAAAGACCGGGCATACCAAGGCCGCCCGTCAGCTGACTCATCCTGCTGTTCGCAAGTTCCTTGCTCTTACGGATCGCGTCGTTCACAGCGGCAAGTACAAGATCCTCAAGCATCTCAACATCGTCCCCTGCAACCTCGGGCTCGATCTTGACTGCAACGACATCCCCCTGTCCGTTGCAGGTCACTGTGACCATACCGCCCCCCGCGCTCCCCTCAACCTGCTCGCCTGCGAGGTCCTCCTGAATTTTCGCCATCTGGGCCTGCATCTTCTGCGCCTGTTTCATAATTTTTTCCATATTCATATCAAAAGCACAACTCCTTTTTTAATGATGATACTCCACGCCGCGAATCAGAGTAAACGCACGATAAAGCTGCTCCATGAGAAAAACGAGGCACAGCTCGTGCGGCATCGTCATCGGCGAAAGAGAAAGTGAAAAGTCGCTCCGACGCCGAACATCCTCCGAAAGGCCGAACGCGCCTCCTATCGCCAGAACAACTCTTCCCGGCGTTCGCTCAACACTAGTTTGCACCCATTCGGCAAACTCACGGCTGTCAAAGCATTTTCCCCGCTCTTCAAGCGTTACCAGGAAATCTCTTTCGCGAAGATTCTTTAAAAGGCCGACTCCCTCGCGCTCCACTTTCTTCGAAGGAAGCGGGTCCTTTGCTTCGGGCACGCTCTCAAGCACAACAGGAACAAAAGAACGAAGACGTTTAAAGTAGTGTTCCGCGAGCGAAACAACATGAACATCTTTCGGTTTTCCGACACTAAGGATAATGATTTTCATAGTATATGTCCAGCACGTTTCTCGTATTTTCTCTTTGTCGATCGATCCTGTGAACCGGACAACAAAAAACGCGCCCCTCCGTCTTCGCAGAAAACATCAGGGCGCACATAATACAGAGGGAGCCAATTTTTCAGAAGGAGTTTCATTACACCGTTCGTCTTGCTCGTGAACGGTAAAGACCTGTTTTCGTCAGAAGGACTTTTATCACAAACACAAAAAGGTCAAGATCCCTTTTCCATCTCCAAGGCTCCTGAAGAAGACGGTAGAACCATTCAAGCCCGATTTTCTGAAGAAGCTCCGGAGCTCGTTTCAGAGTGCCCGACACGACGTCGAAAGCACCGCCGACGCCTACGGCAAGAAGATCGCCCAGCCGTTCGGCGTTTTCGGTTACCCATATTTCCTGCTTGGGAATACCCATAGCAACAAAAAGGATTTTTGCGCCGCTCTCTCGTATCTCATCAATCACGGAAACGTCGCCCTCGTCAAAATATCCGTCGCGGAAACCCGCAACAGTGAGATCGGGAAACCGGCGCTGCAACTCGAACGCCGCTTTCTCCACGATCGAGGGCTTCGATCCGAGAAGATAGACCGGCCACCCTTCGGCAGCAGCCATACGAGCGAGTCCGGTCATGTAGTCTATTCCGGTCACTCTCTCCTGCACTGGCGTACCGAGCAGCTTGAGCGCCCATACGAGACCGGCGCCGTCGGCAAGGGTCAAGAACGAACCGTCTAAAGCGTTCGCATACTTGTCGTTCTTCTCGGCCTCCATCACGGCAAGTGCGTTTACCGTCGCGACAAGGCGTGCGCCGCTCCTTGAGGCAAGGGCTCCGCGGGCTTTTGCAAGCGCATAGTTCATAGAAACGTTGTCAATAGTAGTCCGCCAAATTGAAGGTCTCTGGTGCATTTCCACATTCTCCTTCATATCGCGTATGGCCGGAGCCAAAGTAATACCGGCGAAAAGAATAGCGAGGCTCACAACAAACATCATGGAGAGAGGATGTCCAAGCTGGGAGATGGCGACGGCCGACCCTCCGAGAGCGCAGAGCGACGTGATGAAGCGGACGGCGCTGGGATGATCAAGTCCCTTTCCTATGAGTTTGCTGTACAGTACGGCCGCATTCGGCGACTTCGAGGAAAAGGCACGGTTCATGAAATTCAGCGACGCCTCCATGATGGGAATCGCAAAAAGACCTAGAGGGAGCACCATCAGAGTACCGAAGGTAATACCTTTGCTCACGCCGAGAACGGAAGTGCCGGCGACCAAAACGCCCCACATCGCGGCGAGCGCCTCTCCCATTCTTCGATACATGTGCCCGTGACGGCTCCAGAAAACTCCGAGGAAGAGCAAGCCCGACAGGGACATAAAAAAAGCATCCTGCAAACTCTGACCGGAAAAGACCGTGGCGGTCAGCAGAAGGGAGAACGAAACAGCAAGCAGATGCCCGGCCATGCCCGGAATGTTATCCAGTTCCTGAAGCAGCACGGGGAAGGCGGCAATCCAGAGGGCGGTTATCAGTACGGAGACCTCAACCGGCAAATAGTGATACTGCCCGGCGGGCAAACCAATAAAGGCGATGCGCGGACCGAAAAGAGCAAAAATAAAACCGATAAGCAGGTAGACCGGTTTCCAGAGCGAGTTCGGATACATATGCTGCACCATGCCGAATACCGCCGCAAGGATCGCCATTCCGACGATGAAACGGGAAGACGGCCCCCCGACGCATAGTGCGGCAAGGATCCAGGCCGCAATAAGGGTCAGGTCACGGAAATAGTTGTATTGCGTCTTGTCCATGCTCCTTCTGCAGGCGCGCTGCGCAAAAAAACAGAGCACCGTAAGAGGAAGCACACATAAAAGAATGTCGGTAACGTACATTTCCGCGTGGAAAATATCCAGTTCCCTCCCCTGCAAAAAAGTCTTTGATGATTGTATCAGCTGTCGCTGTATTTTTCCACCGTTCTTTGCCGAGGTTACCGGATTTCCTCCACGCCGCCCATATAGGAAACAAGCGCCTTCGGAATCTCCACGGAACCGTCCTCGCGCTGATAGTTCTCGAGAACGGCGATGAGCGTCCGTCCCACCGCGATGCCCGAGCCGTTGAGCGTGTGGACGAACTGCGGCTTGCCCCCGCCCTTCGGACGGTAGCGCGTATTCATTCTTCTGGCCTGGAAGTCCTCGCAGTTACTGCACGAACTGATCTCCCGGTACTTATCCTGGGAGGGCAGCCACACTTCGATGTCGTATGTCTTGCTGGAGCCGAACCCCATGTCGCCCGTGCAGAGACAGACAGTCCGGTGCGGAATTTCGAGCAGGCGGAGCACCTCTTCCGCATTGTCCGTCAACATCTCAAGCTCCTCGTAGCTTCTCTCCGGCGTGCTGATCTTGACCATCTCGACCTTGTCGAACTGGTGCTGCCGAAGCATTCCGCGCACATCCCGCCCGTACGCTCCGGCCTCTCTGCGGAAACACGGCGTATAGGCCGTGCAGTAGAACGGAAGCTGCTCCTCCTCCAGAATCTCGCCTGCGAAGAGGTTGGTGAGGGGGACCTCCGCGGTCGGGATCAGCCACAGATCGTCGTTCTCGCACTTGTAGAGGTCGTCGGCGAACTTCGGGAGCTGCCCCGTTCCCTGCATCGTTTTGCTGTTCACCATGAAGGGCGGCTGCACCTCAAGGTAGCCGTGCTTTTCCGTGTGAAGGTCCAGCATGAAGTTGAGGAGCGCGCGTTCAAGACGGGCTCCCACACCTTTCAGTACGGTAAATCTGCTCTGGGCCAGAGCCGCGCCCTTTTCGAAGTCCATGATACCCGCCGCCTCGCCGATATCCCAGTGCGCTTTCGGTTCGAAAGCAAAAGATTTGGGCTCTCCCCAGCGACGAACTACCGGATTGTCGTTCTCGTCCTTCCCTACGGGGACGGATTCGTGCGGACGATTGGGAATGGAGAGAAGCATGTTGTTCATCTTCTCTTCAATCTCCGCAAGCGTGCTATCTATATCGCGGATCCTGTCGCCGATGACGCGCATCTCCTCCATCAGCTCGACTGCGTCCTCACCTTTGCTCTTCGCCATACCGACCTTGCGCGAGCCCTCGTTCCGCTTCGCTTTCAGTTCCTCGGTCTCGGAGAGCAGTTTCCGTTTCTCTTCGTCGAGCGCAAGAAGAGGCTCTATATCGAAGTCGTTGTTTCTGTTGGCCAGGTAGGCCTTCACTTCATCGGCGTTGGAACGAATCCATCGGATATCAAGCATTCTGATCAGTCTCCTTTTCAGTCCGCATCTGCTTCAATATATTCGCCATCTCGATAGCGGCCGCCGCCGCCTCGAACCCTTTGTTACCGGCCTTGCTTCCCGAACGGGCGACGGCCTGATCCATCGACTCGCACGTCAAAACGCCGAACGACACCGGCACACGCTGCGTCATGCTGACGGACGCGATTCCTTTCGACATCTCCGCGCAGACGTGTTCGTAGTGCGTCGTATCGCCTCGTATCACGGCGCCGAGCGCGATAATTGCGTCGTACTTGCCGCTCAGCGCGGCCTCTTTCGCGATCAGGGGGATCTCCCACGCTCCCGGAACCCATACGATGTCGATGCCGTGATGAGACACATCATGGCGCAACAGCGCGTCCTTCGCTCCTTCGAGCAGCTTCTCGCTGAAGAAGCTGTTGAAACGCGAAACAACGATGCAGAACCGAAGCCCCGCCCCCGTCAGTTTTCCTTCGATAACCCTCATTCGGAACTCTCTCCCTTCAGGATCTCCCTTACCGCAGAAGATCGCATATATGCAGCATGTGGCCGAGCTTTTGCTCCTTGGTTCCGAGGTAGCGCTCGTTGAACTTGTTGGGCGGAATCACCAGCGGTATCCGTTCCGCGATCTCAAGCCCGTACCCCTGAAGGCCGACCACCTTCCTCGGATTGTTTGTCAGCAGCCTGATATTCTGTACCCCAAGATCCAGAAGAATCTGCGCCCCGATGCCGTAATCGCGAAGATCGGGAGCAAAACCGAGCGCGGCGTTCGCCTCCACGGTGTCCAGCCCCTTCTCCTGGAGCTGGTACGCCTTCAGCTTCTCCGCGATGCCGATGCCGCGCCCCTCCTGCCGCATGTAGAGGACAACGCCGCACCCTTCCTTCTCCACCATCTCCATAGCGGAGGAGAGCTGCGGACCGCAGTCGCAGCGGAGAGAACCGAAGACGTCGCCCGTAAGGCACTCGGAATGAACGCGCACTAAAACGCCCATCCGTCCGTTTACTTCCCCCTTCACGAGTGCGATATGCACCCGCTCCGCGTTCTCGTCCAGCACATTTTTGTACGCGTGCGCCACAAACGAACCGTGAACCGTAGGAAGCTCGACCGTCGCGATCTTCTCAATCAGGCGTTCCCTCTTGCTTCTGTACGCTATCAGGTCTTCGATCGAAATGATCTTCAGCCCGTATTCCGCGGCAAATGCAAGCAGCTGCGGGAGCCGGGCCATTGTGCCGTCCTCGTTCATTATCTCGCATATTACCCCGGCGGGCGGAAGCCCGGCGAGGCGGACGAGATCCACCGACGCCTCCGTGTGGCCGGCGCGCTTCAGCACGCCGCCCTGTTTCGCTTCAAGAGGAAACATGTGCCCAGGACGATAAAAATCATCCGGCCTGGACGACGTATCCGCAAGCAGACGCGCCGTCGCGGCTCGCTCCTCGGCCGAAATCCCCGTTGTCGTCCCCTCTTTTGCGTCGACCGAAACGAGGAAGGCCGTTCCATGCTTATCCGTCCCTTCGCGCACCATGGGATCAAGACGAAGACGGCGCGCAAATTCCTTCGCAAGAGGAACGCATACAAGCCCCCGCGCCCTCCGCACCATGAAATTGATCGCCTCGGTGGTCGCCTTGCAGGCGGCGATGACAAGGTCTCCCTCGTTCTCACGGCTGTCGTCGTCGACGACAATGATCATCCCGCCGTTCCGTATATCCTCGACGGCGTCCTCGATGGAGCTGAACATCGTTTTCTCCTGCGTTTCCGTCTCCGAAAGAGCGCTCATTCCATAACAACCTCCCGCACTGTTTACAGCCACCCGGCCTTTCTGAACAAATCCATGGAAAGCCCGGACGGCGTGTCATTATCGCCGGCCCCCGGCAGCCCCTTCCTGCCGAATTCGCCCGGAATCATCGCTCCGAGCAGAGTGCGGACGTATTTTCCAAGAATATCCATTTCGATGTGCACATCATCACCGGGCCGCAGATCGCCAAGGTTCGTCGCCTTCAAGGTCTCCGGAATAAGGCTTACCGAACAGATCGCTCCCTTGAAATCCGCGATCGTCAAACTTGTTCCGTCGATCGCTATCGACCCCTTCGGCACAAGGAGCGAGCTCATTTCCGAATCAAGCTCTATATCCAGCAGGAAACCTTCGCTTCCCTTGCGTATTCCCCGGACAGCGGCGACGCCGTCCACGTGCCCCGTGACAATGTGCCCGTCGAGCCGGTCTCCTAGCTGAAGGGCTCGCTCCAGGTTCAGCCGGGCGCCGGGGCGAAGCGAGCGGAATTTTGTCTTCGCGAGCGTCTCGCGCATCACATCGACCGAAAAGAGGTCTTCTCCGAAAGAAGCAACCGTCAAGCACGCTCCCGAAACCGCCACGGACTGGCCGCGCGTCAACGCTCCGGCAAACGACGGCGCCCGTACGGTAAGCCTTGAGTACGTTCCGCTTGCCGAAAGCGAGACAAACGTCCCTACATACTCTATAAGTCCGGTGAACATGCAAGCACCCCCTCAAGCAGAAAATCATCGCCCGCACGCTTCACGCCGCACTCCCGGAGTGCAAGAGTCTCTCCCATGCAGGAGAAGGAGAGTCCGCCCGTAAAGGTCTTCCCCTGCCCCATCAATCGGGGAGCGAGGAAGAGAGAAAGAGCGTCGGCCACTCCCTCTCTGAGGAAGGAGGAAATGACGGCGGGCCCCCCTTCGACGAGCAGCCTGCATACGCCCCTGCGCACCAGCTCGGAGAGAACCGCTTCCAACGAGAGACCGGCCTCTTTTCGCGGTACTCGCACGACAGAAGCTCCTGAAGCCTCGACTGCGGCTACCTGTTCCGGAGAAACCGACTCCGACGAGAAGACGATGCACGACGGGCCAAGGATCTTCGCTCCCGGGCCAACAGAGAGCGTGGAATCGAGCAGCACTCTCAGAGGCGATCGCCCCCACGCGTTGCGCACGGTCAACTCGGGGTCGTCCGCACGGACGGTTCCGGCGCCCACCAGAACAGCGTCGTGTTCCGCCCTCAGAAGATGAGCAAAAGCGCGCGCCCCCTCCGAAGTAATCCACTTGCTCTCCCCGGAAGGAAGGGCCATCGAACCGTCGAGCCCGACCGCCCCCTTCAGCGTTACCCACGGTCTTCCCAGTCGGACCTTCCGAAGAAAGCCGCGATTCAGCCGGCGGCACTCCGGCTCCAAAACCCCTAATTCGACGTCGAGTCCAGCATCACGGAGCAGTGCCAAGCCTCGGCCGCTGACACGCTCATCGGGATCGATCATCCCGACCACAGCCCTCCTGATACCCTTCTCGACAATCAGCGGGGCGCACGGAGGGGTTCTGCCGAAATGAGAACACGGCTCCAGGTTCACGTAGATCGTCGCCCCCGCAGCTGAATCAAGGCCTTCGAGCGCCGCGCGCTCCGCATGCGCCTCGCCGCAGCATGCGTGCCACCCCTCGGCAAGGACGACGCCGTCCCGTTCCACGACGCACCCCACCAAAGGGTTGGGCGATGTACGCTCCATACCCCTGAGAGCGAGGCTCAAAGCCCTTCGCATGAAATATTCGTCAATCTTCTTCCTGGAGAGGGTCACTGTCTTGCTCCTTTAAAAAGTTCAGAATCCTGGCCGCAGTCGCACCGCCGATTCCCGGCGCCGCCGCCAGCTCTTCCGCCGACATGTTTGCAATAGCACGCGCGCTTCCGAAACGCCCAAGCAGTTGCGCCGCCCGGTGCTTGCCAATGCCTGGAATATCCTCGAGGATGCTCCGCCGCAACCGCGCCGACCGCGACGAACGATGGCTCTCGATGGCAAAACGGTGCGACTCGTCGCGGACTCTCTGCAAAAGGCGGAGCGCTTCGTCCCCCCTATCCAGCCGCAGAGGTTCCCGCTCCGTGCTATGGTATATCAGTTCCTCCTCTTTTGCCAGCGATATCGAGGGAATTTGTTCCAATCCGAGCTTTCCGAGAGCCTTTCGCGCAAATTCAAGCTGCACGGGGCCTCCGTCGATCAGGATGAGCTGCGGCAGCGGTTCCTTGCCTTCAAGCGACTTACCGTAACGGCGTTCGAGCGTTTCCTCCATCGAGCGGAAGTCGTCCACTCCCTCGACGGTCCTGATTTTGAAACGGCGGTACAGCGAACGGTTAGGGACTCCCTGTTCGAACACCACCACCACGCCGTACGTCTCTCTCCCCGACATGTGGGAGATATCGAAGCCGTCGATCCTCCACGGAAGCACAGGAAGCTTGAGCAGCTCCTGCAACCGGTTCAGACACTGCCACATATCCCCGTCGAAGTCCTCGCGCAGCGGCGAGGAAACTCTCTGGCGGGTGATGCGCCAAATCGCGCGGATGGTATCGCGCAGCCGCGCAGCTTCTTCAAATTGCAGACTCGTCGCCGCCTTGTCCATCCTCTTCCGGAGACGTTCCACAACCTCGGTGGACTGCCCCTGCAGCAGAAAAATGACGTCGTCGACCCGCTCCCTGTACTCGGCCGGAGTCACCAGCCCGGCGCATACTCCCATGCAGCGCCCCAGCGCATGATGAAGACAGGGACGGTTCTTTCCCTTCGCCGCATCGGCCGGATCGATCTCCCGGGCGCATATCCGCAGCGGAAAGTACCGTTCGATCAGGCGGAGAAGCGAACGGACATCGCCGACCCGCACGTAGGGACCGAAATAGAGCCCGTCGTCCTTACCTCTCTGGCGCGTCACCACGATTCGAGGGAAGGGCTCGGAGGTGATTTTGATGTACGGGTACCTGTCCCCCATTTTCAGCTCGACGTTGAAGAAGGGGGCGTACTTCTTGATCAGCTTCGCCTCAAGGATCAACGCCTCGACCTCGGTCTCGGTCCGAATCACCGAAATGTCCTCGATGGAAGCCACCAGCTTCCTCAAGCGGGGCGAGGCGAACGACTCATGCCGGAAGTACGACGCCACCCGCTTTTTCAGCGACTTCGCCTTCCCCACGTAGAGCACCTCTCCCTCGGCGTCCCGCATCAGATAGACTCCGGGTTTATCCGGCAGATTTTTCAACAGCTTCTTTATGTGCTCCTGCGCCACGTCTTCCTCCGAATTTCACATGCGGCTCTGTTCGCCGAGTGAAGAAAAATGTTCTGCATCCTAATGAATTGTATTATATAATACGTGATTAGAACGCATTGGAGGTGCTGAAAAATGAGTCTGGTACTGTATAACGATCTGACACGCACAAAAGAACCGTTCGTTCCTCTGAAGGAGGGGCATGTAGGCTTCTACAGTTGCGGGCCTACGGTCTACGACTTCTTCCATATAGGCAATGCGCGCCCGTTCATCGTCTTCGACGTCCTCCGCCGCTACCTTGAGTACAGCGGCTACAAAGTCACCTTCGTCCAGAACTTCACCGATATCGAAGACAAGATGATCAACCGGGCGAACCAGGAGGGCATCACTGTCAAGCAGCTTGCGGACCGTTTTATCGAGGAGTATTTCAAGGATGCGGACGCCCTGGGCATTCGCCGCGCGACGCACAATCCGAAAGCGACGGAACACATACCCGAAATAATCGCGCTCATCGAAAAGCTGGTCGAAAAAGGACATGCATACGCTGCCGACGGCGACGTCTTCTTTGACGTGGGCAGTTTTCCCTCCTACGGAGTCCTCGCAAAACAGAGCCTTGAGGAGCTCCAGTCCGGCGCGCGGGTCGAGATCAACGAACGCAAACGGCATCCTCTCGACTTCTCCCTCTGGAAAGCGAAAAAAGAAGGCGAACCTTCCTGGCCCAGCCCGTGGGGCGAGGGACGCCCCGGCTGGCACATCGAATGCAGCGCCATGTCCATGAAATACCTTGGAGAAACTCTCGATATTCACTCCGGGGGAACCGACCTTACTTTCCCGCACCACGAGAACGAAGTGGCCCAGGCGGAGGCCGCCACGGGCAAACCTTTCGTGCGCTACTGGATCCATAACGGCTATCTCCTGATCGACAAGGAGAAGATGTCGAAGTCGCTCGGCAACTTTCTTACTGCCAGAGCCGCGCTTCAGAAGTACCCCGCGAAGGCAATCCGCCTCTTCATGCTGAGCGCTCACTACAGGTCGCCCATCAACTTTTCGGAGGAGAGCCTGAACCAGTCGCTCGGCGCGGTTGAACGTCTGGAGAACTGCTGGTCCGACCTTGAGCACGCACGGAAAAACAGAAAAACGACAAGCGACGGATCCCGGAACGAGTTTGAATCACTCTTCAAAGAATTCGAGGACCGTTTTATAACGGCTATGGACGACGACTTCAACACCGCGGCAGCCCTCGGCGTCCTCTTCGAGGCCGTAAAGACGGTCAATACCTATCTGAAAGAAACGCAGACGCTCGAAGAATCATTCCTTGAACTGGCCGCGGAATTCTTCCGGAAGATCGACTCCGTTCTGGGCGTTCTAGGGCTCGACGCAGCAGCCGGCGAGGAAGACGCCGCGGAGATCGAGGCGCTTATCGCGGAACGCAACGCCGCACGAAAGAACAAAGACTTCAAAAGATCGGACGCAATCCGTGACGATCTGGCCGCAAGAGGCATCCTTTTGGAGGATACCCCCGACGGCACGAAGTGGAAGAAAAAAGCGTGACGACTCAGCGGGCGGGGTCCTCCCCGCCCGCTTTTATGCGCTTCCCAAGCAGCAACGTCAGCGGAACACCGAGGAGATAGCAGGCAATAAACTGCCCGATCCCGACATACATCGCGCAGAGGGGAAAGGGGAGGTCCAAAATAAACGAAAGATACCCCCCCACGATAACCATGTTCACAAGCACAGGCGGGAGCGCGGCTAAATAGACGGTCGGCATGGCAGAAGAGGCGATCCCCGCCAACAGCGTCGCGGCGCTCCCCAGAACCACATCGAGTATGCCGAAACCGCCAAAGAGATTCGCAAAAAGGCACCCCACGAAAAGGCCGAAAACAGCCTGCGGGAAAAGAAACGGAAGCACAGTAAGCGCTTCGGAGATTCTCACTTGAACATATCCGTAGGAAATCGGGGCGAACAAAATCGTCGTCACCGCGTATAGAGCTGCGACAAGTCCCGAAAGCGCCAGAGAACGAACCGAGAACAACTCCTTCGGCGACGCTCCTTTAAAAAAACTGACTTTCACCCTATCACCTCTTCAGCAATATCCGCCCGTCCTCCCTTGCAGAAGAGGTACAAAACGGCAGTAATCGTGCCACGTATCCACATATTCGCCGGGCGCCTTCTTTTCACGGAGAAGCAGCCGTTCGCTTCCGGAAAGAACCGTTACCGGCGCAACCAGCCTTCCTCCCGGCGCCAGCGCCTCGGACCACCACGCCTCCAATGCAGGCGCGGCGGCTGTAACAATGACACCCTGGAACTCGCCTGCAAGCTCCCCCTTCTCCCGCCCATCCGACCACAGCACGGAAACATCGTACCCCAGGGAAGAAAGCGTCTCTCTCGCCCTTTCCGCGAGCGGGGCGATTCGTTCAATGCTTGTAACCTTCGCGCCCATCGAGCAAAGGACGGCGGACTGATACCCGGACCCCGTTCCTATCTCAAGAACCGAATCTCCTTCTTCCGGTGCAAGAAGCTCCGTCATTTTTGCCGCCATGTACGGCTGCGACATCGTCTGTTCTTCGCCTATCGGGAGAGGGCTGTCAATCCACGCGCTTTCACGAAGGTGTTCCGGAAGGAAAAGATGACGCGGGACGGAGCGCATCGCCTCAAGAACTCTCTCCGAAAGAATGCCCCTCGCGCGGATCTGTTTTTCCACCATCTCTTCCGCTCTTTTCTCCCATGGAATCACGAAATCACCTCCGAAATGGTGTGTTTTCGGATTATTGTACCATGCAAAAGACGCCTCCCCTTGAAGGGAAGCGTCTCTTTGGTTTACACTACTGGCGGAGGCGTGTGGGGGTCGAACCCACCGGAGACGGCCTATACCGCCTCCCACCGGATTTGAAGTCCGGGGCGCCCACCGGGACACATTCGCCTCCATGAACCGTTAAGAATTGTACTGGCTTCCGGTAAAAAAGTCCAGTATCCCGGAGCAGCGCAACAATCTTTCTATTGGCTTCTCGCGGAAAACCACACCATATCGTGATCCACCAAAACCTCCCTGACGAGGGGAGCTCCGAAAAAATCCCGGAAGGAGAGCACGGACGCTGCATTCGCCATCGCCTTTGCCACATCGAGCGTGCTGATTGCCGGATTGTCGTTCGAGGCGTCGTCGAAGCGCACCCTTGCTACGCCGTCTCCGTCGATCACATAAGATCCTGTAAAGCGCATCAACGCCCGGACCTTGAACGTAAGCCGCCGTTCATACACGCCTTTGATCATGACGCTCCCGTTGCGAAGCGCCAGTTCCGATACGGCAAAGTGGGGCATTCCCTCGGAGAGCGTTTTCAGAAAGGTCTCCTTGGATATGCCGCCAGAAAGATGGCTCTCACCGTGCGAATGCACAACAATGCCGCGTGCCGCCGAAGTAAAGAGAACATCATGCATCACGAGCAGCAACCTGTCGTAGCGAACGCCCTCGACGACGGCATCCTCGATGCACAGGTTCAACGTCGGAATCTTGCCCCGCCGAAGCTCATCCTCTGAGGCCTTAATAACGGACAATACTGATTGCGCCTGGATCCTGTCCGTGAAATACTTCGTAAAACGCGCCTCATAGTCCGCTATAAGAGAACTCGCCCACCCAGCCGACGCGAAAAAAAGCAAAAGCGCGCAGCTGCCGAAGGCTCTCTTCCAACCTCTCATCCGCTTCCCTCCTCCCGGCGAAAGCATACAGAAATCCGACCTCATCCCCCTGCATCACTTCCAGCGAGGGGTTACTTTCCGGAGCGCCGTTTTTTCGAGCATCCCGGAAGACGTTGCCGAAAAAAGGGGTTCAGGATTCACCATCTGGCCCGCCAACGCAAGCCCGAAATGCAGATGCGGCCCGGTTGCCCTGCCCGTTACGCCGCTCTTCCCGATCACCTGCCCCGGCTTGACGGGATCTCCTTTTTTTACGTCGATCGTGTGCATATGAAAGTAGTGAGATATAACCCCGCCGCCCGAATCGATATAGATACTCTTCCCGGCGTAGTAATGATCTCCGGTGAGCACGACCTTTCCGGGAAGCGCCGCGAGAACCGGAGTACCGACTGCCGCCCTGAAGTCAACCCCCGCATGCGGACTCCTCGGTTTTCCGTTCAGTATGCGCCGTCTTCCGTACGGGCTTGTTACAATACCGGATACCGGCCTGATAATCGGCAGACCCCATTGCCTACCTGCCGTCATTGTGGCAAGCGCCGCGCCCGTACGCTTTCTTTCGGCTTCTATCCGCTTGAGTTCCGAAGAAGGCGGAGTCACCATCTTCTCAGGCAGCGTCAGGCGGTCCTCCTTGTACTGAACCGGCATTACCTTGATCGAGAAAGGATGTTCAGAACGCTTCCCCCCTGAGAGCAGACGGAGCGTCAGACGATGATCTCCGGTCTTCACTTTGCCGACCTGCGTTCCGAGAAGCGCGAGCGAAATGTACCGTTCGTTCCACACGGAAACTCCGAGTTGCACCGTACGTCCCTGCCAAACGGCCTCCACTCCCGTCAACGGGACGGAGGAAGTGACGCGCACTAAAAAAGGCTTCCCGACGCCCACCGAGGAGGGGTACTGAACAGTCACCTCGGCCGAAGCGGACAGCGGGATACAAACGAGGCAGAACAACAGAAACAGAATGCTGCCGAAACGGAAAAACGTAAATCTACCCGATCTTCCCAAGAATAAGTCTCCTTTGCGCTGTATCTTCGCTATGTTCGTTCGCTTTGCCGAACGTATAGGCGGATTCAAAAAACGGCATGGCGTCTGCCAGTTTCGCCTCGTCGGAGTACAAAATCTCAAGCAGCGCTTCCCCCCGCCCGGCGGAGGCGCCGTTCTTCTTCAGAATCCGCACTCCCACCGAAAGGTCGATAGGTTCTCCCAGCGACATGCGCCCTCCACCGAGGCGCTTGACGCCTTCCCCGATCTTTCGGGCGTTCAGGGCGCGCACCGTGGAGTCTTCAGATGCAGTGATTGTATGTTTTTTGCCGGCAAGCGGAAGGATTTTCTCGGGAGTGCGGCATACCCGGTCATCCCCTCCCTGCGCGCGGACCATCGCCGCGAATGCTTCAAGGCCCGATCCATCCTCCAGCTTCTCCCGTGCGAGCGCGCACCCCTCTTCGAAAGAGAGGTCCGAATCTATGGAAACCATCGCTCCGGCAAGGTTGATAACGAGCTCTTCCACGTCCTTCGGTCCCTTGCCCTGAAGAACGGAAACGGCTTCAAGCACCTCCGTGCTGTTTCCTATCCACTCTCCCAAAGGCTGGTCCATGTCGGTAATCAGCGCCATGCTCTCTTTTCCGAGGGATTTGGAGAGAGAGACAAGCGCACGGGCGAGCTTCTCGGCGTTTTCATAATCCTCCATAAAAGCGCCCGCCCCGCACTTCACATCAAAGACGAAGGCGTGAGCGCCTCCGGCTATCTTCTTGCTCACGATGCTGCTGCAAAGAAGAGGAAGCGTAGGCACCGTTCCCGTCACATCACGCAGGGCGTAGAACTTCCCCTCCGCCGGAGCAAGATCGTCGGAATGACCGGAAATAGCGCAACCGATCCGGCGCACCTGTTCGATAAAACGCTCCGAAGAGAGGTGCATTTGAAAACCGGGGATGGCCTCCAGTTTATCGACTGTGCCGCCTGTAAAACTCAGCCCCGGCCCTGAAAGCTTCGCCACCTTCACGCCGCAGGCCGCCGCCAGAGGAACAAGAAGAAGCGTCGCCTTGTCGCCCACACCTCCCGTGCTGTGTTTGTCGACAATGCGAAGGTCTCCGAAGGAGAGGATCTTTCCCGAATGAGCCAGCGCGAGGGTAAACTCTTTGAGCTCTTCCCCCTTCAATCCGTTGTGAAACACCGCCATCAGCCAGGCGCTGGCCTGATAGTCGGGGACGGCCCCGGAGGCAAATCCTCGAACGAACTCTTGAATCTCTTCCGCCGTGTGGGCTCCGCCGTCTCGTTTCCGCTCGATGAACGAAATCATATCGAACATTTCATCTCATCTCCTTGAAAAAACGATTCAAGAGGCGAATCAACTTTTCGGATGTCTTCGCCATCTCGTCGAGCACCTCCTGCCCGCTCAGCCTGTTCATCGTCAAACCGGCAGCAGCGTTGGCCACGCACGAAAGCGCGCAGACACGCAGCCCCATTGCGTTTGCAGTAATAGCCTCCGGTACGGTGGACATTCCCACCACGGTCGCCCCCAACGCGCGCGCCATCCGTATTTCGGCCGGAGTCTCGAACGACGGTCCTGAAAAAGCGAAATAGACTCCCCTGCGCACCGGCGCACCCTCAGCCGCTCCTGCCGCTTCGAAAGCGGCTATGAATTTTTCGTCGTAGCATCGCGTCATATCCGGGAAACGGTCGTTCCACCCCGGAGTATCGGGACCGCGCAGCGGATTCGCTCCCATGAAATTGACATGATCCTCCAGAAGAACAATATCCCCCGGCGAGAGCGAGACGTCGACTCCGCCCGAAGCGTTGGTGATCACCAGGTTCTTCACGCCCAACTGAGCGAGCACGCGCACCGGGAACACTACCTCTTCCATCGGGTATCCTTCGTAATAGTGAACGCGGCCCTGCATTACGAGGAGCTCGCGATCTCCCAGCCTTCCGTGGACAAGTCTTCCTCCGTGTCCGGGAGCGGTTGAAAGAGGCCAGTGCGGTATCTCTTCATAGGGTATCACGGTACGCCCTTCAAGGGAATCCGCGAAAGAGCCCAACCCTGAACCCAAAATCACCGCAGATTCCGGAGACGAAGAAATACGTTCTTTAAGGAAAGCGCTTGCGGCCTTGACTTTTTCGATCATTCTCTCAACTCCTCTTCCTTAATTTTTTCGTTTTAAGCACGTGGATGAGAAGCATCATACACGTCCCGAAGTTCAAGGTCAAAGTGCAGGTACTTGTCAGTCGTTGCGATGGAGGAATGCCCAAGAAGTTCCTGGAGCGTCTTCTGGTCCATACCGCGCCGGAGAAGATGCGTTGCGAAGCTGTGACGGAGGATATGCGGGTGAAGACGTTGTTTTGAAATACCCGCTTCAGCTCCCCTCTTCTGTATGATTCGCCAAATATCCTCCCTGTTCAGCATCAACCCGTTCCGCGAAAGGAAGAGATTACCGATCTCCTCCTTCACCAGACGCGGCCTGGCCACATCCAGATACATCTGTACCCTGTGGGCCGGTTCTCCAAGGAACGGTATGGTACGTTCCTTCTCACTCTTACCAAGCGCCCTGAGCGTCTTCGCGGCGAAATCAACATCCCTGATCCGGAGAGAACATATCTCGCTCGCCCGCAGTCCGCATCCATACGCCACTTCAAAAAGCGCACGGTCTCTTTGCGAAAGAGAATCATCGCCTGAACAGATGTTAAGCAGTCTGTCTACCTCCCCTTCACTGAGTATTTTCGGAAGACGCTGCTCTCTCTGCGGCAACGCGGGAAGTGCGATATCGGCCTCCAATACCTCCTCGACCTGAAGAAAGCGCATCCACGTACGCAAGCCCGCCATTGTCCGTTGACGCGAAGCTTTGCTCCCCTCGCTCTCGACAAGAAAACGCTGAAAGCGGACGATCCCGCTCTCGTCGGGAGGAAAGGGAGGGGTTCCGTTTTCCAAGCAATACTCGCGCCATTTCTTAAGATCCCGGGAGTATGCCGAGGCCGTATTCCTGCTCAACCCCCGCTCCAGCAACAACCACGCAAGAAAAGCCTCATAGGCGGATTCAAAGTCATATAATGTCATAATAGTTACATTGTAGCATAAAAAAAGGAACCGGAAAAACCGGTTCCTCAGGAGTCTGTAATAGGCGTCAGAAAACAATTGGTGGATCATTCACAAGTAACTCAGAAAATCTCACCGGCGGCCATCAACCATGAGAGCGCGGCGAACGTCTTGGCGTCCTTCAGCTTTCCCCCTGTGATCAAGGCCGGGATTTTCTCCTTGGCAACAGGAACAACTGTGATGAACTCGTCGTCGTCCTCCTGGAGCTTCGACGGGCGCAGCCCAGTAGCGACAAACAGCGCCATCAGCTCCGTACTGAACCCTGGAGAGTTGTAGATGCGTCCGATCTCCCGCAAATGCTCCGGAAAGTAACCCACCTCTTCCTGAAGCTCTCTTCGAGCGGCGGCGGCAAAAGGCTCGTCCCCCTCGACGATTCCGGCAGGAATTTCGAGCATATCCTCCCCGACAGCGTAGCGGTACTGCCGTATCAAAAGAACTGTTCCGTCTTCCAGGACAGGAAGAATACCAACAGCGGGCCTGTGCTCCACGACCTCGCGGATCGCCCGATTCCCCCCGGGAAGTTCAACATCGTCCACACGGAGGTTCAGTATCCTGCCTGTATAGACGGTCTTCTGCGCAAGGGTCTTCTCCCTCACGCCTTCAGACATGCCCTGGCGACCTCTTTTCCCTTTTCGTACGCGCTGAGGTTCATCGGGAGGAACTGCGGCTTCTTTTTACCCAGCTTCTCCTTGATCGTCTCCACGCACACGGCGTCGGCGACAATACCGCTCGACTCCACGACCGCGCCCAGAATAACGACGTTCGTGATTTTGTCGCTGCCCAGCTCCTCGGCGAGGGTGGTCGCGGGAAGGGCGACGACGCGAATATCCTTACGGGAGTTGTCGTATTCGACGAGATTGCTGTTGTACACCAGGACGCCGCCCGGCTTCAACCTGTCGATGAACTTGGAAAGCGACGGCTGGTTCATCACAACAAGGACGTCCGCCTTGTCGACAACGGGCGAACCGATCTCGTCGTCCGAAAGCACCACGCCGCAATTCGCCGTTCCGCCGCGCATCTCCGGACCGTACGAGGGAATCCACGTTACATGTCTGCCCTCTTCGATCCCCGTATACGCCACGAGCTGTCCCAAAACCATGACTCCCTGACCGCCGAATCCGGCCGCGAGAAGCGTCTTGAAAAATGACATGCTCTTCCCTCCCTAGTCGAAATCCTTGAACGTACCAAGGGGATAGTAGGGCATCATCGTGTTGACAAGCCAGTCGAAGGCTTCCACAGGACGCATTCCCCAGTTCGTGGGGCAGGAGGAGAGTATCTCGACGAGGGAGAACCCCTTCCCGTCCAACTGGTTCTGGAAGGCCTGTTTCACAGCCTGCTTCGCCTTGATGATGTACTTTGGCTGCGCCACCGTCACGCGGGTCACGTAGCCGGGCGCAGGAAGCGCCGCCAGAAGTTCGCTCACGCGGATCGGGTAGCCGTTGAGCTTGACGTCGCGTCCAAGCGGACAGGTGGAGGCTCTCTGCCCGATAAGCGTCGTCGGCGCCATCTGACCGCCGGTCATACCGTAAATCGCGTTGTTGATGAAGATCACCGTGATGTTCTGCCCTCTGTTTGCGGCATGAATGATCTCGCCCATGCCTATCGAGGCAAGGTCGCCGTCGCCCTGGTAGGTGTACACGATCTTGTCGGGACGGACGGTCTTTAATCCGGTCGCCACTGCAGGAGCGCGCCCGTGGGGCGCTTCGCAGTAGTCGGTGTCCATGTAGTCGTAGATCATTGCTGCGCACCCTACCGGCGCGACGCCTATGGTATCGTTCTGTATGCCGAGTTCGTCGATGGCCTCGCAGACCAGACGGTGGGCAATTCCGTGCCCGCAACCGGGGCAGTAGTGGCTGCTGACATTCGGCATCCAACTCTTCGGACGTTCGTAGACTTTTACTTCACTCATCAGAAATCCCCTCCCTTACAGGCCGAGAATCCGTCGGCATTCGTTCTCTATCTCCCCGACCGAGGGGGCGAATCCGCCCATGCGGCCGTAGAAGGAGACAGGGTACTTGCAACCTGTGGCAACTTTCACGTCATCCACCATCTGTCCGGCGTTCATCTCCGAAACAAGAATGTGCTTGACGGTGGAAGGAAGCTTCTTGAAAGCCTCGTAAGGATACGGCCACAGTGTGATCGGGCGGATCATGCCGACCTTGAGCCCTTCAGCGCGCAGATTGTTCACGGCTGAGCGGGAGATGCGGGCTGTTGTACCGTAGGCGGCGATGAGCACCTCGGCGTCGTCCATCATGTAGCACTCGCAGCGCTGCTCGGCATCTTTCATTGCCTGGTACTTCTTCTGCAGTTTTCTGTTGTGCTCCTCCAAAGGTTCCGGAGAGAGGAAGAGGCTATGCAGGTGGCTGCGCTTTCCGCCCCTTTCTCCCATGAAACCGAGAGCCCATGACGGGTCGGCCGGCTGGTCTTTCGACGGACTCGGCTTAATCTCAACAGCTTCCATCATCTGCCCCATGAACCCGTCGGCGGCAACCATGACAGGATTGCGGTACTTCTGGGCAAGATCGAAAGCGAGCTGGGTAAGATCGACGCACTCCTGCAACGTGCTGCGAGCGAGGACAAACAGGTTATAGTCTCCGTTGCCGCCCCCCTTGGTCGACTGAAGATAGTCGGCCTGTCCAGGAAGAATGCCGCCCAATCCCGGACCGGCGCGCATCACGTTCACGATGACCGCGGGAATTTCACAACCTGCGACGTAGGAAATCCCTTCCGACATAAGCGAAATACCGGGGCTCGAGGAGGATGTCATCACCCGATACCCTGTGGCGCCTCCTCCAAGGACCATGTTGATCGAGGCCACTTCGCTCTCCGCCTGCACATACACTCCCCCGACCTCGGGAAGATGCGCCGACATATACTCCGGAATCTCGTTCTGCGGCGTAATCGGATACCCGAAGAAGTATTTACAGCCGGCCTGAATGGCCGCCTCGGCAATAGCTTCAGTACCTTTCATCAAAACTCGTCCCATGTCTACTTCACCTCCGGCAAGACAAACTACTCTTCAATTTTGAAGACTTCGATCGCCGCATCGGGACAGGTCATCGCACACATGCCGCACCCGATGCACCCCTCCTTGAACTGTTCGACCGGGCGATACCCCTTGGCGTTGGTCTTTTCGGAAATACGAAGGACCTTCACCGGACAGGCAGCCACACACAGTCCGCAGCTTTTGCAAAACTGCTCGAAAACCTCGATGCGCCCCTTTTTCGCCATTGCCTGTGCACCCCTTCCACAAAAAAGATTGGAGAAAATTATTCGCCCGTCGACGGCCTGGACCACATGGCCCCTTCCTCCCACGGAAGCATCATGTACCGGGAGAGCGGCCAACAGGGAACGGAAAGATTCCGGGATTTCCACACGGAAGCGGCCTCGGGAAACAGTTTCGGAGGAACGCCCGCGTACAGCACGGGAAGACCGAGTTCGCTTCCGGCTTCCAGAACTGTTTCAAGACCGTCGGCACAATGTTCCGCCGTCGTCTCGTCCATGAGATGAGAGTTGCTGATAAGCGCCCCCACTGAAAGGCCGCAGATACTCTCCATTCTTTCCAGCATTGTCCGCACACCGCGTACTGAAGAAGTCTGCGGACGGAAAGCGTTGATAACGAGGATTAAAAGATACCCCGCGCGGCGGATGTCCGGCTCGAACTGCTTCAGCGCCAGCGCACCCTCCGCGTCCCCTCCGATATCCAAAAGCAGACGCCCCTCGTCGGTTGCGAGCGCGCTTGAGATTTTCGGCGACACGACGGTCATGTCGGACCACCTGGCGTTTTCAGGGGGCATGATGATATTGAACCCTCTTGCGCCCAGCGCATCCGTTACCTGCCGGATACAAAAATACGGGTTGATAATATCCAGGTCGGCAATCGTAACCTGTTCGCCGATCACTTCAAAACCTAAAGCGAGATTGAGGACCCATTCGGTCTTTCCGGAACCGAGCGCGCCTGTAACGGCAACCGCCTTCGGCCATTTTTCAAGAGTGGAGGCAAATGTTTGAAAGGACGCCATCAACTGGCTGATTTGTTCGCGTTCAGAGGCGTTCATTGAAGAAAATCCCCTTTCTTCAGGCGGATTCCGCGGGCCCATTCCGCGCCGCTGAGGCGTTTTTTCCCCTCAGGCTGAACACAAAGAAGCGCGACAGACCCGTCCGACGTACCAACAAGAGGAAATCCGTCGAGAAAGTCTACGATTTCGCCGGGGCGCCCCAAGGATGGATGATGGAGAACTTCCCAAATTTTCAGCCGTTTTGCGCCAATAAAAATATAAGCGCCCGGAGAGGGGTTCATCGCTCGAACGGTGGAGACAAGACGATGCGAGGGCCAGACCCAAGAACATTCAGCCTCTTTGTTGGCAATTTTAGGTGCATATGTTGCTGATTCTGAATTTTGATCTCTAAATTTGCAACTTCCCTCAATAAGACATTTTACACCCAACAGATAAAGTTCGCTACCTTTTTCTGCAAGAATCTCCAAAATTTCTCCAGCGCTTGCGGTTTCGCCTACCGTCAACTCTTTTCGAAAGAGGATTGGCCCCGCATCCATCTCCTCTACGAGACGGAAGAGAGAAACTCCGGTTACAGCGTCCCCGTTCAGAAGCGCCCTCGGCACAGGGGCAGCCCCTCTGTATGAAGGAAGCAACGACGGGTGGATGTTCAAACACCCCCACGCAGGCGCCGAGAGAAAGGGCTCCAGTATCTTCTGCCCGAAATCCACAACAAGAATACAGTCCGGAGGCGACTCTGCGAGGTGATGAAGCAGTTCCGGCTCTTCTGAAACCTTGGAGGAACGGATCACATGGAGGTGAAGTGTTTCGCAGAGTTTCTCAACAGGAGAGAGGATGTTGCGCATACCTCTTCCCCCTGATGAGGGCGGCGAGGTCACGATACGATCGAAATGAACGTTCTTTACGAGATGCTTCAGGCAGCTCGCCGCAAACGTCCCGGTTCCGAAAAACCAGAGGACGGGGTTTCTTTGGAAGGCGTCCTTCATCGTCTGCTCGAACCTCCGTCGGCGTCTTCCCCTTCTTTTGAACGCAATAACTTTTTTCGCGCCATGGCGCGCCTCATTGGAGAGAAGTTATCGATGAGCAGCCTCCCGTTCAGATGGTCCATTTCGTGTAGAAACGCGCGGGCAAGAAAGCCCTCCACAGACGTCTCGTGTTCAACCCCGTCGAGGTCGTTGTGCCGTATGGTGATCTTGGAAGGCCGTTGTACATTGCCGAAAATCCCCGGAAAGCTCAGGCATCCCTCTTCCCCGTCCTGTTCCCCTTCCGAAGAGAGCAGCACCGGATTGGCCAGAACATGGAGCATTCCGTCGTGAAACACAACGGCGAGCCGGGAAGAAACTCCGGCTTGCGGAGCCGCCAATCCTACCCCGTCGTGCAGATTCATAAGCCGTATCATCTCGGCGACAAGGTCTTTCAGGTCATCGTCAAAAGCAACAACCGGCTCTGTCTCTTTCCTCAGAACCGGGTCGGGATACACACGAAGCCGCAATGAATTCATTATATTCGCCGCACTTTCTTTGTAAATAAAAAGGGCCGCCTTTTTTAAGGCGACCCTTTGACGTACGTTAGTCCTGCAAGGAGTTCTTCAAAAACTCTCCGATGGTGACGTTCGCCTCGCCGTCGCTCATCACGTTCTTCTGCGGGTGACGGTCGTGATCGCCGCGTTCCTGCTTCCCTCTGCGGCGTTCCTCGTCGCGGGGGCGGGCGGAAGACTCTCCGGCCGGCTCTTCAAGTGCGCTGATGCTCAGGCGCATTCTGCGGTCCGAAGGATTGATCTCGATGATACGGGCGAGAACTTCCTGCCCCTCGGAGAGCACGTCGCCCGGTTTCTCAACCCTCTTTGTGCTCAGCTGGGAGATGTGGATCAGCCCCTCGACGCCCTCTTCGATCTCGACGAAAGCGCCGAAATCAGCAAGCCGGACAACCTTGACGGTCAGATCCTGATCCTTTGAATACCTGGTGGCAATATCGTTCCACGGGTCGTTCAGCTGCTTGAAGCCGAGACTCATGCGCTTCTTCTCCATATCGACGTCGAGCACCTGCACCTCGACCTCCTGCCCCTTGCGAAGCACATCTCTCGGATGCTTTATGCGGGTCCAGCTAAGATCGCCGATGTGGATGAGGCCTTCGATTCCGGGCTCGACCTCGACGAATGCGCCGAAGTCGGTCACGTTTGTGACAACTCCCTTGGTGACCTCATTCTTCTTCCACTTGGAAGAAGCCGTGGTCCACGGATCGTTCTCAGTCTGCTTGATGCTGAGAGAAACGCGGTTGTTCTCGCGGTCGATCCCGATGACGCGCACCTTGACCGGGTCGCCCTTCTTGAACATCTCCTTCGGCTTGATGTTCCGCTTCCAGGAAAGCTCGCTCATGTGGACGAGTCCGTCGATGGGACCGACGTTCACGAAGACGCCGAAAGATGTGATGCTGCTTACTTCTCCGTCAAGAACCGAGCCTTCCGCCACGTCGGTGTAGAAAGACTCGCGCTCTGCAACCAGCGTCTCCTCGACGATCATACGTCTGGAGAAGACGAGCCGGTGCTTCTTCTTGTCCTTTTCCATCAATTTAGCGTCGAAGACCTCGCCCACGAATTTGCCGGGATTGACGCCTCTGCCCTCTTCGGCAAGATGCGAAATGGGGACGAACCCCTCAAGTCCGCAGCACTCCACCATGAGACCGCCCTTGACCTTGCGGATCCCCTTCACTGGAATGACTTCGTT
Organism: Synergistaceae bacterium; assembly: GCA_018436785.1. Lineage (GTDB taxonomy): Bacteria > Synergistota > Synergistia > Synergistales > Aminobacteriaceae > JAAYLU01. The sequence goes on along the minus strand of JAHDKR010000107.1, from coordinate 20,506 downwards.
CTGGGCAAGTTTGCTTTCAAGTTCGCTCCAGCGGCGGTCGAACTCGCATCTCCAACGGCTGACAAGAAGCTGCGCCTCTTCGCCGTGACGAATGCTCACCACCTGGATCTGGATTTTTTCTTCGATTGCGGGCTCCGCTTCATCCTCGACCAGAACCCTGTGCGACCATTCCTTTGCGGGAAGGAAGCCCTCGCACTTGTATCCTACGTCCACAAGCCAGCCGCCGTCGACGACGTTCACCACTGTACCGGTGACAATCTTTCCCCTATGAAGCTCCTCGACCTCTCCATACTGTTCGAGGATGCTCTCCATCGTCTCCTGTGCTTCGCCCGTTTCCTCAACTTCGCGCCCTTCGGCGTTTTCGACGTCCGTTGTACGGAGTCCTTCATTCATCATTTCTTCCGTCATAACCTTCCATCCCCCTTGACACCTGCGATGTCTCTATTGCGTGTTTCACTTCTTCTATCAACCAGTCCGGTGTGCTGGCGCCGGCTGCTATTCCAATTTTGTGTTTCCCTGAGAACCACTCGCCGGAAAGCTCCCCTGCATGTTCAATCCACAGGACGTCGCAGTTGCGCGACCGGGCTATTTCGACGAGCTTCGCCGTGTTGGCGCTGTTTCGGCCTCCGACCACGAGCAGTCCGTCGACCCGCGAGGTAATCTCCCGCACGGCCTCCTGACGCTGCGTCGTGGCGCCGCATATCGTGTTGAACACCCGCAACTCGCGGATTTGCGGCGCAAGTATGGAGGCGGCGGATCCGAGGAACTCGCCCTTCTGGGTCGTCTGAGATATTACTCCCAACCTGTCCCTTTTGCCAAGAGCCTTTACCTCGGAAAGAGAGGATGCGACCAGAACGTCGCCCCCCGCGCACCCCACGATGGCCTGCACTTCAGGGTGTCCGGGATCGCCGAGCACAAGCACCGAGTACCCCTCGCCCGCAAGAAAAGCGGCCTTGTCCTGCGCGTTCTTCACGAACGGACAGGTCGCGTCGGTGACATTCTCGGCGCCGCACCGCGAAATGAGCTCCTCCTTCACAGAGGGAGGAACGCCGTGCGCACGGACGAAAACAGCGGAGCCGCATGGAATATCCTCTATCCGGTCGACAACTCGAAGCCCTTTCCGGGAAAGACGCTCCACTTCCTGAGGATTGTGGATCGGCATTCCGATAGAATAGACTCTTCCATCGCTTCCGGAAGCCGAGGAAGCGCACTCTTCAATGCGTTTCTCCAGACTTTCTATGGCCCGTTGAACACCGAAGCAAAAACCGGTGGGGGACGCAGTCTCAATTACCCTCTTGTGCTCCATTGACGAAAGACCATCTCCCAGGATAGTGCCGTACATCGTTTTCGATCGTATCGACGAGTTTCGTCATCGAACAATCTACAGTATCATACCATAGAATTGGAGAAAATTTCCCAAACCAGGTCATCTGCCTTCGAGAAAATGCTTTTGTTTGCCGTATATCCCGTTCGGCTGCCTCTTCGCGCGAGCAGCGCCCCCGCAGATACTCCAGAATATCCTTATATCCGAAGCCCTGCATGGACGGAAAACGCTCGTCGTATCCGTTGTTGAGAAGCCACTCCACCTCTTCCACAAACCCAGAGGCGAACTGTTCTCCGACCCGCCGTTCGATGCTTTCGAAGAGAAAGCGGCGCTCGCGCGTCAGGCCGACGTACAGAACGTCATACTCTTTCGGCGGCGTCATCTTTTTTCTTTCGCTCCACGCCTCCGCGACGGTCTTTCCGGTCAAACGGCAGATCTCCAGCGCGCGGACGACCCGCCGGACATCGTTCTCATGGAGCCTTCCGGCGCTCTCAGGGTCGACCGAACGAAGCGTCGCATGCAGCGCGCCCGCTCCCTGTTCCGCGGCGATTTGCTCCAGCTCTCTCCGCAGATCTTCGTCCTTGGGCAGTTCCTCGGAGAGCATTCCGCCGAAGAGCGCTTCGAAGTAGAAAGGCGTGCCTCCCGCAAAGAGAGGAATCCGCCCGCGCGCGCGTATTCTTTCCACCGCGTCCACGCAGCCTGAGACGAAGTCCGCCGCGGTGAACACCTGGTCCGGGTCCGCCACGTCGATCATGTGATGGATAGTCCGCCGTCGAATATCCGGCGAAATCTTGTCCGCGCCGATATCCAGGTACCTGTAAACCTGGCGTGAATCCACCGAGATGATCTCCGCGCCGAGGCGTTCCGCAAGCAGAAGGCTGACGGCGGTTTTTCCCACTGCGGTCGGCCCTACAATGGCGATGATCGGCAGACGGTCGCCCGTCCTCGTTCCGGTACCGCCGGATTCTGAAAACATGCAGTCTACTCCCTTCCAAAGAACGATTCCAGTTTATTTCGCGGCAGAAGCAGCACGGTCGGCCGTCCATGAGGGCACGACCACGGCTGTTCGCACTGCATCAGGCCCCTCCATAAGGCGAGGCACTCGGACGCGGTCAGCCGGTCCCCCAGCTTGACGGAGAGTCCGCACGCAAGCGTCGCCAGTTTTCTCCAGAGGATATCCTCCAGCGGACTCTTCCGGTCCTCCGTCCACTCCAGAAGTACCGAGCGCAGAAGACGGACAGGGTCCTCCCCTATACCTCCCTGTAGCGCGGGGTAGACCGTAAGGAGGAGAAGCCCCTCGCGCTCGTCGAAGGAGAAGCCGATATCCTCAAGAGCCTCCATGTGCTCGCGGACGGACATCGAGAAGGACGGCGGAAGGGGGAGCGGAACCGCGCAGCGCTGCCTTGTCACCGAATCCTTCGAGAGCCTGCGCGCCCGCTCATATCCGATCCGCTCGTGCGCCGCGTGCGGGTCCATCACCGCAAGAGCGTCCCCGTCTTCGAAGACGACGTACCCCGACTCCATACGCCCCAACAGCCGCACGGAGTCGCGCTCCTCGCCCCCCTGATGATCCGGTTCCGCCGGGAAGTGCAGCATGCTTTCTTCGGCGTCGGACGAGGCAACTTCGGTCTCTCCGCGAAACGGCGCTTCCGCGACCCTGTTGAAGAGTTCGCCGCCTGAAGCATCCTGACGCTGCCATGAGCGGCTCGGCCCCGAGGCGTTCCCCTGATGCCCAAGGAGCGGAGCGTTCCGACGCGCATCGAATCCGTCCGAAGACACTCCCGCAGAGAACGGAGCGATGGTCTGCGGTTTTCCGGAGAGCGTGAGCACGGCCTGCTGCACCACGTCGAAGACTTCTCCCGGATACCGGAAGCGCACCTCGGCCTTTGCAGGGTGGATATTCGCGTCCAGCAGCTCGGGCGAAAGCGAGAAGAAGAAAATCCAGTTGCCCACCAGCGATCTGCACAGAGCGCCCACCGCGCCCCGAATGACGGAATCCGTCACCGTCCGTCCGTTCACGAATGTCGAAATGGAGCTTCTCGTCTTCCCGGGGAAGGGCATCCACCAGCACTCCAGCGAAAGATTCGTCGCCGCCGCCTCGCACATACGGAGTTCCGCGCCCGAGAACCCGGCGTCGAGCGCTCTGCCGGAGGAAGTACGCGGCGCCTGACGGGGATCCCCCCACATGGCGCGAAGCAGCGACTCTCTGTCGCCGTCCCCCGGAGAGGAGAAGACCTGCTTGCCGTCGTGCTGTTCCAAAAAAGCGACGGCGGGGTACGCCACGGCGAGATCGCGCACCAGCGCCGAGACTCGCCGCGCCTCCGCCGCCGCAGTTTTCAGGAATTTTCTGCGCGCCGGGAGCGTGTAAAAAAGATCCTCGACGGAGATGCGCGTCCCCGGACGGCAGGGCGTCGGCACATGGCGAACAGTGCGCCCTCCCTCGATCGAGAGCAACGCGCCCTGCTCCTCCCCGGCTTTCCGCGAACGAATCTCCAGGCGGCTCACGGCGGAGATGCTCGCCAGCGCCTCCCCCCGAAAACCGAGCGAGCGGACGGTCTCCAGCTCCTCGACGGTGCGGATTTTACTCGTCGCGTGCCTGGCTACGGCCAGAGGCAGATCGTCGAACGACATTCCCTCGCCGTTGTCCTCGATGACGATACGGAGCTTTCCGCCCTCGTGGAGAGCTACGGAAATCTCCGTCGCTCCCGCGTCAAGCGCGTTCTCCACCGTCTCCTTCACCACGGAAACGGGGCGTTCGACCACCTCTCCCGCCGCGATGCGGGAGTACACGTCCTCAGGAAGAAGAGAGATTTTCAGAGCGAATCGCCTCCCTGCTTTTCTCGACCAGCGAATAGAGTAATTCCAGCGCGCGGAAGGGTGTCAGCGTATCCGGCGTCAGCGCCGCGATCTCCTCGACGATGCCGGAGCGCGCGGACTCGAACAGCGTCATCTGCCGGATTCCGGGGATCTCCTTCCGTTTGGCGGCGTGCTGCGGCGGCGCGGCGCATTTCTCATCCTTTTCGAAGCGCTGCAACAGCTCGAACGCCCTCTTGAGCACAGGGCGAGGCAATCCCGCAAGACGCGCGACTTCGATACCGTACGACCGGTCCGCGCTTCCTTTCACCACCTGATGCAGAAAGAAGATGCCGTCCGAATCCTCCTTCACGGCCATGCTCAGGTTCTCGATCCCCGGATAGCGCTCGTCGAGGCAGGTCAACTCGTGGTAGTGCGTCGCGAAGAGCACCTTCGGCGAGCAGCCGCACCCCTCCGCCAGATGCTCGAGGACGGCCCAGGCGATGCTCATGCCGTCGTAGGTGGACGTCCCGCGCCCCACCTCGTCAAGGATGACCAGGCTCCTCTCCGTCAGATTGTTCAGGATGTTCGCCGTCTCCACCATCTCCACCATGAAGGTGCTGCTCCCGCGCGCCAAGTCGTCCCGCGCGCCGATGCGCGTGAAGATCCGGTCGCACACCCCCATCGACGCCGACTCCGCGGGAACGAAGCTCCCGATCTGCGCCATCACGACGAGGAGCGCGGCGGTCCGCAGGTAGGTGGACTTTCCCGCCATGTTCGGCCCTGTTATCAGCGCGATTCTCCTCTCGGAACGCCGCAGCGCGATGGAGTTGGGAACGAAGGGCGAATCGGTCAGGCACTCCTCCACAACCGGGTGACGGGCGTTCTGCACGACGATATCGTACCCGTCGTTGAGCTCCGGGCGGATATACCCCCGCTCCCTGGCGACCTCGCCGAAGGAGGTCAGCACGTCGAGCGCCGACAGGACGCTCCCCAGATGCTGCAACTCCTCCACGCGAGCCAGCGTCCGCTCCGTCAGGCCGTCGAAGAGCGCGCCCTCCCTCCGCGAGATCTCCGACGCCGCAGACGCGATACGCTCCTCAAGCTCCTTCATCTCCTGCGTGATGAAGCGCTCCGCGTTCACCAGCGTCTGCTTGCGGATGAACCACCCGGGCAGCTCCACCTCGTCGGCGTTCAGAGCGGCCCTGCACACTTCGAGATAGTAGCCGAACACCTTGTTGTACCCGGCCTTGATCCGCGAGATGCCTGTGATCTCGCGCACCTTCTCCACGTAGGCGTCCATCATGCCGGAAGCGCCCGCCTCGACGCCGCGCCACTCGTCCAGCTCCGCGTCGTACCCGCCGCGAATCAGACCGCCCTGCGTCCTGTTTCGGGGGAGGTCGTCCTCAAGGGCCGCGCACAGCTCCTCCCGAAGCGCCGAAAAATCGGCTATCCCTCCGGTCCAGCAAGAAAGCGGGGTGTCGGCGCACAACGGAAGTAGAGAAGGCAGCAGATAGAGGGTATCCCGGATCGCGCCCAGGTCTTTCGGCGTGCCGGTTCCAAGGCTGAGTCGCGAAGAGGAGCGCTCCACGTCGCGGCATCCGCTGAGCAGATCGCGGAGCGCGCGCCGCTCTCTGCCATTCTCCGCAAGCCATTCGACGGCATCCTGCCTGCAGCGCAGCTCGCCGAGGTCGAGCAGCGGACGGAGCAGCCACTCTCTGAGCAGCCGTCTCCCCATGGTCGAACGGCAGCGGTTCAGCGTCCGGTAGAGGGACGGAGCGTCTCCGTTCTGCTCCTGGCGCGTATCGAAAAGCTCAAGATTCCGCCCCGTCGTCACGTCCAGATGCAGATGCTCCGACGAGCGCAACGGGTGCGCCCGCTTTATGTATTCCACCGCGCCGAACTGCGTCTCGTGGAGATACGCCAGTACGGCGGCGGCGGCTCCGGCAGCGGGAGAGCCGTCCTCCAGGCCGAAGGAGGCAAGCGTCGCCGTCTTCCACTGTTGCAGCAGACGCCGCGTTCCCTGGACCGGGCTGAAGAACTCGTCCTCCCTTGGGAGAGGGAAGTAGTCGCCCGCAAGCGGGAACCACTCGGAGAGCGAAAGGCTCGCGGGATGCAGCAGCTCCCCGGGAGCGAAGGAACCAAGCAGCGCGGCGGCCTCCCCCTTCGGGAAGACGCCCGCCTCAAGACGTCCCGTCTCCACCGAGAGTAGCGCCACGGCAAGGTCCTTCCCCGCCCGGCACACGGCAGCCAGCCTTCCGCCCGATCCGGCCTCCTCGGGGACGTACGTCCCCGGCGTGACGATGCGGATCACCTTCCGTTCGACGATGCCCTTGTTGCTCGGCTCGGTGATCTGTTCGCAGATGGCCACCTTGCACCCTGCGCGGACAAGCCGTCCCAGGTATCCGTTGACCGCGTGCCACGGCACGCCCGCCATCGGGATACTCTTCTCCGCGTCCCGCGCTGTGAGGGTTATATCAAGAATCGCCGACGCCTTTACCGCGTCGTCGAAGAACATCTCGTAGAAGTCGCCCATCCGGAAGAAGAGGATGCAGTCCGGATACTGTTTCTTCCACTCGAAGTACTGCGTGAGCATCGGCGTCATCTTCACCCCGGACAGTCCTGCGGGAATGGCCTCGGCGGCCGCCTCCCCGCGCTCCGGCAGGTGTTTCTCTCCCGGAGCCGACGCGTTCATGCCCCGCCGCTCCTGTCCAGCCAGCTCTGCAGAATCAGCGCAGCAGCCACCTTGTCCACCTTTCCCTTCCGGTTCTTCCGGGAAACGTCCCCCTCAAGGAGCGCCTGCGTCGCCATGACGGTGGAGAAGCGTTCGTCGTGCAAAACAACCTTCACCGACGGATACCGTTCTCCCAGCACGCGCCCCAACTCCTCTATCTTCTCCGCCTCCGGCCCGCGCGCGCCGTTCGTGCGCAACGGCACACCCAGCAGCAGCGTCTCGGGATCGTACGTCTTCACAAGCGCGTCCAGCTCCTCCATCCAAGCGGATGCAGCAGCCAGAACGGCGATCCCCTGGGCGAACATCCCCAGGGGATCGCTGACTGCGACGCCGATGCGGACCGTCCCTATGTCAAGGGCGAGCGTCCGTCTGCTCAGCATGAAAGAAGCTGCCGCTCCACAATGCCGGGAAGCGCTTTAAAGAAATCTTCCAGAGCTTCCGGCTTCTTGCCGCCGCCCTGCGCGAGCGCCGGTCTTCCGCCGCCGCCGCCGCCGAGCATCGCCGAACCTTCCTTGACAACCTTTCCGGCGGACACGCCCCTGGCAAGAGCCTTCTCGTCGGCCATGGCAATAATGGTCACGTTCCCCTCCGCTACGGAGGCAAGAGCGACCAGGACGCCCGTATCAACGGAACGCTTGTTGAGCACCCTGTCGCCCATCTCGCGCAGCATATCCGCGTTCACACCGTCGAAACGGCCGAAGACCACGTCCACGCCGCCGGCCGAAGCATGCCGGAGCGAACTCTCAAGCGAGCTGCTCAGCGAGTTGATTTTCATCTCTTCAATCGTCCGGGCGAGTGACTTCACCTCCGACTGGAGCTGTTCGATCTTCGGCAATACGCCCGCTTCATCAACAGCGAGCGCGCCTCCGATCTCGCCCAGCGTCCGCCAGGTACGCTGGAAGACGCGGAGCGCCTCCAGTCCGGTCGCCGCGGTAATCCTTCGGGTTCCGGAGCCGATGCCCTCCTCGCGCAGAATCTTGAACAGGCCAATCTCGCCGGTCGAGTTCACATGGAGGCCGCCGCACAGCTCCGCGGAAAAGCCCGCGATGCGCACCACGCGGACCACGTCGCCGTACTTTTCCTCGAAGAGCGCCTTCGCGCCCTCGGCGCGGGCGTGCTCCATATCGGTCTCCGTTATGTTCAGCGAATCGTTTGCCAGAATCTCCGAGTTCACCTCGCGCTCAACCTGCGCTATCTGTTCACGCGTAAGCGGCTCAAAGTGCGTAAAGTCGAAACGAAGGCCCGATTCGCCCACGAGCGAGCCGGACTGCCGCACATGCCCGCCGAGCACGCGGACAAGCGCCTCGTGCAGCAAGTGGTTCGCCGTATGATTTCTGCGGATGGAGTTCAGCCGCTCCGTGTTCACGCAGGCGCGCACAGAATCGCCCGTCTTCAGCGAACCTTCGAGCACCTTCGCCTTGTGGACGCGCAGCCCTTTGGCGCGAATCAGCGTATCCGTCACCTCGACCTTGAATCCGTCGCCCTGCAGCATTCCGGTATCGCCGATCTGTCCGCCCTTCTCGCCGTAGAACGGCGTCCGGTCGAGCACCACCTCGACATCTTCGCCCGCGGAGACGGAGTCGATCTGACTTCCGTCGCGGACAAGCGCCGCAACCGACGACAGCGAAGCGCACTCCGAATACCCAAGGAACTCCGTATCCCCAAGCGCCTCGTTCAGTTCGGTGTACACGTCGCCGGTCATCTCGCTCCGCTTCTGCTTGCTCGACGCGCGCGCACGCTCACGCTGGGCCGTCATCTCCCGGTCGAACCCTTCGCGGTCCACGGTGAAGCCGTTTTCCTCGACGATCTCGGACGTCAGCTCCAGCGGGAAGCCGAACGTATCGTACAGCTCGAAGGCGACGGCGCCCGAAAGCATCGTGCTCCCGGAACGTTTGAGGTTCGCCATCTCCGCGTCCAGAAGCTCCGTTCCCTGCTGCAGCGTGCGGCCGAAGCGCTTTTCCTCCACGTCGATGATCTGCTCCACCATCAGGCGGTTGTCCACGATCTCACGGTAGGGATCGCCCATCAGCGCGATCACGTCGGGGACGAAGTCGAGCAGGAAGGGGCGGTCGACGCCGAGCAGACGGCCGAAGCGCGCCGCACGTCGAAGCAGCCGGCGGAGCACGTACCCCCGCCCGTCGTTCGACGGCAGGATGCCGTCCGCGATCATGAAGACAACTGAACGGATGTGGTCCGCGATGACGCGCACGGCGAGGTCGGTCTTCTTGCTGTAGCCGTACTGAATGCCGCCCAGGCTGCACGCCCGGTCGATCATCGGCCGGAAGAGATCCGTCTCAAAATCGGTGCGCACCCGCTGCACAACCGAAGTCAGACGCTCAAGCCCCATACCGGTGTCGATATTCTTCTTCGGCAACGGAACCAAAGAGCCGTCCTTCTGTAGGTCGAACTGCGTAAACACCAGATTCCAGATTTCGAGGTACCTGTCGCAGTCGCACCCCACGGCGCACTCCGGCCTGCCGCACGAAAACTCCGGCCCCTGGTCGTACATGATCTCGGAACACGGACCGCACGGCCCCTGCGTCCCCATGAACCAGAAGTTCGCGTCCTTGTCGAAGCGGAAGATGCGCTCGTCGGGAAGACCGACGATATTGTGCCAAACGTCGTACGCTTCTTCGTCGTCCTTGTAGATCGTCGCGGAGAGGCGTTCCGGCTCCAGGCCGATCACTTCCGTCAGGAACTCCCACGCCCAGGTGATCGCCTCCTTCTTGAAGTAGTCCCCCCACGCGAAGTTCCCCAGCCTCTCGAAGAAGGTATGATGGCGCGCCGTCCGTCCGACGTTCTCGATGTCGTTTGTACGCACGCACTTCTGCGACGTCACCGCCGTGGGCGACTCCGGCGTCTGAATCCCCAGATAGTACGGCTTGAAGGGGACCATCCCCGCGATGGTGAAAAGCAGCGAAGGATCGTCGGGAATGAGCGAGAAGCTTGGAACATGCCGGCTCCCCTTCGACACCCAAAAATCCAGAAACAAAGAACGTATCTCCCTACCCGATCTCCACTGCATATACACTCTTCCTCCCCGTAGCCCCCGGAATCATTTCCGTGAGCGGTAGTATCTTCCTCCCCGCTCGGGGGAGTTCTTGGCCGGGAACGCCCGATCGGCCCCGGCAACCTTCAGCGTGCCAGATTCCCCTTATCTGCCCAGAAGGTCTGTCCTCATCTCCCCGGCCTTTGCCAGGATTTTCTCCGAATCCATACCGGGGAATACCCTGTCGCGGTAGACCCAGGCGCCGTTCACCATCGTCGCGTACACATCGGCCGAGGATCCGGCGTACACAAGGAAGGGGGCGGCGTTCTCCGTCCCGATGCCGATATAGTGCGGCTGATCGAGGTCGACGAGAACAAGGTCGGCAACCCAGCCTTCCTTGAGCAGTCCCTTCTTCTTGAAGCCGAGGGCGGAAGCGCCTTCGAACGTGGCCATCCGGAGCGCGTCGCACGCGGAAAGCGCCATGGGATCCCGGCGGATTCCCTTGTGCAGCAGCGCGGCGCAGCGCATCTCGCCCCAGATGTCCAGGCGGTTGTTGCTCGCCGCCCCGTCCGTTCCTAAAGCAATCTTCTTCGTCTTCCCGCCGAGGCCGGTGAGATCCATCACGCCGCTCCCCAGCTTCAAGTTGCTGTTGGGGTTATGGGCGATCGCCATTCTGGAAAAATCAACGGCGCCCACAGTCTCCGCATCCAGCCAGACGCAGTGCGCCAGAATCCCGTACGGAGCCGCCAGAATCCCGGAGGACTCCAGGTACTCCTTCGGCGTCATCTTCAGCTCGTCCCGGAGGTACGAGAGCTCCCACTCCGTCTCCAAAAAGTGGAAGTGCACCCCCATCGCGCGCTCCGCCGCCGCCGCGCAGATCTCCTGCATCAGCTGCAGCGGCACGGTGTACGGCGCGTGCGGCCCCAGCTGCACCGTGATCATGTCGCGATGCGCTTTCCACGTCTCCGCAAGACGCAGCCCCTCTTCAAACTTCCCCCGCTCGCCGCCCACGATACCCCTGCAAGCCGCGCAGCGCATTCCCGCCTCAAGCGACGCCTCCACCACCGCGTCCATCTCGAAGTACATATCCGCAAACGCAGTGGTCCCGCAGGCCGCCATTTCAAGCAGCGCCGCCATAGTCCCCCAATAGATGTGCTCCCGCGTCAGATTGGCCTCGGCAGGCCAGATCTTCTTCTGGAGCCACTCCATCAGGGGGGCCTCCTCGCCGATCCCCCGCAGCAGCGACATCGCGGCATGAGTGTGCGCGTTCACGAACCCGGGAATGATCGCCATCCGCCGCTCGCCGTCGACCACCTCGTCGCCGGGCAGCGCCGCCAGCTTGTCCGCGACGGCCGTTATTCTGCCGTCCTCGACGCGGAGAGAGCAGTAGCGCCCCTCCGCCATCTCGCCGTCGACGGCCAGGAAGTTCTTGAAGAGGGTCGCCATGCTACTCCACCCAGCTCTTCATGTACGCTTCCTGCTCGGGAGTCATCGTGTCGAGCGTGATGTTCATCGAGGCCAGCTTCGCCTCCATCACCGACCGGTCGATCTCCGCAGGAACGTCGTACATCCCAGGTTTCATGCTGTTTTTCGCCATGTAGATGGCGGATTCAAGCTGCAGCGCGAAGCTCAGATCCATAATTTCGATAGGGTGCCCGTCGGCGCACGCAAGGTTCACCAGACGTCCTTCGCCGAGAAGGTGCAGTCTCCGGCCGTCCTTCAGCACATACGTCCGTATGCCGGGGCGCGTCTCCTCGACGGACTCCGTCAGGCTGTCCAAATCCGGTTTGCTGATTTCCACGTCGAAGTGCCCCGCGTTCCCCAGCAGCACGCCGTCCTTCATCTTCTCGAAGTGCTCCTTGCGGATCACCTTCGTGTTGCCGGTGAGCGTCAGGAAGATATCGCCCCGCGAAGCGGCCTCCGCCATTCCGGCGACTTCGTAGCCGTCCATCAGCGCCTCGAAGGCGCGGTGCGGATCGATCTCCACCACAAGCACCCGCGCGCCCATCGCCGCCGCGCGCATCGCCACGCCGCGCCCGCACCAGCCGTATCCCGCGATGACCACGGTCTTCCCCGCGACCAGCATGTTCGTCGTCCGCATGACGCCGTCCATCACCGACTGCCCCGTACCGTAGCGGTTGTCGAAGAGATACTTGCTGTGCGCGTCGTTCACCGAGATCATCGGGAAGGCCAGAATTCCCTCGTTCGCCATCGAACGCAGGCGCTTCACTCCGGACGTCGTCTCCTCGGAGCCCCCCCGGATACCGGGAAGCAGATGCTTCATCTCGGTGTGCAGCAGCGCCACAAGGTCGGCGCCGTCGTCCACCACGATGTTCGGACCGACTGAAAGCGCTGAACAGGCGTTCTCGAAATACTCGTCCGTCGCCATGCCGTTTCTGCTGAAGACGGCCACGCCGTTCTTCACCAGCGCAGCGCACACGTCGTCCTGGGTGGAGAGCGGATTGCTCCCCGCCGCGACGACTTTTGCCCCAAGATCCTTGAGCAAAAGCAGCAGGCAGGCCGTCTTCGCCTCCAGGTGCAGGCACGCGGAGATCACCGTTCCGGCAAGCGGCTGCTCGGCTTTGTACTTCTTCTCAAGATGACGGAGCACCGGCATATACTGCCGGGCCCACCCGATTTTCTTCTCGCCCGAAGGCGCGAGCGCGATATCCGCAATACGATAGTCCATGTGTGTTCTTCCTCCTATTTTGAAAGGAACGAGGCGATACCCTCCGTAAACGGAGGAACTATCGCGCCCTTTTCCGTAATAATAGCCGAAATCAGCGAAGCGTCGGTAACGTCGAACGCCGGATTCCAGATCGAATAGTCCGCAGGCAGCATCCCGCCGCCGGGGAGTCTGCGCACCTCGTCGGCAGCTCGCTCCTCTATCGGAATGCGATCGCCCGAAGGCAACGACGCGTCGAACGTGCTCAACGGCGCGGCAACGTAAAATGGAATACCGAAGTGCTTCGCCAGCAGCGCATGCGAATAGGTCCCGATCTTGTTCGCCGTGTCGCCGTTGGCCGCGATTCTGTCCGCGCCCACGATCACCGCGTCGATTCGCCTGCTCTTCATAAGGCTTGCCGCCATATTATCACACAACAGCGTCACGTCGAAACCGTCCTGCATCAACTCCCAGACGGTGAGTCGCGCCCCCTGGAGCAGCGGACGGGTCTCGCACGCATACACGCGCACAGTTTTCCCCGCCTCCCGAGCCGAACGGATTACTCCGAGGGCGGTGCCGTGTCCTCCGGTCGCCAGCGCTCCCGCGTTGCAGTGCGTCATGACGGTGCAGTCGTCCGGAAGCAGCGCGGCGCCCGCGCGGCCAAGGGCGCGGTTCCCCTCCAGATCCTCCCTCTGGATAGCAGTCGCTTCCTCCAGAACGGCCGAAAAGAGCGTTTCGTTCGAAGCCTCCGCCGGAACGGTCTTCATTCGTTCCTCAACGCGCCGAAGCGCCCAGAAGAGGTTCACCGCGGTCGGACGCGTTACGGCAAGACGCTGAACGGCGCGAAGCGCCTCCGCTCGCCCTCTGCGCGCTTCCAGCGCGACGCCGAAGGCCGCGGCAATACCAATCGCAGGCGCGCCTCGCACAGCGAGCGTTTCTATCGCTACGGCGACCTCCTCGGCGGCTCCACACTTCAAAAACTCTGCGCTCGACGGCAGCCTCCTCTGGTCAAGAAGAGACAGTCTGTTTTCTTCCCATGAAATAACCCGGGGCAGCATGTCACCCCTCCTTCTTTACGTTAGGAATCCGCAGCATCCCCTTGGGAAACAGGGCGCACGCTGGAAGAACGGATCTTCGCGTTCGCATCCCCGTCGCGGAACCGGAGACACACATCGTCTTTGGATGAGAGCTCGGCCGCCCTGAGCACGGGGACGCCCTTCTTCTCGCAGACTATATACCCCCGGTCGAAAGCTTTCAACGGAGAGAGCCCGTCGAGAGAAGCGGCGCACGCGGCCAAACGCTCTCTGGACTCCGAGAGCGCCCGCTCCGCCGCCGAAAAAAGTCTGCTGGAAGAGAGCTGGAGCGATGCGTTCCTCGTCATGATGTCCTTCTCAAGAGTTCTCGCCCCGCGTGAAAGCAGCGCATCGATGCCGCGCAGACTCTTCGACATGTCCAATTCGAGGGCCGCCCGCGCCGATGCAAGCCGGTGATCGAGGAGACGAAGAATATCCCGCCGGTCGGGGAAAATACGCTCGGCAGCTGCGGAAGGGGTCGGCGCATGAAGATCGGCCGCCAGGTCGGAGAGTGTTTCGTCGATCTCATGCCCCACTCCAGTCACCAGCGGAACAGGAGAATTGCGGACAGCCCGGACGACTCTTTCGTCGTCGAAGGCCGACAGGTCGTCCCTGCTTCCGCCCCCCCGGACCAACATGGCGCACTCCGCCCCCGCGACAGACCCGATACGCCCCAACGCTTCGGCGATGGCCTCAGGCGCTTCATACCCCTGCACCGTCGCTGGGATAACCACCAGCTCGCAGGAAGGCATCCGCTTGGAAGCCACCGCGATCACGTCGCGAAGCGCTGCCCCCGTCGGCGACGTCACCACGGCGACGCGCGCAGGGTAGGAGGGAAACGAGCGTTTCAAACCCGGGGAGAAAAGCCCTTCCGCCTCAAGGCGCGCCATCAGCTCCAACCGTGCGCGGTCCGCGGCGCCCTTTCCCAGCGGTACCAGCCGCTTCACGAGGAGCTGGTACCCTCCGCGAGGAGCATATACGGAAACCGACCCCTCGGCGACCACCTCGTCCCCGTTACGGGGCCACTCGGGGACATACGAAGCATAACTTCTGAAAAGAGCGCACGAAATACGGCTTTCTTTCCCCAGGAGGGTGAAATACACATGACCGCTGGAATGCTTCTTCAGTTCGCTCAACTCGCCGCGAACGCCAACAGCCTGCATAACGGGGTCCTTCAGAAAAAGCGAGGCGATACGGAGGGAAATCTCGTCAACTGTCAGCGTCGTCGGCATGCGTTTCATCACCAGCGTCAAATGCGGACGCATCCTGTGCAGCCGCATCAGGAGGAAGATTTCGGACGATACGCCCCAGAACGCCGTTGACGAACTTGCCGGATTCCTCGGTACCGAAGGTCTTCGCCAGTTCAACGGCCTCCGAAATTGCGACCGCGACGGGAGTGCATTTCTCGAACAGGCTTTCATAAATGCACATTCTCAGGGCCGCCCTGTCCACCGCGACCATGCGTTCGGGACGCCATCCAACAACGTATTCACGGATCAGATTGTCTATATCCATACGGCGCTCCCATGCGCCGGAAGTCAAAACGCGCGCGTACTCCAAAATCTCCGGATCCTCGTCGCCTGGGAACAGCTCGAACGCCTGTTCCGGGGTTTGGCTTCTCCGGAGATCAAGCGCATACAATAATTGAAGCGCCATCTCACGTGCACGATGACGCTTCTGCGGCAAAAAACCACGATTCACTCCATTACCTCCCCGCCATGCCCCTCAGCTTTCGTACAAGCTCAGCGCCCTTCTCCGACTGAAAGAAAAGAACTCCCGCGTAAAAAGCGCCGCCCCAGAAAAGACTCCAAAGAAGCGTGGCTATCCCCTCCTTGAGCAGGAGGGCAAAAAGAGCGACTGCGATCGCCCATACGACAGGTTTTTTTGCAAGCGAGGCAAGCGCCTCATTATCCACGAACGACGTCTTCGCAAGCTCCACCCATGACACCCGCACAGAAAGGCCGGTCTTCTCGAAAGTATCCCGCAGTTTTGTCTCCAGAGAAACCATAGCGGATGAATCGTAATCCTTCGGCATGGTGATGACAAGAAAAAGAGCGTTGTCGGCAGAGGAAAGAGATACCTGCGCGCACTTAAACGGCTTTTCGCACAAAGAATTGACAAAGTCGCACATTCCATCCTGCGAAACCAGGAGACTGCCGAGGGAAGTTCGTTTCCAGAAAAGATACATTCGCATCACCCCTGTTCGAAGGGGGCTCTGAAACTGAAGGAGCCCCCTTCAAGGTTCTTGATGAACTATGAACTGAAAAAGACCGCATCGAAGCGAATGTCAGAGCTGCTCCACTTCCGGCTGGACCGATTTATCAAGCTCCGGAACGGAATCCTCGGGCTGTTTCACCTCGCCCTTCGCCTCTTCGGCAACGGCTTCGGCGGGAACCTTGTTTTTAAAGTAGATTCCCTGGACGTTCACGTTCACCGCTTTCACCTTGTACCCGGTGTACTCTTCGATGTTCTTCTTGATCATCTCCTGAACATCCCATGCAAGATCGGGAATGCGAAGACCGAACTTCACAAGTATATACACATCCACGCTCGCCATAGGATGGAGCCCGTTATCCTCAAGCACAACCCGAACGCCTTCGCTCGCTTTTCTTCCGATGCCGAGCTTGGAGGCGATACCGGGGCTGGCGGGCTGCACACCGTCAATGGAGGAAAGCGTCTTCTTCGCAAGTTCGGAGAGCACATCTTCGCTGATATGCACTACGCCGGCAACCATACCCTCCGGAACAGCCTCGCTCTCCCCAGTCTCGCCCAAAACGCCTTCATACGCAGATTCTTCTTCAAGAACTTCAGATTCCAGCTTTTTGTTCATTTCATCCATTTCGAGACCTCCCTTCCAGTTTTACACGCCCGGCCGGAAGCGAATAAAGCTCCCGGCCGAATGCTTCCGTCTATTCTTTTGGCTGCTCGAAATCCTTCCCGCAGCCAGGGCATTCAAGAGCCTCGTCCGGTTCGTACTCCTCGGGCTGATAGTAGAAGACATAGCTGCAATGAGGGCACGTTACAGAAACGTAATTCCGGTCGAACTCGTCGTCCTCGTCTTCGTCATCCTCGTCGTCCAGGTCGCTTTCGCCGGAGAAATCGGAGAACGCCTTCTCCAGAGAATCAAGATCTTCGTCAAGAAGCGCGCAGTCGTCAGCCAAGTCCTCGTACAGCTCCCGCTGCTCCTGAATCAGATCCTCGTGCTCCGCCACCTCCAGAGAGAGCGCGTCGAGCGCATCCACAACAGCCCTGAAAATCTTTCCCTGTCCTTCGTTCTCGACCGGACCAAGACCGTCGAGCAACCCCTTGAGATAGGCTATCTTTTCCCGTGCGCTCATCTCGTCAACCTCCCTGCGTTTTATTTTTTCGCCCGTTCAAGGTACTGACCCGAGCGGGTGTCGACGACTATTGTATCATCTACATTGACAAAAATAGGAACCGATATGGTAATCCCCGTCTCGAGCTTCGCCGGTTTGCCTCCGCCGGACACCGTATCGCCCTTGAAGCTTGGAGGCGTGTCGACGACCTTGAGTTCAACGCTCTTCGGCATCTCGATGCCCATTATGCGCCCCTCGAAAAACTCGATCTGGACTTCCATATCGTCCATGAGGAAGTTCACGACGTTGCCCAGAATATCCGCAGGAATAGAGAGCTGGTCATAGGTCGAGAGATCCATGAAAATATAGCTGTCGCCCTCTTTGTAACTGAACTGCGCAGGCTTCTCGTCGAAGATGATTCGCTCGAAGCGCTCGCCGGAGCGGAAAGAGTTTTCGATGATCGTCCCCGTGTCCAGGTTTTTCATCTTCGTCCTGACCGTCGCTCCTCCGCGCCCCATCTTGTGATGCTGGAAATCAATGACTTCCCATATACCTTCCTGCCAGCGGATTTTTATCCCCGAATAAAAGTCCGACGTATCCACAACCTGCGCCATAACACTCTACCTCCCAATATCGGTTCACCACAGTCCAAAAACTGCATCCACTGCAACGCAGGTATATTATCATATCCGGAAGTTCTTCTCAAAAAACCGCTGCAAAAAAATCAACGCTCTATTTTAAAGTGAATTGCTCCACCGGACCGTCGGGCGTCGTCAGAATGTACGGAATCACGATCATCGCCACCTCGGACTTGTCCCGGATATCCTTCCTGTATTTGAACAGCTCTCCCAGAAGGGGGATGTTGCTCAATATAGGCACACGTCCGCGTTCGGTCCGCTTCACGTCCTTATGCAGGCCGCCGACAACGAACGGCTCGCCGTCGCGAACCCGTATCATCGTGGTCACTTCCCGGTTCGAGGTCTGCGGGAACTCCTCCCCTGCCTGTCCTCTGTAGGTGCCGATAATTTCCCCGGTTTGAATCTTGAGCTCGACCGTCACCATCTGGTCGCGCCCCACAGTCGGAGTGAATTCAAGGATGGGGCCTACTTCCTTCTCGCTCCACGTTGGGTTGCCCGCCTGATCGCGCTCGGAGATGTAGGGGTAGTTCTCCACAAGTTTGATGACGGCTTTCTTTCCGTCGAGCGTGATAATAGACGGGTCGGCAAGCACCTTCCCCTTGTTGGCCGTCACGATGCTGTTCAGCCCGAAGTCGAGCATCTTCGTCAAGTCGCCTTTCGCGATGCTCTCCAGTCCATCGTCGATCCCCGGCGCAGGACGTTCATCGCCCGGTTTGTACGCCCCCGGCTTATCGGCGTAGAGATACCCGAGATTCATCCCGCCGGAGCTGAAGTTGAGCCACCACTGGTTGTACACCGCGTCGATGATTGTTTCGAGCTGATCGCGCCCCGCATCGGTTACTTCAATAATACGCGCCTGCAGCATCACCTGGCGCCCCGGATGGTCGACTTCCTGGAGCACGCGCTCCACATGCGGGAACTGCTCCGGCCTGCTCGTCACGTAGAGCGTGCGCAGGCGCTCGTCCAATACGATATTGGAGACTCCGGCAAGGCTTTGCACAAGCCCCCCGACCGTCTTCATATCCGCGTAGGCGATTCTGAACGCCCTCGTCGACTGTTTTCCGGTGGTCTTGGCGATACTGTCGGGCGCGCCGACGATGATCGTCTTCCCCATGATGGCGTACCCCATGTCGTACATGCGCAGAATATACCCGAGCGCTTCATTCAAAGGAACGCCCTTCAGCGACATGGTCACCAGCGTGTTCGGGACGGACGGGTCGGCGACGATGTTCATTCCCACGTATTCTCCAAGCATTCTGAAGACGTCGCGCAGCTCCACGTCGCGCAGGTCGAACGTCACAGGAGTCGTCCGCGTAAACGGGTCGTTGTAGTTCGTCGGCTGGGCGGGCTTCGGCGCGGTAAGCGCCGGCTCCTCCCGTTCGCGGGCAGCATGCCCGGTGGCGTCAAAACGGAGTATATAACGGTTCGCAGGGGCAACGCCCTGGATATCCTTCAAAACGAGCGTTCCGTTGATTCGGACATTGAAGACGACTGCCTCTCCCTTCTGTTCCGCATATACGCCCTGCACCAGTGGAAGCTCAAACTGCCGCTCCCACTTCCCAGACGCCAGATAGGCCGGTTTGACGGAAAAAACGATCAAGTCCGGAGAATTGCTCGTAATCTCCGGCATTGATAGAGACGCGCCGATAAGCTGCATGACCACGGCATGCGACCCCATCTGCTGGACAGTCAACCCCCCGATGGGAGGGAGCAGTTTCAGCGCCTCGGCGTCCGGCGGCGTCGTCGCTTCGGCCTCAAGGGGACGATGAACAACGCAACAGCCGGCTAGAAGCAGAGCAAAAATCATAAAAACAGAAAAAGCCTTCCATGGTTTCTTCATCCTGATTCCCCCTAAAATCCCGGTGTAATATCGATATTCTTGCCAGCCCACCGGACCGTTACCTTCTCCGGCGTAATTCTGAGGATCCGTCCCTTCTTTTCGAGGAACGAATAGCCCGTCTTTACGATAATACCGTTCCCGACGCCGTTTATATCCATAATAGCGATGGATTCCTTCCCCACCACCATGATCGCCCGAACGAACATGATCGGCGGAAGCGACTCCGTCACAAGCGGCTCAACGAGCGGGATGTCCCCGACCGCACCGCCGCCCGCTCCCTTTGTCGACCTGCGGGAAACCGCAAACGGACGGCGATTTTTCTCCGTCACGGAAGCAACCAGCCCTTTGCTCCCCTGCCTGGCCTCCACCGTGCCGCGGTAGCTTTCAAGGATGCCGTCCAGCCTTTTTGCATCCTCCTGCGACTGCCTGGGCGGAGGCTGGACAAAAACGGACTCCTCTACGGAAAGATCAACAACCCGTTTGAAAGACCATCCGAAAAAGATCGTCCCGCCGAAAAAAATCAGAAACAAGAGCGCGCGGGGCATACGGAAAGCGCCTTCACCGGCGACAAGCTTTCCCCAGAACGATTCGTTGACTGCTGGGTCGACCATTTCCACCACCTACTTCTTCAACACGGATTCGACGACGGCCACGCCTTTAGCGTTGTCGCCGTCGACGGAGTCCATTCGCACGGAGGAAACCCTGAGCGCGACCTTCAGGTTGCGCCAATCGGAGATCGTCTGCACAAACGAATAGTACGGGCCCTGGAAATCCACCTGAACGGCGCGGCGTCCCTGCGGGGAAGTCCCCGGCTTCACCACGTTGCTCCGGACTCCGTTGCGCGTCAATTCCTGCTGAACCCAGGAGTAAAAATCAACCTCGTTCTCGGGAATCTGGATCTGATATCGTTCAAGCTGCGCGATCGCCCTTTTGAACACCTCTATCTGGCGCATCCGTTCGGCGGACTGAAGCTCAATCTCCATTCCCTGAGTCCGCAGCTCCTTCTCCGCGACCCGAAGCTGTTCCATCTGCTTGATCAGATGGAACGCGCCGAAGAGCATCCCCCCTGACACAAGAAGAAGAATGAGAAAAATGAGCGTATCCTTGCGGGTCATTGGGATTCAGCCTCCTTT
>JAHDKR010000112.1 GCA_018436785.1 Synergistaceae bacterium | reverse complement strand
TACCTGCAGAACACGCCGACGAGAATATCGCCGATGTTGAAGGCAAGAAGAAGGCATGCTCCCCAAGCGCTTATCCGCTCAAGGCGATGCGTCCAGACAGTCAGAGCGCTCTCGTGCGCTTCAGAAGGATGCGATTCAGGAGACAGGGTGGAAAATACCATGACGAACCGTTATTTTTTCGCCATCTCGTTGGCGTTTTTCGCGCACTCGAGGGCCAGCGTGAGCCAGTCCTCTCCCGCCTTGGACTTGAGCCACTCCACATACGCCGGCTGCGCCGCGCTGCGGAAGGTCTCCATTTCTTCTTCCGTCGGCGAGTAGGCGTTCATGCCCTTTTCGACCAGGAAGTCGATATCCTTCTGATCCTGCTCGGCCATGGCCTTGCGGTTTAGGTCGTTCGCTTTCTTTGCGGCCTCGATAACAGCTTTTTTGTGCTCCTCGGAAAGCGAGTCCATGAAATCGCCGTTGACTACAAGGAACTGGTCGGAGTACTGGATGTTGGCGAGGGTGAGGTACTTCTGCACTTCCTGAAGGCTTCCCATCTTGATGTACATGGCGGGGTTCATCTGACCGTCAACGACGCCGGTCTTCAGCGCCATGTAGAGCTCGGTCCACGGAATAGGCGTGCCGCTGGCTCCGAAAGACTTGTAGAGAATGACCTGACCTTCGTCCATTCCGCGGAATTTCAGCCCTGCAAAGTCCTCCGCTTTCCTGATTTCCCGCTTGTTGTTGGAAAAGGCGAGGAAACCGCCCTCCTCCACAGCCTCCAAGAGGTACGCGCCGGTACGTTTATGGAACTCTTCCTGCGCGTTCTTCCAGAAGCGGCTCTCGTCGTGGAAAATATGTGCGGCCTTGAAGCTGTCAAACATGAAGGGAACAGCAGTCGCGTAGATCTCCGGGAAGACGGGGGCCACGCCGGCAAAGGACGCCACGTTGACGATGGGCTGGTTCATCCCCTGCTTCGAGAGGAGTTCCATGCGCTCCTCCTCGTTGCCCAGCTGACTGTCCGGGAAGAGCGCGATGGTGACTTCGCCGCCGGTACCCTCTTCCACAAACTTTTTGAAGTTCACCGCGTACAGATGCACCGCGTTATTCTCCACATCGCCGGGGCCGTTGTAGGACATTTTGACCTCGACAGCCGCCTCGGCGTACCCCGGAACCATGACGGCAAACAGCGCGAACAGAACGAAAAGAGCCGATACCTTACTGAACTTCATTGCACATACCCTCCCTTGAAAAATACCGAACACCCCTCCGGCAGGACACCCGGAGAGCGGAAAACGGAGAGACCATCTCTCCGAACCATTAAATACCCGGATACTATTACACCACAAAAAAGCGATTCGATGCAGGACTTTCGTCTCATCAAGAGAAAAGCGCGTCACACCACCCCTTTCTGCCGCGAACGGGGAGTTACCCTATCCGCAAAATCGCTTTCCACACGGGAGTGCCGAACCAACAGCATCTTTCCCAATGTCTCGTAGAGCAGGCCGCAGGATGAAAGATCCTCGTTCGACGCGATGATTCCGGCGAATGTGTTCTGCTCATCCCACAAATTGATCTCCCAACCTCTTTTTTTTAAGAAAGAAAGAAGCTCTATTATGCTCCGCAAGGTGTTTTCTTCAAACGGCTCCCGTTCCAGCAGGAGAAAGAGGCGTTCGAGACGCCGCATCGCGGCGTGACGCAGAAAAAGGACATCGACTCCGGCGCCCCAGCGCTCTCCTTCGTCTATCCGCTGCGACACAAAATCAAGATCAAGAGCATCCGCCTCGAAGGCGCGCTTCAGCTCGTCATTAAGCGTCACTTCGGCAGCGCTCCGGAATGCCTCTGGAATAGGCATTGCGAGCGCGGAGAGAAAGGAGAGGAGTTCCGATGAGTCCGAAATCGTCTTCCTGAGCATTGAAACGACGGCCTCGACATCCTCGGCGATGATCAAATTCAGGATACGCCTTTGCTCGTCTTTGAAGAGATGGCGCAGTGAATAGGTGTTGTGCCCGAAGAAGGAAACCAGCCCCTCTTCATCCTCGCTTCGAAGAGCCTCCTCGATCTTCTCACGGATACCGTTTCCGTCTTCCGGCTCCGGCTTCTCGGCCACGCCGCACAGCACGTTCCGCCCTCCTCGGTAGAGAGCGGCGACAAAAAGCTCTTTTTCATCCCGTGTAATTTCGGAACGGATTCGAAGATAGCCGAGAGCATACCGGCGGACTCCTTCATCTTTTCGTTCAAGGGAACACGACAAAACCCTGTAAGCATAGAAAACGTCTCCAAGGTTCGCACGCACATCCCCCTCGTCGCCTGAAAAGAGGGCGGAGACGGCGTAATGCGCTCCGGCGCGGAGCAGATCCGAACGCATCTGCGTGACAAAGATATCGTAGACGCGTTTTCCGTTGACGAATTCAACGATGTTGCTGGGAGCTTTTGATAGAAGGTTCTTGAAAGGCGATTCAAAATCCTCCCGGGGGAAGAGACGCCAGCACAGTTCAAGCGCGCGGGCAGCGTAGGCCATGACCTGGAGTGTTTCGATACCGGAGATCTCGTCGAAGAACCAGCCGCAGCTGGTGTACATCAACATCAGATTTCGCTGAAGCTCCATCAGACGAAGGGCTCTGACTTGTTCCTCGCGCGAGAGATCTCTTCCGGCCTCCCGTTGCAGAAACGATGTGGCTTCGGAACGGGTATGGTCGAAGAAGACCTCTATATACCGGTTGCGCGCGCCCCACGGATCGGGAAAAAGACTCGCCGCTTCCCTTTCGAAAAGCGGAGCGGCAGCGTCCCGCAGCGTATCCAACGCCTCCCTGAGAGGCCCTCTCCAGCGTTGATTCCATCCGGGACGGGAGTGCGCGGAACAGCCGCAATCATCCTTCCACCTTCCAACGCCGTGAACGCAGCTCCAGGAGGAGTTCTCGACGATCCGCACCTCGTCGACGGGGGGCGTCGAGTCGAGGTATTCGCCGAAGATCGTGAGCGATGCGGACCTGGATCGTTCGATTATGTCGAGGCAGTAGGCCAGCGCCATGTCGCCGTACTTATGATGGTGACCGAACGTCTCGCCGTCAGTAGCAACCGAGACAAGGCGCCCCAGCGTCGCACTTTCGGGAAGCGCCCCTATGAGCATCTTCGCGAAATCTCCTCCGTTTCTCAGGGCGTCGCCAAAGGCAACCTTCTGGGCGAGCTCCCCCTGGTAGAAAAAGAGCGAAAGCGCACGACCGGAACGCAGGGGACAAATGTATGCTCGATGCGTATCGACCCGCTCCCCCGTCACGTCCGTCCATGATGAAGCGCCCTTTTCCCGAACAGCCTGCGCCTGGCGGGGGGCGAGGATGACGAAGCGTATTCCATGCTCGGCAAGAATATCAAGCGTCTCGGAATCGACGGCGCACTCGGGCAGCCACATCCCCTCTGGCGCCCGCTGGAAGCGCTTCTGGAAGTCCTCGATCCCCCAGACGATCTGTGTGATCTTGTCGCGGCGGTTCGCAAGAGGAAGGATCATATGGTTATACGCCTGGGCTATGGCGGGACCGTGTCCCGAAAAACGTGCCGATCCCAAGCGGTCCGCCTCGAGGACAGCCTGATAGTACTGGGGGCGTTTTCTCTCCATCCATGAAAGAAGCGTCGGTCCGAAATTGAAACTGATCCGCGAATAGTTATTGACGATACGCCGGATCCACCCCGCGTCGTCAAAAATACGCGCGGCGGAGTTCGGCCCGTAGCACTCCTCGGAAATACGTTCATTCCAGTCATGCCAGGGAGCTGCGGATTCTTGAATTTCCACCTCTTCTAGCCAGGGGTTCTCCCTGGGCGGCTGGTAAAAGTGACCATGCAAACAGATCGAACAGGGCAAGAAAAACCCTCCTTTCTTCCGGGATAAATTATACCCTTTCTTCACCTCTCTTTTCGCTTGGTGTACAATAAGGAGCAAAAAACGGAGGTGTTTTTTCTGACGAGATCTTGCGGTATTCTCCTTCCCGTTTCCTCTCTTCCAGGAAGGTGGGGCATCGGCGACCTTGGTCCGGGAGCCAGATCGTTTGTTGACTTCCTCTCGCGTTCGGGCCAAAAAACATGGCAGATACTCCCCCTCTCCGAAACCGACGGAGCGCTCGGCAACTCTCCGTACAGCTCGCCTTCCGCGTTTGCCGGAAATCATCTTTTCATCTCACCGGACGACCTTTTTAAATGCGGACTGCTCACTGCCGCCGATACGGCGGAACTGCCTCCGTTCCCGGGAGAGAAGGTCGACTATCCGACAGTCCGTGCGGTGAAGGAGAAACTTTTAGCGCGAGCGTTCGAAAGGTTCGCTCCCTCAGAGGAGTACGAAACCTTTCTACAGCAGAACGAGCATTGGGTCTTCGACTATGCGCTCTTTTCCGCATTGAAACAACGCTTCGGCGGTCTTTCGTGGAATCAGTGGCCCGACGAGCTGAAACTCCGGGACGGGAACGCTCTTCGAACCGCCGCAACAGAGCTGCGCGAATCAGTGGACTTCTTGCTCTTCAAGCAGTATCTCTTCTTCTCGTCTATGGAGCGTCTGCGCAGAGAGTGCGATGAAAAGGGCGTCGAACTGCTGGGAGATCTGCCGATCTACGTCAACTTCGACAGCGCGGACGTATGGGCGCATCCCAATCTTTTTCACCTCGACGAAAATCTGCTGCCGGTGGAGGTTGCGGGAGTTCCTCCCGACTACTTCAGCGAAACGGGCCAACTCTGGGGCAACCCGCTGTACAACTGGGAAGCTCTGCGGGAAGACGACTTTTCATGGTGGATAAAGCGCTTGCAGCACTCGCTCTCCATGTTCCACCTCGTCCGTATCGACCATTTCCGCGGACTCCTTGCCTACTGGGCAGTCCCTTTCGGCGACAGGACCGCTGAGAAAGGCGTCTGGAGAGATGTGCCGTCGGAAGCGTTCTTTGCTTCACTCCGAAAGAACATCCCCTCCGCTTCATTCCTGGCCGAAAACCTGGGCGTCATTACACCCGATGTCACCGACGCCATGGAACGAATGAGCTTTCCCGGAATGGCAGTCGTTCTTTTTGCGTTCGGAGGCGGGATGAAGGACAATCCGCACATTCCGCACAACTACTCCGCAACGCTTGCAGCCTACAGCGGAACACACGACAACAACACCGCGCTCGGCTGGTACCGCGACGACGCCTCGGAGGAAGAACGGAACACGCTGGGGCGCTATCTCGGCCGAATGCCGGACGAGAAGGAGGTTCCGGACATTATCGTAAGGATGGTACTCTCCTCGGTTGCACAGCGCGCAATCATCCCGCTCCAGGACTACCTGGGACTTGGGAGCGAAGCGCGCATGAACACGCCCGCGACCCCCTCGGGGAACTGGGAGTGGCGCGCTGACGAATTGTGCTTCACCGAAGAACTTTCAATCAGAATAAAGCAACTCTCCGAAATTTACGGAAGAAATTGATGTTCCCCCTTCAAAGAAGAGGGCTTTTTCTGGTACTATTATGAATCAAAGGCTTCGTGGGTTCCTTTTTCGGGCACGGCTTCCGGCGGATGATACGCAAGATAAATCCAGAGCGTTTCTTCTCCGGTCGCAACACGAAAGCCCCAACGTTTGAATCTGTACTACTTGAGAGGAGGAGTCGCTCCCATGATGTCACTGCACCATCAGAGAGAGCTTGGCAGTTCAATCCGCAAACTAATGGAAACCGACCCGGCGTTTCGTCCGGTAGCATATCTTTCCATGGAGATCGGCATAAAAGAATCTCTCCCGACCTATTCGGGAGGTCTGGGCATCCTTGCCGGAGACATCCTGAAAAGCGCGGCCGACCTTGGCGTTCCCATGGTCGCCCTCACGCTTCTTTACAGGAAAGGGTATTTCCAGCAGTCGTTCAACGAGGACGGCTGGCAGACGGAAAAACCCGTGCTCTGGCAGCCGGTGCAGGAGTTGACGCTTCTGCCCAACCAGGTGTCGCTCACGCTGCAAAACCGCGAGGTCCACGTACGGGTATGGCAGTACGAGATCGTCGGCAACACGGGACATCCGCTCCCGGTCTACTTCCTGGACACCGATTTCGACAACAATCACCCCGACGACCGCAAACTCTCGTGGCAGCTCTACGGAGGGGACCAGCTCTACCGCCTCTGCCAGGAGATGGTGCTCGGCGTGGGCGGTCTCCGCATGCTCCGCGACCTCGGGTACAAAAACATCGAGACGTTCCACATGAACGAGGGACACGCCGGTTTCCTCACCCTCGAACTCATGAGGGAACAAGGCTACTTCGACATCGAAAAGATCCGTGAACAGGTCATCTTCACGACGCATACCCCGGTTCCGGCAGGGCACGACTTCTTCCGTTTCGACCTTGTGGACAAGGTCATCTCGCAAGAGGCGCTCTCCAATCTCAAGAGGATGCTCCCGAACTCGGACGGCGTTTCCATGACCGAACTGGGCATCCGTTTCAGCCGCTACGTCAACGCCGTCTCGAAAAAACACGCCGAGGTCAGCCGGAACATGTTCACCATGCCGGAGATAGACTGGGTCACCAACGGCGTGCATCCGGGCACATGGGTGAGCACTGGTATGCGCAGGCTCTTCAACACGCATATTCCGGGCTGGGAGAATGATCCCGGACGGTTAGTCCAGGCAGTGAAGATCCCTCCCGAGGATATCTGGAGCGCGCACCAGGCGTCGAAACTGCGCCTCCTTGCAGGAATCATGGAACAAACCGGACAGCAGTTCGAACCGGATATTCTGACCATAGGCTTTGCACGGAGAGCCGCGACGTACAAACGTGCGGATCTTCTTTTTTCCAATATGAAACGCCTTCTTGAAGTGACCTCAGGCAAAATACAGCTCGTCTTCGCAGGGAAAGCGCACCCGAAGGACGACGGAGGCAAGGCTGTTCTCCAGCGTCTTCTGAGCGCTTCCCAGAAGGTTGGAGAGATGATCCCCATCGTCTTCCTTGAGAACTACGACATGGAAAAGGGAGCGATGATCACACAGGGCGTCGATCTTTGGCTGAATACCCCGCTCCGCCCGCGGGAAGCGTCCGGAACAAGCGGCATGAAGTGCACGCTGAACGGGGTCATGAACTTTTCCGTCCTCGACGGATGGTGGATAGAAGGGTGGATCGAGGACGTCACCGGATGGTCGATAGGCCCCGATCCCACGGAGTCGGAGATGGTCCACTACGACGAATCGCTGGACGCAAACGACCTCTATGACAAGCTGGAGAACAAAATCATTCCGACCTACTACAACAACCGCGAAAAATGGATCTGGATGATGCAACGGACCATTGCCATGAACGGGAGTTTTTTCAATACGCATCGCGTGGTCCGCGAGTACTGCGAAAAGGCGTACAACATCAGTTTCCGGGGGATGTGATCCGCAGTGGCGACACTTCATGCTTCAAGAGAAATCAAGGTTCTTCACGTAAGCCCCGAAGCCGTCCCGTTCTGTAAGGTGGGAGGGCTGGCGGACGTTGCCGGCTCGCTGCCCCCTTCCCTCCGAAAGAGCGGTACGGACTGCCGCCTGCTTCTTCCCGCGTGGGACGGCGTTCTTGATACTGCGCGCAAGCGCGGCCTAAAACTCGTCCGGATTCCCCGGAGCGTCGATGTCGCCATCCGCTGGAAGGTGTACAATGGCACGCTATGGATGTCCTCCGGCGAGGATTTCCCCGTCTATTTTCTCGAGTCTCCGTTCTTCGAGAAGAAACAGATCTATCCGCAGCAGCTTGATCCGGAGTCCGTGCTTCCGTTTGTCTTTCTTTCCCTGGCGGCGCTTGAACTCGCTGATGCCACGGAATGGGATGCCGACGTGCTGCACTGTCACGACTGGGGAACAGCCCCGCTGATCAGCGCGCTGCTCTGGCACAGGTACTACAGGTTCATGTTTTCGCAGTACAAGACAGTCTTCACCATACATAATCTTGCGCATCAGGGCCTTCTCCCCCTCCACTCGCTCCGCGACTGGGGACTTGTCGACGACGCTTTTACGCTCAACGGATTGGAGTTCTACGGGGGCGCAAACCTCATGAAGGGCGCGATCACAGGCGCTTCCGCTGTAACTACCGTCAGCCCGACCTATTCTCATGAGATCCAGACCGAGAATGGCGGTGTTGGTCTCGGGGGGCTTCTCAGGAGTCAAAACTCAAAGATACGCGGCATTCTCAACGGCCTGGATACTGAGTACTGGAACCCGGCCACCGACAGTCTCCTTTTTCAAAACTATTCTCCGGATGATCTCTCGGGGAAAACCCGATGCCGGAATGCTCTTCTTGACCGGCTCGGATGGAAAGAAGACGGTCGGCCGCTCTTTACCTCGGTCGGCAGGATGGTAGATCAAAAGGGGTTCGATATTCTCTTGCCCGCGATCCCGAGGATGGTCGAATGGGGGTGCAGACTCTTTCTTGTCGGGAGCGGGCAACGTGAATACGAGACCGCAATTCAGGAAGCCGCCGCAAAATGGCCGGACGCTGTTGCCTCATTTATAGGATACGACGAAGAGATAGCGCACCAGGCCTACGCCGCAGGGGATTTTTTTCTCATGCCCTCCAAGTTTGAACCGTGCGGTCTCTCGCAGCTTATCTCGCTGCGCTACGGCGCTCTTCCGATTGTCCGTTCAGTCGGAGGGCTTGCCGATACGGTCTTCGAGTACGGCTCTCCCGAGGGCAACGGCTTTCTTTTCTCCGAGTACTCGGCGGAAGGTCTTCTCTCCGCCGTGGGGAGGTCGCTCGACGTTTTTAGGAACGACGCGGCAGGATATCGTTCCGTACAGAAAAAAGCGATGCGGTCCGACTTTTCCTGGGATCGTTCGGCGCCGCTCTACATCGATCTCTATCGTTCACTTCTGTCCTGAGCGTGAACTACAGACGGGAAAACGCAGTGCGACATTCGTCAACGCCATCTTGAGAAGGAGGGGGGAAACAGCATGCAGACAGGAAAATACGGCCGTACAATGGGAATGGTGCTTGCTGGAGGGAAAGGGGAGCGGCTTATGCCGCTGACGAAATACCGGGCAAAACCCGCAGTCCATTTTGCAGCAAAGTACCGTATCGTTGATTTTGCGCTTTCCAATCTGGTAAACAGCGGCATTTTTGCTATTTATGTACTGGTGCAGTTCAAAAACCAATCCCTGAACGAACACATCGAAAGAGGATGGCAGTTCGGCGGCGCCCTTCGCGGACGCGACTTTTTCATTACGCTCGTCCCGGCGCAGATGTGGCGCGGCGAGCATTGGTTCCAGGGTACTGCCGACGCCGTCTATCAAAACCTCCATCTTGTCACGCTCTACGATGCGGACAGAATTTGCATCTTTGCCGCCGACCATATCTACAAGATGGATGTGGACCAGATGCTCGAATATCACATGAACAAACAGGCCGACGTTACCGTGGCTGCGAACGTCGTACCGTCGTCGGAGGCTTCCGCCTTCGGCTGCATTCACGTCGACGATTCAGGACGCATTATCGACTTCATCGAAAAACCGGCAAATCCGCCGGAGATCCCGGGTAAGCCGGGGTTTTCATACGTCTCCATGGGCAACTATATCTTCGAGCGGGAAATCCTTGAAGAGTCCCTCATTGAGGACGCTCATCTCCCCACAAGCCATGATTTCGGGAGGGATATCATTCCAAAACTCGTCCCGAAAGCCCGAATTTTTGCCTACGACTTTTCGACGAACGTCCTTCCCGGAAAGACGCGCTCCTTCTGGAGAGAGGACAAACCCTACTGGCGCGACGTTGGGACCATCAAGGCATACTGGGAGGCGCACATGGATCTGCTCGACCATGACTCCGAGATGACATTCTATAACCCGCAGTGGCCTATTCGGACCGTCTCCTACGCCGACCCTCCGTCGTACGTCTGCCCGGTGAAAGGATTCTCCTGCTACGTTCAAAGCACCCTTTCGGCGGAAGGAAGCCGCGTCCTTGGATCCAGAGTCGAGTCGTCCGTGCTGTCCCGCAACTGCGTGATTATGCCGGGCTCGGATATTGAACAATCGATCATCGGCGAGGGAGTGGTCGTCGGGGAAAACTGCCGTCTTAAAAAGGTCATCATCGACAGCCACAACGTGATCCCGCCCAACACCGAGATAGGATTCGATCCGGAGCATGACAGAGAACGGTACGCCGTGGACCCGAATTCAGGCATCATCACCATCGGCATGCCGAAGATGCAGCTTCGCAAGTCCATCGAACAGCCGAAGGAAGGCTTCGACTGGTCAAGCTTCAGTTAACAGCAGACAGAACAGGGGGGCGTTCAAACGCCCCCCTGTTCTTCCCTTCCTCTTCGGGAACACTAAAGCTGCGAATTATTCCGGTGCGCCGGTATCAGTTCGCCTTGCTCTCAGCCTCTGCAATCAGGGCGAGCAGCTCCGGCAGCTGAAACCTCCTGATCTTTCCGAGGCGTGTTTTCGGCAGTTCATCCTGTACCAGGGTAAACTTCATTATCTTCTTCGTCGACGCAACCCGGTGGTTGTACTCGCCGATCACCTCGTGACGAAAGAACTCCTCGGACGGCCGCTTGCCGCTTTCTGCGATTTTTTCAAAATCAGGGAGAATGATGGCGTGCAGCACCCCGTTATGGAGACAGACCGCAACCTCCTTCACCGCATTAAATCCGGAGAGCAGCTTCGCCTCGATCTCTTCGGGATTGATATTCTTCCCGTTGGAAAGCACAATAATATCCTTCTTTCGGCCGGTAACGAAAAGAAAGCCATCCTCATCCACGAATCCAAGATCTCCTGTGTGCAGCCAGCCGTCGCGGATCATGGCGGCTGTTTCTTCAGGGCGGTTGTAGTACCCCTTCATTACATGACGTCCCCTGACGGTGATTTCACCGTCGACGATACGCACTTCGACGGCGGGACAGACGTACCCGCTCGCCCCGATCCTCAAGGTTCCCGGATGCGTGAACGAAATGAGCGGCGCAGTCTCCGTCATCCCGTAGCCGGTAAGCATGTCGAATCCAAGCGCTTTAAAGTCCCTTGCAACATCGTCGTCGATCGCCGCGCCGCCGCAGACCAGAAAACGGATTTTCCCTCCAAAACGCTCATGGACCTTTTTGAACAGAAACTTGGAGAGCCCCGGATGATCAATTTTTTTTGCCAGAGCGAAAAGAGCCCGCGCGGTAAAACTTTCCTGTATCTTCTCCCGGATGCCCTTTATGAGCATGCTGTAGAAACGCGGAACAGCGACGACCACTGTGACTCCGTTGTGCTGGAGCGTCTCCAGTATATCCCTAGAACCTATCGAAGGTGAAAAGACGCAGCACGCTCCCACGAAGAGAGGGGCGAGGATTGTCCCTCCCAGAGGAAGCACGTGATGGATGGGCAGCAACACCAGAACCCGCGATTCAGGGGTGAAAATCGGAGCGGCTTCGCTCACAGCCCTGACGTTCGCCGCAATATTGGCGAAGGAGATCATGGCGCCCTTCGGGCTTCCGGTGGTGCCCGATGTATAAATTATCAGAGCAGTATCATCGTCGTCGCGTTCGAGGAAATGATCTCCGGAGGCATTCGCTCCCGGAGGAAGAAGACATTCTTCAAATACCAAAATTTCTGGAGCGTAGGAGAGAGAGGAAAGTGCTTTTTCGAGCTCGGGCAACTTCCTGCGGGAACAAAAAATTTTCTCGGGTTTACAGTCGGCGAGGATATACGCCACCTCATCGGCCGGGGACATGTAGTCTATCGGCACCACGGTATAACCGCTCTTCCAGCCGGCATACATGATATACACCCACTCCGGCCGGTTCTCCGAGAAAATAGCGACCTTCGTGCACGGCGTGCTCGATATGAGCGCTGAGTACCGGGAGATCATATCGCAAAGCCCGGCGTAGGTTACCGAGCGCTCTTTTGAAATAAGCGCGAGTGCGTCACTGCGTTTCAGGCATATCATCGTGCCGTCCAGCGAAGACGGAAAGCCCTGTAGGAACTCGTCGTCTTCATCCAGAATAATAGGTCGGTCATAGAACATCAGCCCCCCTTGGGATTCGTCAAAGACCATTTTAATTATATCCCATTGCTTCCGTGAAAAAGCTCGTCTCAGCGCCAAACTCAAAAAAACAAAAGAGTCAGTCATTGTGTTCTGATCTCCGCCATCTCTATCTTGAAGCATCTCCCGCACAGCCGTATACTACGAATACGAACCCCGTCGCGTTCCATATTCTTGATCCGCCCGCCCGACAATACAAGAGAGCGGCGACGCTCTCTTTTTGAGGTCGCATAGACGCAGTCAATCTTTTCGAAAGAGGGCGATACCATGAAAAAACATGCGCGAAGTCTTGTACTGTTCCTCCTTTTCCTGTTGCTCGCTGCTCCCGCAGTCGAGGGGTGCACCACGATCCTCGTCACCAAGGGAGCCTCCGCCGACGGCTCGGTAATGATCTCTCACTCCGACGACAACGACCTCATGGACCAGAGGATCATCTACGTCCCGGCGCAGCAATACGCCCCCGGGTCCATGAGACCCGTATACTGCACCGCCGCCGCAATGGGTGAATTTCCGCAGTACAACTCGTTTGTCTACCCCCGGATGGTAACGAGCGAGCGCGGCCCGGGATACGACACGCCGGGACCGAAATCCGTTCCGCTTGGATTCATCCCGCAGGCGAAGGAGACGTACGCCTACTTCGACGGCAGCTACGGCATCATGAACGAGCATCAGCTCATGTTCGGCGAGTGCACCGACGGTTCGAAGGTCTCCCCCGATCCAGAGCCGGGAAGCCGCATCCTCTACTCTTCCGAGCTATCCCGTATCGCCCTCGAACGCTGCCGCACCGCCCGAGAGGCGATTCTCCTCATCGGTTCGCTGATCGAGGAGTACGGCCTCTACGGTACCGGAGAGACGCTCCCCGTCGCGGACACCGAAGAGGGGTGGATCATCGAGATGGCGCCCTCTCCCGAGGGGAAGGGCGGTCTCTGGGTTGCGAAAAAAGTGCCGGACGGAGAAATCTTCGTCGCGGCGAACCAATTCCGCATCCGCGAGGTGAATCCTGACGACCCCGATATGATGTTCTCGAAAAATCTCCACGAGATAGCCCAAAAACACGGCTGGTGGAAGCCGGAGGACGGAATGCTCGACTGGCTGCGCACGGTGAGTCTCGGCGAGTACAACCATCCGTACTACTCTCTTAGAAGGGTCTGGCGGGTCCTCTCGCTGGTCGCTCCCTCGAAGAACTACTCTCCGTGGGTCGAGGACGGTTTTACGAAAGACTACCCCTTCTCCGCGGCGCCTGATAAAAAACTTACGGTGCGCGACGTGATGCGCCTCCACCGCGATCACTACGAGGGAACGGAGTTCGACCTCACCAAGGGAGCGGCGGCCGGACCGTTCGGCTACCCCGACAGATTCTACGGCCCTTACGACGGCGCCGGCGACGTCGGGGATCCGAAGCGCGTGCTGGAAGGCGCATGGGAACGTCCGCTTTCTGTGACGTACTGCGGCTACGTGTTCGTCGCCCAAGCCAGGAGTTGGCTCCCCTCGCCCGTCGGGGGGAGGATGTGGCTCGGTCTCGACAAGCCGTCCGACACGGTCTTCATCCCGTTCCACATCGGCGTCAACCGTCTTCCGAGCTCGGTCGAAGTCTGCGATACGACGAAATTTTCCCGCGAGAGCGCGTGGTGGACATTCAACTTCCTCGCAAACTATGCCGGGCTCAAGTACAGCTACATGCACAAGGAGATCGCCGATATGCAGGACCAGCTTGAAAACGGTTTCCTGGAGACGCTGGAGATCGTCGAACGCAAAGCAGTCGACCTGCACAGGACGAACCCGGCCGGAGCGAGGACCTATCTCACGGAATTCGCCGAACGGAACACGGCGGATACGCTGAAACAGTGGTGGAATCTGGCTGAACATCTCATCGTGAAGTATAACGACGGGCTGCTGACCGAGGGAGGAAAGATCGGCCGGCCTTTGGGCTATCCGAAAGAGTGGCTGAAGACAACCTCGTGGCCGGAGGGACCCACAAACTACAGGAAGCGATAAGCACATATCGACTGATCCCGCTTTGAAGGATACAACTCTCCATCGCGCGGGGAAAGGTTTTGATCATACGTAAAGGGGGAGGCGTGCGCCTCCCCCTTTACGTCGCTACTTGAATATGGATTCGAGAATTTTGTCCTTGATAATATCTTCCGGTTTCTTCTCCGGAGTCGGCGTCGGCGCAGGCGTAGGAGACGAAGCGGGCGCGTCGGGCTGCGCCGGCTGCATCTGTTGAGGCTGCTCCGGTTGCGCAGGCTTTGAAGGCTTCACAATCTGCTCTATGAGCATCTGTTCCAGCTTCTTTTTCGGATCCTGCGGCTCGGCCGGCTGTCCCGTAGGAGCGGGCTGCCCGGGCTGTTGCGCACCCGGGGCGATCTTCAAATTGGAGACGCCGGGTTTCTCCGTCGTTCCTTTCAGAGTAAAGGAAATATCTCTGAAATCGGCCTTCTCCATACCGCTTTGCAGGCCGCCCAGTAACCCTTTCAGCGCATCTTCCAGCGAACCGGCGGTCAGCCCGCCGATGGCCCCGCCTGTGAGCGCGTTGAGCACCTGCAGATTGACGTTCCCCGCGCACTGAAGGTTGAGCGCCCCCTTGGGACCGATCGGTCCCTCGGCCGTGAGGAACTTATAGAGAGGATCGTTCTGCGGCGCGTTCGCCTTTGTTCCCTTCTCAAGAATAAAGCGTCCTGTCTCCAGTCTGAAAGGGGCGGTCACGCTGCTGTAGCGCACCCCCGACCTATAGAGCGCCGTCAGGAGCTGCACCGCTTTGAAGCCGGTGATGCTCCCCTCTCCGATGGTCACGCTCCCCTTTCCGGAGTACGCAAGTTTCGGCTCGAGCGCGCCGGAGATGCTCGCGGACCCCTTGGCGAGACCGCCGATCTTTCCTTCGAGACCGCCTGTGAAATCCTGCGCAACACTGTTCACATCCACCCCATTGAGCTCGACGGTGTGCGAGAACTTCATCGTCTTGATGTCGAGCGCGCCGCCTCCTCGCAGGGTACCTCCGTAGAAGGAGAGAGAGGCCCCCTTCGAGGAGATGGAGTTTCCGTCAAGAGCGATCGGGTACGAAAGGTTCGAGCCCTTCAGGCCCATGACAGTAAACGCCGGAGAGGAGATAGAGCCTTGTCCCTTGCCCGCCGCTCCTGCAAAACGTCCGTTGAAGGAGACGTTAAGCTTTCCGCCGATGCCCAGCTCCTTCGCATCCGGCATCCCGGAAACAAGCGCGGCAAGATCGAGATCGCTTCCCGAAATATCGAGCGTAACAGCGGGCGTCGCCCCCAGTGTAACGCCGCCCTTCGCAGAGAGAGACCCTCCGCCGAATTTTGCCTTAAAATCGTCGATCTTCATGTCCTTCATAGTGCCTGAAAGCGCGGCGGAAAGGTCCGTCGCAGTCATTCCCGCAACGGAGATCTTCGGAGAGGAGGCCTTGAGAACAAGCGACGGCGCGTCGAGAGCGCCTTTGAGCGCAACCGAACCGTCGAGCGTTCCGGCGAGAGGAACTCCCAGCCCTCCGGCGGCGGCGAGGAACGCCAGATCGGCCTTCGCTATGGTGACGGTGAGATCAAGATTTCCTTTTTCTCCGGCTTTTGCCGGCAACGCAACCGCCCCGGCGGCGGAGACGGAACCTGCCCCGCTCTTGGCTCCTGCAGAGAGGATCGTGATCTTCTGCCCGGACTTCTTCAGCTTCAGCGCAAGGTCCGAAAGACCTATGCCTTCCGCTGCGGCCGATGCTGCGGAGATGTTCAGATCGATATCCGCTTTTTCAAGCGCTTTTGGGTCGCCGACCAGCGACGTCGTCGCTTTCAGATTCTTAAAAGAGACGCTGTCGAGAAGGCCGAGGCTGCCAGAGGAGAGCGTCAGGTCGATCTTCGGAGCGGCGGGTTTGCCTGTGATCACAGCTTTTGCAGTCACTGCGCCCTTGATTTTTAACTGGGCGATGTCCGGGTAGAACGGCGCGATGGCGCCGGGCTGGATGTTTTCGAGCGTCGCGGTGATATTCAGTTTCTCGCTCCCCTCGACGGTTCCCGAGGCGGCGATCGCAGCGCCCCGCCATTTCGCCGCGGCGTTCGATATGGTGATTGTCTCTCCCTTGAGCGAGAGCATCACCGTCGGCGATTCGATCGCCTCTTTCATCGCCGAGATCTTCTCGCTCCACACCTTGACTGTGACTTCAGGAGCCGCGGCAGTCCCCTTAACCCACACGTCCGCGTTCGCGCCCCCTTGAAGGGCCAGCTCCTTCAACTGAGGGAAGGACGATGCGATTTTCGTCAGATTCAAGCTTCTGACATTTATTGTAAGATTGAGCTTCGGCGCGGTCATGTATTCGTTGATCGACCCCTGAGCCGTTATGGGCGCGCCTTCGAACTGCGACTTCGCGCTCACGGTCGCCGTCTCGGGAGTCAGCTTCACCTGCGCGCGGGACTCGGAAACCGAGTACCCCATGAGCCCCAGTTTCGTGGCGCTGAACTCGATCACGCCCGAAAGCGTCTCCATCGTTCCGGCAAGGTTGATCGTGAATTTGTCGACCTCGCCCGAGACGTCTCCAATGTCCGGATAGACCTTCTTCAGTTCAGCGAGCTTTATCCCCGATCCGGAGAGCGAAAGATCGACAACCGGCGCTTTCCCGGCGGCAAACCCCAGAGACATGCCGCCTGCGAGCGGCATACCGAGCACCCGTGCATCCAGCCCCTCGACGGACAGCTTGTCCCTGCCGAGCGTCCACTTCGCCTTGACGCTCTCCACAGGATACCCGAGCAGCGATTTTCCGGCGTACTCCATATCCCCCGCCAATGCCGGGGCATTCCACTCTCCGTCTCCGCGGAAGGAGAGCGACACAGCGCCGTCGAAGCCTTCGGCGGAAACGACGGGCCAGAAGGAGATCAGTTCCTTCAGATCGAGTTCCTTGAGATTGCCGCTCACCGCAAGAGAGGGGGCTACTTTTCCGGAAGCCGATACTGAACCCTTCCCGACGTTCATCGCCAGCGAGCGGATATCGACGTTTTCACCGTCGAGAAGCGCGGTGGTACTCCCCTTGACGGGAACCTTGTTGACCGCCATATCAACGTCGGCAAGAATCTCCTTTCCCTTGAAGGAGAGGTCGAGTTTGGTGATATCTGCTCTGGCCCACTTGGAGACGACAACGCTCTCGACGAAACGTACTGTCTCTATCGGTATCTCGCCGCCGCCTCCGCCCTCGAACTTCAACTGCGCAACCTGGGCCGCCAGACGGTCGGCATCGATCTCGACGCCTCCGACGGAGAGCAGGCTCAACTTCGGCGACTTCGAGAGCAACGACGCCAAGTTGAGCGAGACATCAAGGAATTTCGCGCTGAAGAGAGGCTGACCGTCCTTCTTCAGCGATACTCCCTGCATCGAGAAACCCTTGACAGGGTTCCCCTTGATTCCCGCAACCACGAGGTCGGCGCCGAGATACTCCTTTACGGCGGAACCTGCCTCCCGTACCACAAGATCGCCGGCGAAATCCATTGTCGCCACTGCCAGTCCGGCGAGCGCTACAAGAACAACCAACGCAATGAACAGCTTCTTCATGGTTCTCTACCTCCCTTTCTTCGCGTCATTGACGACGCGTCCTCTACATTCCCCCATCCGAATCGTGATATGCTTTTCTCATTATAACATTCTATCTCTTTAATTTTCAAAAAGAGCGCCCTCCGCAACCATGAGGGCGCGTCCCTTGAGAGAAGCCGCTACGAACTCGCTTGAGTGATCGAAGCTGAGCGTCACGAAATTGACTCCTCCCGGGTTTTTTACCTCTACGACCGTTCCGGAAGGAACAGCGGCGTTCCGAAGAACCCACGCAATAGCGGACGCTGTTGAACCTGTGCCGCAGGAATCGGTGAGATCCTCCACACCTCTTTCGTAGGTTACTGAAGCTATATGTGTGTCGTCATTCGGCACGACAAAGTTAACATTTGTCCCGTTGGGAAAAAGCGCGTAGGTATGACATAACTCGCGCCCCGTCTCTATTGTCTCTTCCCGGGTGAGCGCGTCCTCTTCAAGGAAAAGGACAAGGTGCGGAACGCCGACCACGAGGAAGGATGTATCGAACGATCTAGCGCCTACCGAGAGAGGGCGGTTGAACCAGCCGGAAGAAAGAGGAACAGTCCCCATGTCCAGATCGACGAACGGAGGCGTTACAACCGCTTTCATAATACCTGCAAGAGTTGAAAACGACTGCTCGTTTCCTGCGATCTTCTTTTCGAAAGCATATCTCGCGATGCAGCGGGCGCCGTTTCCGCACATCTCTCCCTCGCTGCCGTCGGCATTGAAGAGACGCATCGTAAAATCAGCCTCCTGCGAATTTTCCACAACGAGTATCCCGTCC
This sequence comes from Synergistaceae bacterium, assembly GCA_018436785.1. GTDB lineage: Bacteria > Synergistota > Synergistia > Synergistales > Aminobacteriaceae > JAAYLU01. Next base: position 22,947 of record JAHDKR010000112.1, on the reverse strand, counting down.
GCTCCGAGCGAGCTTCGTCTGCGGCAATACGTTCGCGCCATAGAAAAAAGATCATCAGATGAAAAACGCACATCCCTGTTATCCAAGACAATAAAATCGTTGCCGTTACCCTGCATCTTCACAAAAGGAATCATTGTTTTCCCTCCTCCTCTTTTCCTTCTATATTTTACACTATCCTTCTTCAGTTCTTTTTGCTATATTGATAAACTTATACGGAGCGCAGAGGGGGAAGAAAAATGAACAAACAAGAATTCATCCGCTGGATCGAAGAACACCGCGCGATTGTGCCGCTTGACGGCGGTATGGGGACGCTGCTCGCGGAGAAGGGGTGGACCCCTCCGATGCTGCCGGAGGAGATGAACATTCACAGTCCGGAAGTAGTCGCCGGCATCCATGCCGCCTATATAAACGCCGGGGCGCGCATCATAGAGACAAACACTTTCGGCGGAACCCCGATAAAAATGGCCCACAGAGGGCTTAGGGAAAAGGCGCGCGAGATCAACGCACGGGCTGCGCGCCTCGCGAAGAGCGCAGCCGGAGAGTGCGCGCTCGTCGCCGGTTCCGTCGGCCCGCTTGGCGAGCTTCTGGCGCCGTTCGGCTCACTGACCTTCGACGAGGCTTACGCCTCTTTCCGCACGCAGATGGAGGGGCTTCTGGAAGGCGGGGCGGACTTTCTTCTCATCGAAACGATGATCGACCTCCGGGAGGCCAAGGCGGCTGTCCTTGCCGCCAAGGACGTAAATCCCGACGGCGCGTTTGTGGTGAGCTTCACGTTCGACCAAAAGGGCAGAACCGTCACGGGAACCCCGCCGGAAGTTGCCGCTCGCTGGGCGGCCTATCAGGGCGCCGCCGGAGTGGGCGCCAACTGCGGCGTGGGTCCGGAAGCGTACATCTCGACGGTAGAGGTCCTGTCGGAGCACGCGGGCCTTCCGGTCTTTGTCTACGCGAACGCGGGACTTCCGGGCAACGAAGAGTACCGCTCCCCCGAGGTCTTCGCAACATGGGGGAAAGGCCTTGCCGAGGCCGGGGCGACGGTGATCGGCGGCTGTTGCGGCACCACTCCTGAGCACATCGCCGCTCTCGTTGCGGCAGTACGCGGTATCCACCCGAAGAAACGCGCTCCCGTCCGGGGAGTTCCGCTGGCAAGCCGGAGCCGCCTCGTGCTTGCGGGGCCGGGACACCCCTTCCGCATCATCGGCGAGCGGATCAACGTCTCGCGCAAATCCCCGCTCAGGGACGAGGTCGAACGCTTCGTCTGGACGACGCTCCGCGAGGAGGCGCGGCTGCAGACGGAAGCGGGCGCGCATGTCATCGACGTGAACGTCGGGTTGCCGACGATCGATCAGCAAGCCGCAATGGCCGCCGCAGTCTCCGCCGCAGGCCAGTCCACTGCGTTGCCGCTCTCCATCGACAGCGACAGCGCCCTGGTGCTTGAATCAGGGCTCGGGGCCGTTACCGGTATCCCCCTCATCAACTCCTTCACCGCCAGAGAGGACTCCCTCTTCCCCGGCTTGGGGCTGGCAAAGCGCCACGGCGCTGCGGCGGTCGTGCTTCCGATCGACGAGAACGGTCTTCCCGAAAGCGAAGAGGCCCGTAAAAGAGTCATCCTTAAGATTCTCGAAAGCGCGGACTCTCTGGGATTTCCGCGTGAAGGCCTCATCGTCGACGGACTGACGCTTGCCGTCGGCGCGGATCACGCCGCTCCGGCGGTCACGCTCTCCGCCCTGACCTTCCTCAGAGAGCAGGGGATCGCCTCGGTTCTGGGGGTGAGCAACGTCTCGCACGGCATGCCCGCCCGTTCGCTCCTCAACAGGACGTTCCTCGCGATGGCCGTCGCCGCGGGGCTGGACGCCGCCATTATGAACCCGCTCGACCGCTCCATGATGGAGACCCTCGCCGCAGCGGAGACGCTTGCAGGACGCGATGCGGGAGGGCGTCGCTTCCTCGGCGCGGCCGCTTCGTTCTCCGCGCCTTCCGACGCGCCCCGTCCTGCGGCACACGCCGCGGGTCAGTCCGCAAGAGACGAAACGCTCGCCGTCGACCCCCGGTTCCTGCCGCTCGCCCTTTCGATACTTCGCGGCGACGCGCAGCAGGCGGAGGCGAATGCGCAGGAACTTCTCGGCTCAGGAACAACCCCGCTCGACGTGGTGAACAAAGGAGTCATTCCCGCGCTTGAAGAGGTGGGGAAGCGCTACGACAGCGGCGCCTTCTTCCTTCCCCAGCTTATCTCGTCGGCGGAGACCGCGCAGCATGTCTGCGAACTCGCTATGGAGCTCGTGGAGCGATCGGGTGGGATCGCGTCGAAGGGGAGAGTGCTCCTCGCCACTGTTGAAGGAGACCTGCACGACCTGGGGAAGAACGTCGTCGGCACGGTTCTCAAGAGCCACGGTTTCACAGTGGTCGACCTGGGGAAGGACGTCCCCTCCGCACGTATTCTCGAAGAGGCCGAAAAGGGAGCGTTCGATTTCGTAGGGCTCTCCGCACTGATGACCTCGACGATGAAAAGAATGGCGGAGACGACGACGGAAATCGTACGCCGCCTTCCGGGGGTTTTCGTCATCGTCGGCGGCGCTTCCGTGAGCGAGGACTTCGCCCGGACCATCGGCGCGCACGGCTACGCTCCCGATGCGGTAAGCTCGGTCCGGCTTGTCGAATCGCTCATGGCGAGCCGAAAAAATCAGTAAAAAGGAGGTATGCACGCGCTATGCTTATCCGTGATCTTCTCTCGCGAACGCGTCCGGCGATCTCCTTCGAGATATTTCCTCCGAAACCGGAAACGCCTATAGAGACGGTATTCAAAACCGTGGCCGGGCTGAAAGAGCTCTCTCCCGATTTCATCAGCGTTACGTACGGCGCCGGAGGAAGCAGCCGCGACAGGACCGTGGAGATAGCCTCCGCGGTGCATAACCGGTGGGGGCTTGTTTCTCTTGCGCATCTCACCTGCATGGGTTCTTCCCCGGCGGAGGTTGAAAAAGTAATGGAGGATCTGGAGCAGGAAGGTGTCTGCAATATACTCGCAATGCGGGGAGATCCCCGCCCGGATGGCGGAGAGAACCACTTTCAGCACGCATCCGACCTTATCCATCATATCCGGCGCGGACATTTTCGAGACTTCTCCCTCGGCGCTGCGGCCTACCCCGAGGGGCACCCGGAATCGCCTTCACTTGAGGAGGATCTCCTCCACCTGAAGGAGAAAGTCGATGCGGGAGCGGACTTTCTTATCACGCAGCTCTTCTTCGACAATGAAATCTTCTTCCGTTTCATGGACAGAATACGCGCCCTGGGAATCGCTGTTCCGGTGCTGGCAGGAATCATGCCGGTGCTCAACGCACGGCAGATCGGGAGGATCGTCTCCCTCTGCGGCGCGTCGATCCCGCCGCGTTTTGCCCGCATCATGTCCCGCTACGAGCACTCTCCCGAAGCTCTTTCAGAGGCGGGGATCGCCTACGCGACGGAGCAGATCATCGATCTTCTCTCCTGGGGCGCCGACGGTATCCACCTTTACACGATGAACCGCCCCGACGTGGCGAAGCGCATCATGGAGAGCATCGCCACGGTGCGAAGAACGCTCAACGGGAGTTCCTCCGGAGTCTGACGAATCCTGAGAGAGTACAAAACAATGCTGAGGGATGATCCGAGGCTTACCGCCTCCTGAATCAATCCCTCAGCATTCAATACCCGGATTCTGCCCGAAACAGACACCGGCAATCCCGCGTTTTTTCCGCAGTCGTCGGAGTCCCTCAGGTTTAGCCGCCGAGATAGGCCTTCCGGATCTCCGGGTCTCCTGCGAGCTCTTTGCCAGGCCCGCTTTTCTGGAAACGCCCCGCCTCCAGGATAAACCCTCGGTCGCTGATCTCAAGAGCCTGGGTCGCGTTCTGCTCCACCAGCAGGACGGTCATTCCCTCGCTACGAATCCTGAGAATAGTCTCCATCAGCGTCTCCACGAGAAGAGGGGCGAGACCGAGGGACGGTTCGTCCAGAAGGAGAATTCTCGGCTTGCTCATCAAGGCTCTCGAGATGGCGAGCATCTGCTGCTCTCCCCCCGAAAGCGTTCCCGAGCGCTGATTCAGCCGTTTCTTCAGGATCGGGAAGAGCTGGAAGCAGCGCTCCATATCCTCTTCGACGCTCGCATCGGCCTTCCGCCGGTACGCCCCCATGATCAGATTCTCCGACACAGTAAGCGCCGAAAAGAGACGGCGACGTTCCGGGACAAGCGCAAGGCCTCGCGCGACGATCTCATGCGGCTTCGTCGGGAGGGATTCACCGAAGATGTCCACCGAACCGCCGGAGCGTTCCACCACTCCGGCGAGCGTCCACATGACGGTCGACTTCCCCGCGCCGTTCGACCCAACGATCGAGACGATCTCCCGCTCTTCAAGGGAGAACGAAACTCCCTGCACTGCATGGATAGTTCCGTAATGGACGTTCAGATTCTCAACCCGCAGAGCGCTCATCTTTTTTCTTTCCTTTCACCCAGATAAGCCTTGACGACTTCCGGGTTCGCCCGTACCGCTTCGGGCGTTCCTGTCGCCAGCAGCGCGCCGAAGTTCATCACCACGATGGGCGAACAGATATTCATTACGAGATCCATGTGATGCTCGATGAGAAGAATCGTCACATTGAACTTCTCGCGCACCTCCGCGATAAGGTTCGCGAGACTGTGCGTCTCTTCCGGGTTCATACCGGCCGCGGGTTCGTCGAGCAGCAGAAGCGACGGCTCCGTGGCAAGCGCGCGCGCGATTTCAAGCTTGCGCTGCAATCCGTACGGGAGCGTGCTCGCCTCGAAAGAAGCGTACGCGTCGAGTCCTAATGCGGACAGCAGGGAATGCGCCTTGTCGTGAAGCGCGCGTTCCATTCTGCGGACGGACGGCAATCCGAGCATCGCGCCGAGGAAGCTGCACCGCTCCCTCTGGAGCAGCGGCGTGAGTACGTTTTCAAGGCAGGTCCGCCGGTTGAAAAGACGTATATTCTGGAACGTCCTTGCGATCCCGTGGCGGACGATGACATCCGGGCGGTTGCCGCCGATCTCCTCTCCTAGGAAACGGATCGTTCCCGAAGTCGGTTTGTACAATCCTGTGACGAGGTTGAAGACCGTCGTCTTCCCCGCGCCGTTCGGACCGATGATACCTGTGATCGAGCCCTCTCGGACCTCGAAAGAGAAGGAGTCCACGGCGCGTATTCCGCCAAAGTCCTTTGTCAGGCCCGCAACAGAGAGCAATACTTTCGATTCGCTCATGAACGCCGCCCCCCTTCCGGGCCGGATTTCCTCCGGAAGAATGAAGCGACCTCGGAGTACCCCATCAGTCCCTGGGGCCGATAGACCATGATGAGCACAAGGAGCAGGCCGTATGCAACAAGACGCCACATCTGCGCCACTCTGAGCGCCTCGGGGAGCGCGATGAAAACGAAGGAGGCGATCAACGGCCCCGAGATACTCCCCATACCCCCGGCGATGACCGCCGCGAGAAGCTGCGTCGACTGCACCAGCGTGAACATCTGGGGCTGGATGAACGAGAGAAAGTGCGCGAGCAACCCTCCCGAGAGACCGCAATAGACGGCGCTCACGACGAGGGAGAGCAGGCGGGTTCTGAAGAGCCTGACGCCCGCCGTCTCGGCTGCGATGGGGTCCTCGCGGATGGCGATGCACGCCGCTCCCCAGCGGGAGCGAAGGAAGTTGCGGGCGACGAAGATCCCTCCGGCAAGACAGAGAAAAACAATGGGCAGCGTGGTGAAGTTGTCGATCCCCGGAAGCCCGCGCGCGCCGTTCGTGATCTCAAGGTTTTCCAGAAGCACCCTGAGGGCTTCGCCGAAGCCGAGCACGGCGATGGCGAAGTAGTCGCTTCGAAGTTTCGCCCTGAGCGTCGGCACGCCGATGATCAGGCTGACGATTCCGGCGGCCGCAGCTCCCGCAGCGAGCGCCAGATAGTAGTCGACGTAATAGTAGTACGTGAGGATGGCGGAGGTGTACGCGCCGACGGCGACGAAGGCGGCGTGCCCCAGCGAGAAGAGGCCGGTAAACCCGGTGAAGATGGAAAGCCCGAGCACGGCGATCATATTGATCCCCGCAAGGATAACGATGGAGAGAATATAGTCCATGGCTAGACCTTCTCCTCTCCGTCGCGCCCGAGGAGACCGTTGGGACGCAACACCAGGAACGCGATCAGCAGCGTGAAGCTGAAGACGTCGCGCAGCACGCTGGAGACGTACGTCGAGACGAACGTCTCGACCACGCCGAGGATGAGCCCTCCGGCAAGCGCTCCGGGGAGGCTGCCGAGACCGCCGATCACGGCGGCGATGTACGCTTTGTTGGTCACCCACCCCATGGTCGGGTAGACAAGATACTTTATCCCGAGAAAGACTCCCGCCACTCCCGCGAATGCTCCCGCGAGAAGAAAGACGATGGCGATGAGCCTGTCAAGGTCCACTCCCATCAGGGAGCACATTGTCATGTCCGAGACGCCCGCGCGGATGGCGATGCCCGTCCGCGTCCGGCTGATGAAGAGATGCAGCCCAAGAATGGCGGCAAGCGCGAAGAGAAAGGCCCCCATGTCGAGGAGACTGACACTGCTCCCCCACAGGTCGATGATCTGCCGTCCGAAGAACTCGGGAAAGGCGTAGAAACGGGAGCCGATGGTCGCGTACACCATGTTCTCCAAAAAGACTGCGCACCCCATTGCGCTGATCATCAGGTAGAGCGAAGGCGCCTTTCTCCGCCGGAGGCTGGAGTAGGCAAGGCGCTCGTTGAGCACCGCGATAATCCCCGCTCCGGCGACGCTTCCCGCGATCACGAGTCCCAGCCCCAGGCTGAACTTCGTCGCCAGTGCGAGCCCCACGTACGCCCCGAGCATGATCACCGCTCCGTGGGCAAAGTTGCTGAAATTCAACACGCTGAAGACGAGGGAGTACCCCACGGCCATCAGGGCATAGATGCCTCCAATCGAGAGGCCAGTAATCAGAGTTTGAAGAAACAAACCGGCTCACACATCCTTTGAGCATATTGGGGAGGAACGCTGAATCCGCGGAGTCCCCGGGCCTCCGGATGAAGGGCGCGGGAGAGATTCCCGCACCCTTCGGTTTCGATACGATGTTCGGAGAACGTGTTCAGCACGCTCCTGTGAAAACAAGCCGCTGCTAATCGTCGACGGAAACGTACTTCTTGACGAACTTGAAGGTCTTGTTGGTTACGTCCACCTGCTGGATGACCGCCGGCTTGTCGAGCGGGTTGTGGTCCTCCGCGTTGATGGTGAGCACGCCGCTGGTGACTTTCAGATCCTTGATGGTTGCCAGGGCTTCCGCAACCGCGTCGCCCTCGACGCTTCCCGCTCTGGCGATGGCGTCGACGATCATCAGCAGCGCATCCTGCGCCATAACCGGGTTCGGCAGCACGGGCTCCTCGCCGAATGCAGCTTTGTACTCGGCGACGAATTCCTGGATATCCGGGTCGGCGAGATCCGTCAGGTTGACGAAGTAGCCGCCGTCGATGGCGCTGCCGCCCAGCTCGATGAGATCGGGGCTGCCCCAGTTGTCGGTACCCAGAAGAACGGCGCTGATCCCAAGATCGCGAGCCTGCTTCGCCGCCATGGCGGCTTCCTTCTGGCTTGTCGGAATGAAGATGACGTCGGGAGCGAGGTCCTTCATCTTGCCGAGCTGCGCGCGGTAGTCAAGCTCCTCGGTGCGGAAGGCCTCCTTTGCGACGATCTCGCCGCCCTTGGCCACAAAGGCCTCTTCGAAATAACGTGCAAGCCACTGGCCGTAGTCCGAACCCACGTCATAGAGGATGGCGCCCTTTTTCGCGCCGAGGTCGGTCACGGCGAAACGTGCCGCCACGGTTCCCTGGAAGGGGTCGATGAAGCAGGGACGGAAGGCGAAGGGACGGACCTTGTTCGAGCGCTGATCAATCGTGACGTAGGGGTTGGTCGCAGTCGTCACGACCATGGGAATTTTTCCCCTCTCGAAGACCGGGGCCGACGCGATGGAATTGCCGCTCTGCGCCGGGCCGATGACGGCGACAACTCCGTCCGAAACAAGGCGACGGGCCACGTTGACCGCTTCCACGCCGTCGTTCCGGTTGTCGTACCTGACGAACTCGATCTGCTTGCCGAGAACGCCTCCGGCCTCGTTGATCTTCTTCGCCAGCATATCGAGCGCCCGGGCCTCGGACTGCCCCCACATGGAAGCGCCGCCGGTGAGGGAGACCGTGTGGCCTATTTTGATGACATCAGCCGCAAACGCCGATCCGGCAAAGACGAGCAGAAGCAGTACTCCAAACAACGCAAGACTCTTTTTCATATCTCTTCCTACCTCCTTGTGATGTGTTTCGTGTTCCGCCGCGCCGGGTTGATCACCCGCGCGAAGCCCGTTTCACGGATTCCCGCCTTTTCCCGCAACGATTCTTCTCAGGCCCCACCTCCGCGTACAAATTCAGGAACCAGTTCTATCGTAAATGTTCGGGCAGAGACTCTCCGCGGATAAGGTCCTCGTAGCTCTGCCGGGGAACGATCACGTCCGCTCTCCCCTCGCTCGCCAGCACCACGGCAGGGCGCGGGAGTCGGTTGTAGTTGCTCGCCATGGAGAAGGTGTACGCGCCGGTATTGAGCACGGCAAGCAGATCCCCCCGCTCCAACGGCGGCGTTTTCAAATTTTCGATAAGAATGTCGCCTGACTCGCAGCATCGTCCCGCCACAGTCACTTTCGCCGACGCCTCGCGATTCATCTTTCCCGCGGCGACCGCCCAGTACTTCGCCCCGTAGAGCGAGGGTCTGGGGTTGTCGGTCATTCCTCCGTCGATACTCGCATAGGTTACGATGCCGTCGATCTTTTTGATCGCCTGGACCGTATAGAGCGTAATCCCCGCCTCGGAGACAATCCAGCGCCCGGGCTCTATGATCACGCGCGGACGGTCGACGCCCGCTGAGCGACACTCCTCTTCGAGAGTGCGCATCATAGCGTCGGTGAACGCGTCGATACGGGGAGTCGTGCCTTCGGGTGCGAACTCCACCCCGTACCCTCCTCCCATGTTGAGTTCTTCGGTGACGAAACCGATTTCCTTCTTGAATCCGGCGATGGCGCGTACCATGATTTCGACGGCCATGACGTGCGACGTATTCTCGAAGATCTGCGAGCCGATATGAAAATGAAACCCTTTCAGACACACATGCTCCGAAGCGGAAGCACGGCGGACGGCCGCGTTCAGCGAGTCGCCGGCGAGAGGAAATCCGAATTTCGAGCCGGTATGCCCCGTCAGAATGTATTTATGCGTGTGCGCGTCCACTCCGGGCGCCACCCGAAAGAGAACCGCAGGCTTTTTCCCCGCTGCGGCCGCCTCCTCCTCGAGCGTCTCCAGTTCGCTCATGCTATCGACGACTATTCGCCCCACTCCCGAAGAAAGAGCGAAACGCAGCTCCTCCCTTGTCTTGCTGTTGCCGTGGAAAAACGTCTTCTCCGGAGGAAACCCCGCCGCGAGAGCAGTGTACAGTTCCCCTCCGGAAACAAGATCAAGCCCCAACCCCTCCGACTGAACAATCCTGCACATGGCAAGCGGCAAAAACGCCTTTCCCGCATACACAGCAAAGACGTTCTCCCAGCGGTTCAGAAAGGTCTCTCTCACAGATCTGCACCGCGCTCTGATCATCTCCTCCGAGATGACATACAGCGGCGTGCCGAATCGTCCGGCAAGCTCCACCGTGTCCCAACCCCCGAAGAGGAAATGCCCCTTTTCATTGATGTGATCACTGTTGCCCAAAGTACGCGCACCTCTTTCTTCATTCCCGGCGAAATATGAAAAATGGCCCGTCCCAATGAAGGGACGAGCCATATGTCTCGCGGTACCACCCTGCTTGGACGCATTTTTGCGTCCCGCTCTCGGCTCTATAACGGGAGCCTCCCGTGGGCGTACTTCCGGTCGTGACCGTTTCAGCCCCCGCTCCGCAGTCTTTGCGCCTTTCGCCCTTGCCGAAGAGACCTTCCAGCCTTCGGATCTCTCTCTCTGGCGGCAACCGTGAACGCAGGCAATCTGCATCATCGCGTGTACATCTTATTTATTCGTGACATTATAGCCAGTACATACGGAAACGTCAACAGTAAAAAAACTGCTACTTTGAAATTTTTTTTCTCTCCTCTTTTTCACGATACATCTTCTTGTCCGCATCCGACATCAGCTCGCCGAGAGAAATGGGGTTTTCCGGCTCCCAAAGCGATATTCCCGCGCTCATCACGATACGGTAGGATCGCAGGCTCCGCGAATTGATCGTATCAAGCGCCTGCCGCAACCTCCCGATGATATCCGTTTCGTTTCCCGCAGCATCGTGAAGGACGAGAGCCGCGAATTCATCCCCGCCGACCCTTGCCAGTATATCCGAAGAACGGAAGGTCTTTCTGAGCGCTTCCGCCGACTCCTGGAGGACTTTGTCCCCCTCCTCGTGACCGAGCGTGTCGTTCACCGACTTGAACCCGTCGAGATCGGCGAAGAAGCAGAGGGCGTTCGACTCCTTTTCAAGAGCCTTCCGCAGAAGCTCTTCTCCGAGGAGCATGAACCCTCTCCGGTTGTGGAGCCCCGTAAGCGCGTCGGTAATCGCTTCCGTCTTCAACAGCTCCCGAAGGTGCACCATCTCTGATATATCGCGAATGGTGGCGAATTGAACAAGCTCTCCGTCCCAGTTGGAGGTTGCCACGCGCATATCGCCCACGACCTTCGACCCGTCCGACCGTGAAATTGTGATCTCCCTGTGCTCTTCCCCCTTGACGTCGAGCGGGAAGGCAAAAGGACGTCCTACCAGGTCGGACGCCTTGGTGTCAAAAAGATTCTCGGCGGCGGGGTTAGCGTAGTAGATAGTGCCGTTATCGCCCGCCACAATCACGGCGTCGCCGGTAGTTTCCATCAGCGTCTGAAAGTTGGCCTGGGCCCGTTTCACGTCTTCGAGGGCATTCCGGTAGTCCCCGCCGAGCTTTTCAAGCTGCGTGCTCTGCAGCACGGCCGCCTCGAATGTGGAGAGCAACAGGTCGATGATCTGTATCCGGTCCGCAGTGAGCCGATGATACTGCCCTGCGAAAAAAACCTCGACCGTCATCTGCGCCTGCCCGGCTTTTCTCAGCTCCAGATTGGTCAGTATATGTTCGAGACGCCGGATCAGATGCTCGCCGTCGTACGGTTTTGTAAGAAAATTGTCAGCGCCGCATTCAAGCCCTTTGATCACGTCCCTCGGATCGGAGAGCGAGGTGAGCAGTACCACCGGCGTCCCCTTGATTTCCTCGGTGTTCTTTATGCGCCTGCACATCTCGTACCCGTCCATCTCGGGCATCATGACGTCCGAGATCACCACCGTGGGCTTTTTGCGGGCGGCGGCTTCCAACCCCTCGGCGCCGTTTCTGGCTACGTACACAACGTAGCCGTTCTGCGTAAGGAGACGCTCCAACCGCTTCGCCTGGGTCAGACTGTCCTCGACAATGAGGATCTCAGCATGTTCTTTCATCACGTCAGCCCTTTCAATCCTGCTCAACATGGAGTGGTCCCTCCATATTTTCGGTATATTTTCCCCCCGTATGAAGTGCGTTTCACTCTCGCCAAAGAATCATGCGCGCCACCGGTCTCAGATTAACGGAACTGATCCAGAAGAAGGGAGGCGATCGTCGCGGGAGATCCTACATGTTCCGCTGCATCCAGGCGCACAGCCTCGCCGGGCATGCCCCAGACAACGGAACTCTCTCTGTCCTGGGCGAACGTAGCGGCCCCCATATTCCGAAGCGTTTTCATTTCCGCGGCGCCGTCCTTTCCCATTCCGGAGAAGAGGATGACGGCCGCGGCTCCCCCATACGCCGCGGCGAGGCTCCGGAAGAGCACTGACGCGGACGGACGAACCATATGCTCCGGCGGATCTTTCGCAAGAGAAAGAAAACCTCCCTGGCGAACTCCCATATGAAAACCGTCGGGAGCAATATGGACGACGCCGTTCATCGCCTTCTGTCCATTTTGGGCGACACGTACCGGAAGAGGCGTCACTTTTCCAAGCCACTCCGCCAATCCCGAGGTAAACCCGGCGGCTATATGCTGCACGACGAGGAGAGGGCGCGGGAAATCCGCCGGAAGCCGCGCAAGAAACTCCGCAAGAGCCTGCGGACCTCCTGTCGAGGCGCCGACGCCGACAAGCGATATCCGTCGTTCAGATCGCCCGTTTGCATGAGACGGAGAGGGCTGGAGAGGATTCCGTGGAGCATCATCGCTCTTCATCGGCCTTTTTCTCTGCCGCAGACGTCCTACTTTTGATACGGCAGCCTCGTTTACAGTTTTCAGAAGCTCCGCAGAGTATTCGTCATCGCCTGAGGAGATATCTGCGGGCTTGGGGAGAATAGCCACGGCGCCTGCATCCATAGCCTTGAACGTCTTTTCGACTTCGTTCGGATCCCAGCATGAACTGATAATCACCACAGGCACAGGATGCGGAGATTCCATGATCCGGCGTGTTGCGTCGAAACCGCCCATGCCCGGCATGTGAATATCCATAGTCACAACGTCGACCCTGGTATTTTCGAGGAACTGCAACGCCGCTTCGCCGCTCTCGACACACCCGATAACGTTCAGCCCCGGATCCTTACTCAGCATCTGCTTCAAGATCCTGCGCAGCAACGCGGAATCATCAACAATGAGAACATCCGCCATGCCGAACGCCCCCTCTCTTTTACACTCTACAGAAGACGACGCAATACATCAAGAAGGTTTCCCTGGTCGAAACCGCTTTTCACGATATATGCGTCGGCTCCGGCCTCTGCGCCCCGTTCCCTGTCCTCTCTGGATTCAAGGGATGTCACCAGCACCACTGGGATATCAGCCGTCGCAGGGTCGGAGCGAATTTTCGCCGTCAGCTCGAAACCGTTCATCCGCGGCATCTCGACGTCGGAGACCACGATATGAAACCCGCCCTTCGCGAGGAAATTCCATGCTTCTTGGCCATCCACTGCGGTTTGCACATCAAAACCTGCGGCGGAGAGAATATTCCGCAGGAGAGTACGCGAAGTAATGGAATCCTCGGCGATGAGAACGTTTCTGCGGGTTTTTTTCTCTTCCGGGTCGGAAAGAAAACCTCGTCCCCCGCCGCTCCTCTGAACAGAACGGATAAGATCGGCCGTGTTGAGCACGGGAACGACCATTCCCGATCCGAGCACGGTGGCGCCCGAGACGTTCCGCACCCGCTCCAGCTGTTTCCCAAGCGGTTTGAGCAGAATATCCTGTTCATTGAGCACTTTATCGACGCCAAACGCCACGGAGATCCCTCCGGCTCCAATCACAACGAGAGGCAACGTTTCCCGTATCTTGAGCCGTTCAGGGGGAGACGGCAGCTCAAGTATATGTCCCAGTCTCGCCAGCGCCAGCGGCGTCCCGTTAAACGACACGCTCTCCCTTTGTTCTATAAGCCTGATTTTGCTTTTCTCCACCCTGGCCACGCGCTCCACACCAGAAGATGGAATAACAAAGACTCGCCCCCACTCCTCCACCAGCACTCCGCGGAACGTTGCAAGCGTTAACGGAAGAGAAAGGCGAAAAGAAGACCCCTTTCCGGGCTTTGATTCAAGGACGATGCTACCTCCAAGGGCTTCGACGCCTTCTTGAACAATCGCCATTCCTAACCCTCGCCCTGAAATATCTGTAATAAGCGGACTCGTGGAAACGCCTGACCTGAAGATGAGCGACATTGCAGCGGCATCGTCGAGGAGCGCGGCCTCCTCCCTTGAGATCAGGCCGTTTTTGACGGCGATTTCGCGAAGTTTTTCTGCATTGATCCCTTTTCCGTCGTCCGCAACAAGAATTTCCACCCTGCCCCCGTCAGTCTGAGAGACCGTAAGCGTGATCGTCCCCTCGGGAGGTTTTCCTGCGGCGCGGCGATCTTCCGCCTTTTCCAGTCCGTGGTCGACGCAGTTGCGCACCAGATGAACCAGAGGATCCTTCAATCCTTCAAGAATCCGTTTGTCAACTTCGACTTCCCCGCCCCGTATGTTCACGTTCGCTTCTTTACCAAGCTCGCGCGCAAGATCGCGGACTATTTTCGGGAAGCTCTGCAAGAGCGACGAAAACGGAAGCATCAGCACAGTCCTGGCTCCCTCGAGGAGATCGCGGACAAGCCCGCTCGCGGCACGCTGATCGGAACGCAGCGCTTTTTCCATGTCCCGCAGCGTTTCGAGAATTTTTCGAAAAGAGTCTCTTCCCGACTGTAAAAAACCCTGCAATTTCTGGGGAAGCTTTTCAATGGCCTGCTCTTCCCTCCGGAGCGCGTCAAGAGTCTTTCCCCACTCGCTTTTGAACTCTGCGGAAAGCGACAGTATTTCCCGTATATTCTCTATGCGGACTTCCAGAGCAAGATTCACCGAAATCAGTTCTTCGGCCTTCAGCAGCAACGAATCCAGTTTCGAGGCGGCGATACGCACGGTCTCCTGCCCGGTATGTCGTGAGCGCTCTTCTTTCGGCTGCGGGGAGGCTTCCGTTACAGCCGGAGAGACTGCATGAGACGCAAGAGCGCGATCCGGAAGCGAGAGCGCTTCAACTTTTCCCTCCGGCTCATCTTCCTCCGCGTGCGGTCTCCGGCTCCCCTGCAACAAAGGCGTTTTCGGCGGAGCGGCGCCGCCCGCCGGATCCAACAGGCTTTCAATCTCATGAATCAGCGGAGTTATGCCGCTCGCGTCCTCCTTCTCCGGAGCGCCTATCATAGCGGACAGAGTATCGGCAGCACGCTGGAGGATGTCGAAATCTCCTTCGGAGAGATGAAGGACCCCTTTTTTCATGCCTGAAAAGACGCTCTCCACAACTTGGCATATCGAAGAGACCCCCGGCATCTGTACCGCCTGCGCCGCCCCTTTGAGGCTATGGGCAGCCCGGAAGACCTCCTCGATGACCCCGGAAGAGCTTGCGGGACTCTTTTCAAGAGCAAGCAGACCGGAGACGATGGTCTGGAGATACTCCTCCGCCTCCGGAACAAAATCTCTGCGCAGTTCCTCAAGAAATTCCCTCTCCGCCTGGTTCATGAGCGCTCCTTCGTACCTCGGGGCCTCACACCGTATACCGTTCGATCAGAAGCGAGAGTTTTTGTCCCATCTCCTTCAGACCGCCCGAAGCCGCTTCCAGGTCCTTCATTCCTGCCACGTTTTGCTCCCCCGCGGCCTTGATGCTCTCCATCGCCTGCGTCACCTGGTCGATACCAGCCAGCAGCTCGTTGTTCGCCGCGGCGATCTGCGCAGCAGACTGCGCGGACTCGACGAATTTTTTCGTGATCCCTTGAATCGACTCTCTGGAAGGCGCCGCATCCTTCGCTCCCTGCTCCACGGCTTTCGATCCCTGCTCGATGGCCATCACCGCGGCGCTCGTGGCCTTCTGGATATCGCGGAGGATGCGCTGCACCTCTTTCGCGGACTGCTTCGACTGCTCTGCAAGGCTCTTTATTTCCTGCGCCACGACGGAGAACCCCCGCCCCTGCTCCCCGGCCTTTGCGGCCTCCACGGCCGCGTTCACCGCAAGCAGATTGGACTGTTCGGCAAGGTCCTCCACCGTCTCGGTGATCTCCCCAACCTCCTGGCTCTGTTCACTGAGGCGGATAATCGTCTCGGCTATCGAGGTCATGCGCTCTCCGACGTTTTTCATCCCATCGAACAGAGCGTCGGTCGCCGATTTCCCCTTCTGCACCACCTGCAACCCCTGCTGCGCGCTCTCGGCGACTTCCTTGCTCTTTCTGTTGGTCACCTCGGCGGTGGTGCGCACCTCTTCCATGGTCGCCGTGGTCTCCACGACCGCGACTGCGGTTTCCTCGGCGCCTGCGGTGACCTCGGAAACCGAGGCGGAAATCTGGTATGCGGAAGACGCCAGGGCAACCGTCACTTCCTTCATGGAGGCGATCTGCTCCCGAAGCTCCTCCGTCAAATCCTGGACTGCTTGCGCCAGCGTGCCAATTTCGTCCTTCCTCATAAGGAACTCCTGCGGGACGTTTTCACGCAACTCCCCTTCGCGAAGGCGGGAGAGGAAAGAGACCGCGGAAGCTATCGGAAGGACGATACTCCGGGATATTTTCACCGTCATAACGAGCGCGATGAATACGCCGACGATCATCGCAAGGAGGGAAAACATCTCCATCATTCCCGCGCGCTTCAAATCCCCCTCAACAAGAAGATCGGTCTGTTCGTTGTTGTTCCGGGTGAGATCATCAAAAGTGGAGCCCATGACATCCGAGATAGGAATCGACCGGTATACCTGGGCCTTTAACTCCTGAAAAAGCGTATTCTTTCTGTCGACCGACTGGCTTCGGAGGATCTCCTCCACAAGCCTGTCGATATCCCCGTGAATTTTGCGCCAGGACTGATACTGAACCTTCAGAATTTCTACAAGCTGTCTCCCTTTCTCCGTGTGTCGCGGCACTGAGAGAAGTGCGTTCCAGTGCTCGTCGATCCGATCCGAGGCTTTTTTCCGCCGTTCCAGGATTTTCAGCAACTCTTCATCCCGGTTCGATTTGTCTTCGGTTATTACAACGCCCAGAGTCTCCGCTCTGATGGCCATCCGCTGATAGTTCAACCCGGCAAGCGAACGCAAATCGGAGATGCGGTTCGTCGTTATGTATTCAAGATCGTTCGAGAGCCTTGAAATACCCAGTATACCGGTAATCCCAAGGGCCAACGCAATCAATACGACCGTGCCGAAACCGAAACCGAGTCTCTTGCCAATGCTTACATTCCGTAATTTCACCATGTCGTCCTCCTCACTGCTTTAAACTTCCTCGTTGACGATCAGCGATTCATCCTTGAGTATTCTTCCTCCGTCAAGCAGAGCGGTGTCCTCTCCCTCCACTCCGAGCAGATATGCAGAGCGCACGCCCGCCATCGTTGGCAGCGGCGGATGGATATTCCGGAGAGAGATCATGCGTATCCCGACCAAAGCGTCGGCCAGAATTCCCAGCTCCATCTCTCCCGAACGCAGCACTATAACCCTCGTTTCTTTTGAGATCTCCGTCGCCGGGATGTCGAAAAAAAACTTCAGATCAATTAAAGAAACGATGCGTCCCCGGAGATTGAGTATTCCCGCCACAAAAGGGGGAGTGCATGGCAGAACCGCACGTTCACGCAACGGGATAACTTCACCGACGTGCAGCGAAGCGACTCCGTACCTCTCCTGCCCTAGACGGAATTCGACGATTTCCAAAAGATCCTCTTCATCCGCGCTCTCCTTCAAGAATTCCCTGGAAAGCTTTTTGGCTCTTTTCCGGAGGACGGCGTCCATCCGTTCTTGGTCAAGCGCATCGGCGCTTATTTCCATTCTCCGTCTCACCACCCTCTATTCAAAAATGGAGTTTCGCCGCAGCCCGCGAACGGTCTGCAGGAGGTCTCCTGCACAGAGTCCGTCGCCTTCCCGCAGCGGAGCGTCCGGCGGAAGAGAGGAGAGAAGCGCCTCCGCGTTCCGAAGATGACGTTCCGAATCGGCATCCCTGCCGCTTTTCATCGCAAGGCTGGCGAGAGCATAGTGCGCCATGACGAAATCAGGAGCAAGAAAGAGGGCGCTCCGGAGCGATGCCGCAGCCTCTCTTTCGTCTCCCGTCTCGGAGCTGATCAGGGCAGCCAGATAAAGCGGTTCAGGGGCTGTCCGGTCCAGATCTTTGGCTTTCAGCGCCCATTGGAGCGCCTCGTCATGTCTTCCCTTGTCGGCGAGAATCCGGGCGTTTTGCAGGCATGCGCCGACGGTTTCAGAAAGCGCTTCCCCGGGTTCTTCATCCTCCTGATCCTCCGGAACAGTTTCAAGAAAGGTTTCAGCGGCAAGGAACGGAGGTTCTTCGTAAGGGAAGCCCGTCTCTGCGGGTTCCTCCTCCATCGGAGCCTCGTCGAGCATCGCTCCTACAGGAAGAGCCGAAAAAAGAGGTTCCGGGAAAGAGACGTCTCTTTCCGTCGGCTCCGGGACAGCCTGTTTTTTGTAAAGGGTCGCCCCGTCATGATGCACAGGGGTAAACTTCGACGCAAGTAAAGCCGAGGATTCGCACGGGGCAACCACGAGCCAGCCTTCGGGGGGAAGAAGCGAGTGGAAACGAAAGACGACGTTCTTGCGCTGATCGGCGGAAAAATAGATCAGCACATTCCGGCAGAAGAGAACATCGGGGTGCGAGCCGTCGTCCCAGAGACGCCATTCGTCGTCGGCTAGATTGAGGAGGGAAAAAGAAACTCGTTGGCGAAAGAGATGCTTTACAGACCAGCTCCCGTCGTCAAGAGGCTCGAAAAACCTCTCTTTCAGAGACTTTTCAAGCCCTCTGAAGGACCAGGAAGAGTACGCTCCCCGCCGGGCCTTTTCGAGGACTCGAGGATTGATATCGGTCCCCAGGATCGAAACGTCCATTGAGCGAATATCCGGAAGCAATCGGTGCAAAATAATAGAGAGCGTATACGCCTCTTCTCCCGTACTGCATCCGGCGCACCATATCCTGAAACGCTCAGGTTTCTTCCCGGATGTGAAACGTTTCAGAACCAGTTCTTCAAATGCGCGCAGTGTTTTCGGCTCCCGAAAGAAATAGGTCTCTCCGACCGTAAGATACTCAGCCAGCGCCGTAGTGGCGGCCTCTGAAAGCCCCTCGTTCGCCCACTTGTGCATGAGCTCGGTCGGAGACCGCTGTGCGAGGGCGGCAAGGGAGAGCATTGCCTGCCAGAGATCACGAGATCGTTTTTCAGAAAATACGAGCCCAAGACGCTTTTCTACCAAAAGACCGAGGCGCCGAAGATCCTGCTCCGCCTCCGGAGAAAGAATAAAACGGCTCGACTGCGTCATCAAAGGATGTCCTCCGTACCGGGGGAAGCCCTCTCGACTTGCAGAATCTCCGCTTCGGTCATAGAAAAGAGAGTATCTGCCGTCTGAATGCACACGACGCGGTCATCGCCGCTTTCGAGCCCGGCAAGCGCCGCATTGAAAAGACCGCTGGAGGATTCGGGCAGAGCGATCGTTTCAGGCGCGAGAGGGAACACTCCTTCCACATCTTCCACGAGAAACGAGCAAAGGCGCCCATCCTTTTGAAATGCGGAAGCTGCGTTCCGGACAAAGATGAGACGGTCGCTCGGGCGCACTCTTCTGACAGGAAGCCCGAAACGCACCCGGAGATCAATCACGGGAACAAGTACGCCACCGCAGTTAATCACGCCGCGAAGGAACGACGGAGTATCCGGCAAGGGTGTGACTTCCACTGCCGCAAGCACTCGCACGATCTCCGCCGCCGCAATGGCAAACCGTCTTTCTCCTACTCTGAAAATAAGATAGAAAGCCTCTTTTTTCTCCGTCATCTCTTTCTCCCAGCCTTCCCTTGATCCGAATACCTGCTCGTCCTCCAGGCGACTGGAGAAAGAACTCCTGTCTGAGAAATTATAGCAGTCTTTGGGAAAAGGAGGAAAGCGGTCTTGACAGGGAAAAACGTGGCGTGTATGCTCGCAAGTACAATGTTTATCACACACTGGGAAAGTACTTAACATCTGTTTATATTGGAGGAGAGAAAACGATGAAGAAAATTCTGTTCGCACTGTTTGCGCTGCTGGTTCTTGGTACCGCCGGATGGGGCAATGTCATGGAAAAGGACGCTTTGCTCGTCGGCACGGAGAGCACATACCCCCCTTATGAGTTCCGTGATGCAAACAATCAGCTCAAAGGCTTCGATATCGAAATGATGGAGACGATCGCCGCAAAAATAGGGAAGAAAATCGAGTGGGTCGATATGCCGTTCGACAGCCTCATTCCTTCGCTTCTCGCGAAGAAGATCGACATCGTCGCCGCCGGAATGAGCGCCACCGAGGAGCGGGCGAAAAGGGTCGCGTTCTCCACGAACTACGAGATCTCGATCAGCGCGTTCATCGTGGCCGAGGGCAACGATTCGATGAAAGTCCTCGAAGACATGAAGGGAAAGACGATCGCCGTCCAGCTTGGGACGGTACAGGAGACCTACAGTCAGTCTCTTGAAGGCGTTGTTGTAAAA
The DNA here is from genome assembly GCA_018436785.1 of Synergistaceae bacterium. GTDB lineage: Bacteria > Synergistota > Synergistia > Synergistales > Aminobacteriaceae > JAAYLU01. The sequence continues at coordinate 2,989 of JAHDKR010000112.1, read as the reverse complement.
TCCTTCCAGAAGTTCGACGATTGCGTTCGCGAAGTCATTCTGGGACGCGTCGACGCAACATTGATGGATACTCCCGTCGCGAAGAGCTACGTCGAGCACAAGGACTTCCAGGGAAAGATCAAGATCGCCTTCGAGCAGGAAATCACCGGCTCAGGGAAAGCTCTTGCCATGAATCTCGGCGAAACGGAACTCATCGAAGCTGTGAACAAGGCCCTTGCCGAACTTGAGGGAAGCGGCGAGCTGGACGCTCTGAAAAAGCAGTGGTTTAAGTAGACTTCAGTTTTTTTCGTACTGAATGAAGCGGGGCTCTCCACGCACGGAGAGCCCCGCTTTTTTTATTGAGAGGCCGCGTTCGAAGATAAGACGGGAACTGCGTAGTATGTCTTGGGACGTCCCGGACGGCCGTCCTGCACCCCGGCGCTGCGAATGATCAACCCGCGTTCGGCAAGATATTCCAGATACCTGTGCGCCGTTACATACGCCAGCCCGCAAGCGGCCGCAACATCGTCGCAGTCCTTGGGAGAGCTGAATTCCTTCAGCTTCTCGAGGACCTTCCGCATCGTATCCTTGCTGACGCCTTTTTTCCGTTCTTCCCAGTTCAGCTGCTCCCGGTGAGCAAAGAGCTTCTCGTGCAACCTGATCCGGGCGGTAAAATCCGCCAGCCGAATCGGCTTCGTGATAAAATCGTCCGCTCCGGCCAGCACGAGCTGACCGGCGAGGTCGCCGCCGTCCTCCACGGTCAACGCTATCAGCACCAGCTTCGAGGAGAGCTCCCTCGCCTTTCGTATCAGGTGCAGACCGTTCATTACAGGCATATGATAGTCGACGAGCAGAATATCCACCTCGTCGAGTTTGATCCAGTCGAGGCACTCCTCCGGAACGTTCGTTGTGAGCATGCGCCACCCTTCCGTGGAGGCCATGGCTTCGAGCGTATAGAGAATAGACCTGTCGTCGTCGATCGCACCGATGTGAAGAGGCATTGCGCTTCCCATCCTTTCATTAGGATCTTTTACATTCCGAAGGCTTCACGCCCCGCCTTCGAAGACTCTTTGCCGGCTGCGTTTTTTTCAAGGACTATCGCCGTTCTCGCCCCTCCGTCGGGGAGATCCTCTATGACAAACTTGCCTCCGAGATTCCTAACGACCATTGTAACGTACTGGAGACCAAGACCAGTGGAATTCCATCCTGAAGATGAACTCCACTCCATCCCGGACAAACCTCCGGCCTTCAAAGGCTTCCCGTCTTCTTCTCCCCGCGTCCTTCGAAAACCGGGACCTTCGTCGAGGACAGCTATCTCAGCAAACTCTTGCGTTCCGGAGATGCGCATCACAATCCTGCTCCCGTTTACGAGTGTATTCGCTCTGTGCGCATTCTCCAGCAGATTCACCAACGCTCTGGAAAGACGCACCACATTCACCGTCACGTATTCATCCAATATTCCCTCTTCAGCTGAGAGCGATACGGTCTCTCGCCAATCGAACGGGCTGATCTGGGTGAAGACGTACTGCAGAAGATCCCCGAGGGCAATAGGACGGCGAAAATCCTCGTGGAGAATCTCGGAGATCATCTCCTCCATCGAACGTCCCGCCTCGACAATGACGGCGCCGTATTTCCCCGCGCTCGGGGCGCTTTTTCCCGAGGCGATAACGTCGGCCAGCCCCATGATCGTCGTCAGGGGGCGCTTCAGATCGTGAACAAGCTGCTGCATTTCAACAAGGCTCCGGTTCCGGAGGTTCTCCTCCCGCAAAAGAGCCACTTTGTTCTCCCGGTCCCGCAGAAGAGCCAAGCTGTAGAGACGGGCGCTGTAGCTGACGAGGAGTTCCGTTGTGATGACTCCGGCGCAGAAAAGACCTCCGAAGACTGCAATTCCCGCTCTGTTCAGCAGATACTCCCGTTCCATCAGAAGCGCTGCGGTCTTCACGGCGGAGGAGAGCTCGCCCCAACCCGCCCCCCAGGATGTGAGCGCCGGAATGACGTCGAGCCACTGAAAAGAGAAAACGAAAAGGGCGAGCGCGATGGCTTTGTACCCCCAGTCGGCGATTCCTCTGGTCAGATAGCGGAGGACAAGCACGCTGCTCACGCTCAGCACGGCAGGGAAGCCAAAATGGAGCTGAACCCCCTCCCCCAACGACGGAAGAATAAAATATGTCACCGGAATGGCGACAACAGGCACGAACCACGAGAGAAAAGAGACCGAGGGGTGAAGCGCTCCCAGGCCGCTTCCCAGAAGGAACCAGCCGAGATAGAGCGCGATGGCCCTGAGCGAGTTCATCAGGACGAGCATGGACGCGGCCGAGAGAAGATCGCCGCTGTCCATCGTCTCGGGAAGCCTGCCGAGAATCTCAAGCACAGGTTGGGCGGAAAGCCCCTGCGCCAGCAGCCACAACCCCAGAAAAAAAAGACCGGAAAAGAAAAATTTTTCGGCGCTTCCGCGAGGAAGAAGAGCGCTTTGGACTTCTCCATCTTTCTCTTTCTGAGAGAGACCGTCCAAGAACACATGCTCTTCCTGCCGGGTGATTTCCTGCTTCACGTCATGGGAACAGATCATTCGTCTCTCCTCCAACGGTGAAAGCGGAAAAGAAAAACAACGTAGAACAGGAGCCCTGCGGCGCACGCAGCATCTCCGGCCCCGCCGCCGAAACGAGAGCGGGGAGGGGCGTCGAAAGGAATCCCTGCGCTTCGTGCAAGCGGCCGGAGGTTTAAAAAGTGAAGCACCGGTACGCCCGAAAGAAGAACAGCACGGAACACCCCTTCGCCCGTGTCGACTCTTTCCATGTCTTCAGGCGTGTACCACCCTCCGCCGGGAGGGACAATATCAGCTTTCCCGAAGGTACTGTGCGAGCCTCCGACTGCAAGTACAAGCCGCGGTTTCACGGAAAAAATATGCTTGGTTTTCAGCTCGATCATCTCCTGAAGCGTTGCGGCTTCGAGCATCGGAACACCGTCGTGCAGCGCTGCGGCAAGAAGCGCCTTTCTTCCTTCCGGCGAC
>JAHDKR010000157.1 GCA_018436785.1 Synergistaceae bacterium | reverse complement strand
GAGAGGCGAAAAGAGGGGCGAAGAGAGAGGCGAAAAGAGAGGGCGCGAGCGTACGGCGCTCCGCATGCTGGAGCACGGAATGGATGTGGCGCTCATCGCCAAGCTTGCCGAACTTTCGGAGGAACGCGTCCGCCAGCTCGCTGCGCAGTCCTCGCCTCACTGAGGAGAAATGAGCATGCCCTGCAACTGGGCCGGCGGCTGGATCAAGGAAGGCGAAGAGAGAGGCGAAAAGAGAGGGCGCGAGCGTACGGCGCTCCGAATGCTGGAGCACGGAATGGATGTGGCGCTCATCGCCAAGCTTGCCGAACTTTCGGAGGAGCGCGTCCGTCGGCTCGCCGCACAATCCTCGTCTCAATGATTGCTCGAACTTCATCGAGCGCTCCGTTGTCTCAAACCAGTAAAAAGTGAAAGCCGCTGTTTTTTCATCAACGAAAACGGCGGCTTTCTTCGATTCTTGAAGCGGAGCCTGTCCCCCGACCCGAGATGAGTCGTACCCGCTTGCAGCGAATGCCCCGCTTTATTTCCCCGACGCGCAGAGGAGCTTTTCGCAGTCGGGGAGCGAGACGCCCTCCTTGAGCACGTATTCCAGGCCTTCCAGTGTGTAGTTCAGCACGAGTTCGCGGGGGAAGTTCGTCTCTTCGATAATCTCCTCGCAGAGCGACAGGTCGCCGACGTCGAAGGCGATGTGGGAGTCGCTGTTCATGACGACGCGGGCGTCGTGGATGCGGCAGGCGTTCAGCAGATTGACCGCGTTCTTTCGTCCGTTCACCCGGCCCGTGCTCGGGCGGAAGCTGGAGTTGTTCAGCTCCAGCGCGACACGCTCCCTCGCGGCCGCGGCGGCGAGTTCCGCGTAGTCGAGCGGATAGCGGTCGTCGTCCGGGTGGCCGATGATGGCCACGAAGGGGTGTCGCATCGCGCCGACGAGGGCGCGTGTGTTCTCTTCCCTCGTCCCCGACGAGATGATGGGGGGGTGCAGACTGGCGATGACGTAGTCCAGCCGCGAGGCCATGGCCGCGTCCACGTCGACGGCGCCGTTGAAGTCGAGAATGTTGGCCTCGATGCCACGGTAGATGCGGACGCCCATGATGGTGTCGGGGATGATTTTGAAGTTCATGAAGTACATGGGGTCGGGCGCGCCCGACATCGTGGGGGCGTGCTCGGAAAAGCCCATCGCGGCGAGTCCCCGTTCGCTCGCGGCTTCTATGTTATAAATCAGAGTGCTGTAGGAGTGCCCGCTGGCCAGTGTGTGAGTGTGCAGGTAAAAAAGCGGTTTCATGTGATCTCCCTTTTTCATTGTTCTCCAAGCCGGGGCGTTTCGGCGGCCTCTCCCGAATGCGGGACGGGCGCTCGTTCCCCGGCGGTGCTGTCCGTGTGCGCCGGTCTGTTGTACACCATGAAGGCCTCCCTGTCCAGTCCGTCCTCCCGGTCGTCCCGGACGGTTCCCTCGAAGGAGAGGCGGACGGAGTCTCCGGGGCGGTAGTCCTCGAAGGCGTCGGCGTAGACGGTGAAGATGGTCCCCTGGCAGCGTACCGCGTAGTGAATCTCCCGGCCGTTGTACTGCTTGTTGGCGATCTTCCCCTCCAATCCCCGTCCCCGGGCGGCGATGCGGAACTGCTCGGGGCGGACGGGGTAGACGTTCATTCCGCGGAAGACCTCCGCGACCCCCGCGCCGTCGAAGAGCAGCGACGGGTCCTCCTGCACGGCGAACCGGTCCCCGGTCCATGTTCCCTTGACGAAGTTGCACTTGCTGACGAATCCGGCGGCGAAGGGCGTCCTCGGATGGAGGTAGACCTCCCTCGGCGTTCCCGCCTGTTCGATGCGCCCGTCCTTCATGATGACGAGCCGGTCGGCCATGGCGAGCGCCTCCCCCTGGTCGTGGGTGACGTAGACGATGGTCGCGCCGGTGAGCCTGTGGATGTCCTGAATTTCGCGGCGCATCTCGATCCGCAGCTCCTGGTCGAGGGCGCTCAGCGGCTCGTCCATCAGCAGGATGGAGGGCTTGGAGACGATGGCCCGGGCCAGGGAGACTCGCTGCCGCTGCCCTCCGGAGAGTTCTCCCGGAAGACGGTGCTGCAGCGACGTCAGGCCTGTAACCTCAAGGGTCCGCTCCACGGCCTCGTGCTTCTCGCGTTCGCTCGTCCCCTTGTGGCGGGGGCTCTTCAGCGGAAACTCGACGTGGCGGCGCACCGTCATGT
>JAHDKR010000171.1 GCA_018436785.1 Synergistaceae bacterium | reverse complement strand
TCGCCAACTCCTGAACCTGTTTGTTGTCCTGCGAGGGGAACCCTTTCCCGGGGTTCCCCTCGCAGTGCGTTCTCCCTTGCCGAGTTGATTGTCGTTCTTCTGGTTCTGACAATCCTCTCGGCCTGTATTGCTCCTGCGCTCACATCCTCGTATATCAACGTCTCCTCTCCGGAGCGCGTCCGGAGAGAGGGCGAACGTGCGGCGTCATGGCTGCAGCGGGTCTTTCACAAGGCGTTGCTCTCGGGAAGGGCTTTCACGCTCTCCCCGTCTTCGTTGCGCTCGCGGCCGAATATCGTCGTCCAGTGGACCGCGCCCGTCGAAGACGAGGTCTTCCGCGGAGACGGAAGCGCCTTTTTCATCAACAATGCGCTTGAGTCGCCCCGCAGCTTCTACGTGCCGAAGTGGAACATCCTGACGCCGGCTCTCACGATACGTGTGTCCGCTTCAGAAGGGCCGCGCAAAACGGCGAGGCCGCTGTGGTATATCGTCGTCTCTCCGTACGGACGAGTTTCGTTGCGGGATACGCCGCCGTGATGCGGAAAGCGCCGTTTTTGTGTGAGAATGTTACTGCGGGATTGAAACTCTTGCTTTTTCGGGGTATAAAAGAGGCCGATACTGAAAATATGAACCCTCTTTCCCCATCGGTTCTTCACTTTGAAACGGAGGTCATTGTATGGCAGCGGCGAAACCCTGGTGGCGCGAGACCATCGAAACAATTCTCTGGGCTCTTGTTCTGGCCCTCATTCTCCGGACGTTTGTAGTGCAGGCGTTCTGGATTCCCAGCGGTTCCATGATTCCCACTCTTGAGGTCGGAGACAGGGTGCTGGTGGCCAAGTTCTGGTACCACTTCCAGGAGCCGAAGAGAGGGCAGCTCTTCGTCTTTAAGTACCCCGTGGACCCCAAGCGGGATTTCGTCAAACGAATCATCGGGCTTCCGGGCGATATGCTCGAAGTGCGCAACGGCGCCGTCCTCATCAACGGACAGCCTCTTCAGGAAGAGTACGTCAAGAATCACGACAGTTTCTCGCTCACCGCGGGTCCGGTCTTTCCGGAGGTCCCGGTCAAGATACCGGCGAACTCCTACTTCGCCATGGGCGACAACAGGCCGAACTCGCAGGACAGCCGTTTCTGGGGGTTTGTCCCGAAGCAGAACATCCGCGGCCCAGTCTTCTTCCGCTACTGGCCTCTGAACAGGATCGGGATGGTGGACTAGATGGGGCGTACCGTCTGGTATCCCGGCCATATGGCCAAGGGAAAGCGAAAGCTTTCCGAACTCGCCGGGAAACTGGACATCATCATCGAGGTGCGCGACGCGCGGGCTCCGGCGCAGACATCCTCTCCGCTCGTCGGAGAGCTCTCTTCCGTGTGCCCCATAGCCGTTGCCCTTTCGAAGCGCGACCTCGCGGATGAAAAGGCCACCGCAAAGTGGCTCTCTTACTTTGCCGCATCGGGGCAGAAGGCGTGGGCGCTCGATCTGCTCAAGCCAAGAATGGACCAGGTCAGGCGCGATCTCGCCATTTTCGGACCGGCGCACCGCGAGGTACGGCTGGCGGTTGTGGGCATTCCGAACGTCGGCAAATCGATGTTTCTCAACGCGCTTGTAGGAAAATCCTCCGCGCAGGTGGGGGGCATTCCCGGAATTACGCGCGGCGTTTCATGGTACAAAGGGAAGGGATTCCTCGCGGTGGATTCGCCCGGAATCCTCGACCCGAAAGCGGACGACGCCGTGCAGCGCTGCCTTGCATGGCTTGGAAGCAGCAAGGCGGAAGTCATCGGAGGGTATGAGAACGTCGCTCTTGACCTCATCGCGGTCCTTCGCCGAAAGAACCTGTGGGAGATGGTCGAGGCCAAATGGAACGTCGCCGCACCCGCTGAAACGTCCGACGAAGATGTTCTCGAGGCGCTCGGGAGACGTCTTGGCTGTCTTGTTTCCGGCGGTGCGGTGGATCTATCGAACGCCGCACGGCGTTTTGTCGAGGCCTTTTCGACCGGGCGTCTTGGCCGCGTGACGCTGGAGCTTCCGGAGGAGAGCTGATGGAACTGAAGGAGTTCGGACGTATCGCCGGAACCGACGAGGCGGGGAGAGGACCTCTCTGCGGACCGGTCGTCGCCGCCGCGGTCATCCTGACGGAAACGCAGCGCGACGAACTGCTCGCGCTCGGCCTCGCCGACTCGAAGAAGCTGTCGCCGCGGAAACGCGAGGCGCTCTTCGACAGGATGCTTTCTCTCGGCGTACTCTGGCGCGCGCAGGCAGCCTCTCATGAACGGATCGACCGCATGAACATCCTGCGCGCCTCCCTGTGGGCGATGCGGCGGAGCCTGATGAAGCTTCCCCCGCTCTTCGACACGGTCTTCGTCGACGGCACATTCACTCTCCCCGATCTTCCGTTCCGCCAGCTGGCGCTTCCGAAGGCCGATTCCCTCGTTCCGGCCGTCGCCGCAGCCTCCGTCGTGGCCAAGGTGCTTCGCGACCGCGTGATGGATGCTCTCGACGCACTCTACCCCGGATACGGTTTGAAGAAACACAAGGGGTACCCTACGGCGGCGCACAGAGCTGCGCTGCTTTCCCTGGGTCCCTCCCCCGTGCATAGAAAAAGCTTTTCGTGGAGGACTCCCTCATGACCCCCCCGAACATCGGCGGCATCACCGGCCCGCAAATACGCCCCGGACTCCCCGACGCCCAGCAGCCGAGGGTCGACGGCGCTCCGCAACAGCAAGGCAAGCCTCTCTCCACGATCCCGAACGGAACTGTGGTGAACGGAACCGTCCTCGAAGCGCGCGAGGCGGGCGCTTACCTCGTTCGGGTAGCGGGGCAGACGCTCACGGCGCAGGCCAACCTTCCGCTTCTGGTCGGGCAGCACTTTCGGGCCGTCTGGGACTCTTCCGGCGACATCCCGGTGTTGCGCCTCTCCGACGCGGAGCAGGCGCTCCTTGGCAAGCTCTCCTCGGGAGATAAGGAGGTCGCCTCGGCGCTCATCGCCCGGGGGCTTTCGCTGGACCCGAAGGCGCTCGCCTCGATCCGCGCTGCGTGGAACGGCATGGGGCAGCAGCCGGGTCAGCTTGCTCCTCTGGCGGAGCTCTGGGCCCGCGGTCTCCCGATGACCAGCGCCAACGTCCAGGTGCTTTCATGGTACCTCTCTCTCGATGAACAAAAAACATCCTCCCTCTGGAAGAGGACACGGGACGAACTGCGCGAACGCCTCGCCCGCGGCGACGATCCGCGGAAAGCCCTGCGATCGCTGCTCGGTAAGGACGACGATATCGCCGCCTTTCTGCGCGGGCACGGTCTTCTTTCCAGCCCGTCGCGCGAAGGGGTCGATCCGTCGCTGCTCGCGGGGGCCTTCCTCCCCGCCGGAGACGACGCGCAGCCGCTGAACGCCCGGATTGCCACAAGCGCCTTTAAAAGAGGAGAAAAATCGTTCTGGTCCGTCTCCTTTGAAATGGAGGGGGATCGGCTCGGGCTTGTGGCGGGAGATGTGGAGACGGATGGACGATCCTTGAGCGTGGTGCTGAAGGCGGAACAAGAGGCGAGCTTCGAGGAGCTTCGCCGTCGCCGCCATATTCTTCGTCATGAACTCGAAGAAATTCCGCTTTCCCTGCAGAACGTCGCCGTGGCCCACGGAAGGCGAATGCCTCGCGTGCCGGGGCGTGGACTGGACATCACGGTATGAGCCCCCCGAAAAAAAAGCGCGCCCAGGCGGCCGCAGTCCAGTACGATCAGAAGAACGACGATGCTCCGCGCATTGTCGCCTCTGGAGAGGGGTACGTCGCGGAGAAGATCGTGGAGCTCGCGCGCCAGGCCGACGTTCCCGTCGTCGAGGACGCCGCGCTTGTGAGCGCGCTGCTCGTCCTTGAACTGGGCGAGGAAATCCCGGGAGAGCTGTACGAGGCCGTCGCCAAGATACTCACCTTCGTCTACAAACTCGATAAGGGAGAAAAACTATGACGGCGGAGCACCTTCTGACGGGCCGCCGCGGCGAGGAGCTTGCCGAAGCGCATCTGCGCGCCGTCGGATGGACGATTCTTGAACGAAACGTCACCTTCAGGGGAGGCGAGTTGGATATCGTCGCCCGCGACGGGAACGAGCTCGTCGTCGTGGAGGTGCGCACGCGCGCGCCCGGTTGGATGCAGAGCGGCGAGGAGTCGGTGGGGCCGAGAAAGATCCGCCGCCTTGTCCGCACCGGGATGAAATACATGGATTCCCGCAAATGGGACGGTCCGTGGCGGATCGACGTGGTGGCCGTGACGCTGCCGGAGAACGGAGACGCGCATATCGAACGGTTCGAGGACATCACGGCGGGAGGTAATTTCGCATGAACGGCGTCCAGGGGATCACGCTCCGCGGTATCGAAGCAGTCGCCGTCGAGGTCGAAGCGGAGATCACAGGCGGGCTTTTCTCCATCGCCATCGTCGGCCTTCCCGACGCGGCGGTGCGCGAGTCGAAGGAGCGGGTCCGCGCGGCGCTCCGCTTTCTGGGAATGGCCGTCAGGGGGCGTGTCGCGGTCAATCTTGCTCCGGCGGATCTTCCGAAGGAGGGGGCCGTTCTCGATCTTCCGATAGCGATCGGTATCGCCTCGGCCATGGGCGCTCTCCCCTCCGTTCCCAGGGGCATATTTCTCGGAGAACTCGCTCTCGACGGGCGTCTGCGGGGAGTCAGGGGCGCCGTCGGCGCGGCGATCCTCGCCCGCGACTCGGGAGTTCCCCTCTTCGCGCCCGCCGAGAACGCCCCGGAGATATCGCTCGTCAAGGGGTGCGAAGCGTATGCTGTAGAGGACCTTGCCGATCTTTTCGCCTTCTTCCGGGGCGAATTGGAGCTTCCCTCGGTACCGGAGTACGCGCCCAAAGAAGAGGACGTCCGCGCCGACCCCGACTTCGCCGATATCCGCGGCCAGGCAGGTGCGCGACGTGCGCTGGAGATCGCGGCTGCGGGGCACCATAACATCTTGCTTATCGGCTCGCCGGGAAGCGGAAAGACGCTCCTTGCACGGGCTCTTCGCGGCATCCTCCCGCCGCTCTCCCACGAGGAACTGCTGGAGACGACGCTGGTGCGGAGCACGCTTGGCCTCCCCTTTGAACGGGGGGTGCAGCCTCCGTTCCGGTCGGTCCATCACACGGCGAGCACCGTCTCCATCTGCGGCGGAGGCGCGACCCTTCGCCCCGGGGAGATCAGTCTCGCCCACAGAGGAGTGCTTTTTCTCGACGAGTTTCCCGAGTTCCGGCGCGATCTGCTCGAAGGTCTCCGTCAGCCGCTGGAGGACGGAGCGATCACGGTCAGCAGGGCCGCGGGATCCGCGCTTTACCCCTGCCGCGTGCTGCTTGTCGTCGCCGCAAACCCCTGTCAGTGCGGCTGGGACGGCGATCCCGTGGAACGATGCGTCTGCTCCCACCTGGAGAGGGAGCGCTACCGCCGCAAGATTTCCGGACCTATCCTCGACAGAATCGACCTGCACGTCTCCGTACCGCGGCTCTTGCCGGAAGAGCTCGTCGCGGTGGAGAGCGCGGGCGGCGAATGC
>JAHDKR010000212.1 GCA_018436785.1 Synergistaceae bacterium | reverse complement strand
GTCCGCGCCCCGGATGGGACGTGTGGGGAAACCAGTCAGAGGAGTACGCCCCCGACTGGGCGACCTACGCGAACCACTCCCAGGCCAAGCGAGACAACCCGCAGCAGCTCACCTTGATCGAAACACAGGCGTGATGCAATACTGAACCTTCGCCTCGGAGACGCAGCAGGGAGTTTTGCTCATATTCGAGGCGAAGGTTTGGGTCCGGTGGAGCCTACTGTCGGAAAAGACGTTCATCGGTCTGATTTGTTACAACCCCTTCTGCTCCGCCCTCTTCCCGAAGACGCTTCCCAAGTGCCCCGCCTCGCCCATCAGCGGGATGCGCCACCCCTTGTTTCCCAGCTCCAGCAGGGTGATGCTGCCGTTAGCGAGCTGAAAGCGCCAGAAGCTGGAGAGGGGGCAGTCGAGCGCCTTCATCAGCAGGACTTTGAGCACGGCGTCGTGGGTGAAGACGGCGACGGTTTCGCCCTTTCCCTCGGCGATGCGCAGCAGGGCGGGCCAGGCTCGGCGTTGCACATCGGCGAGGCTCTCGCCTTCGGGCATGACGACGGTCTCGGGGCGGGTGTGCCATAGGGCGAGGTCTCCGGGGTACATCGCCTCCACTTCGCCGGCGGTGCGCCCCTCCCAGAGGCCGTGGGCGATCTCCTTGAGGTCGTCGTCGGTTTCGACGCCCATCCCGAGGCGCATGCGGGAGGCGAGGGGGAGGGCGGTGCGGAGCGCGCGGGAGAGGTTGCTGGAGATTATCCGGTCGAATGGGACGTCTTTCAGGGTGTTGGCGACGGCGTCGGCCTGGCGCAGTCCGGCGTCGTTGAGCGGGACGTCGATCTGCCCCTGGAAGCGCCCTTCGCGGTTCCACGACGTCTCGCCGTGCCGGACGAGGAAGATGCGCTTCCCCGCAGCTCCCGTTGGTCGCAGGGGACTCGTCCCCGCAGCCTCTTTCACCTCCGGGGAACGCTCCCCTGAATTTTCCGGCTTCATACCGTTTATCTCCTCCTTCTCATGATCATGCCCGCAGCTCATCGCGCCGCCTCCGAAAAGTCGACCTTGACGGCCCAGAGCAGGTCGGCGTCGGCCTTGAACGTCTCGACGACTTTGTCGGGGACGTCGTTGTCGATCTGGAGCGCGGCGACGGCGAGGCCGCTTCCGTTCTTCCGGCCGAGGGCGAAGTTCGCGATGTTCGATCCGGCCTCGCCGAGCAGGGTGCCGACCTTGCCGATGACGCCGGGGCGGTCGTGGTTGCTGAAGAGCAGCACCACTCCTTCGGGGACGAACTCGATCGGGTAGCCGTCGAGCTTGACGACGCGCTGCCGCCCCTCTTCGGTGACGGTGCCGCAGACGGTGACGGTCTCGCGCCCTCCGGAGGAAGTGATGGAGAGCTCCAGCAGGTTGCGGTAGGTACCGCCGTCGGCGCGGGTCTCCTCGACGGCGATGCCCTTGTCCTCGGCAAGAAGGGGCGCGGACATGTAGTTCACCTCGGGGCCGTGCGAGAACTCCAGCATCCCCTTGAGTCCGGCGACGGTGAAGGGGGAGTAGTGGTAGGGGACTTCGAAGCAGACGGGTTCGTCGCCGCAGGTGAAGAGCGGTCCGCGGAGGGCGACTTTGATCTCGCGCACGGGCTCGCGCAGGAGGTTCGCGGCGAGGTACCCCATCTTGCGGGCGAGGGAGAGGTAGGCGCGGCTGCCGTCGGAGAGGAGCTGTTCGCTGAAGGGGAGGTTGACGGCGTGTTCGTACGGCTTCCCGAGCAGCGCGGCGGCGAGGTTCGACGCGGCGATCACGGCGACGGCGGACTGGGCCTCCTCGGTGTTCGCGCCGATGTGCGGCGTGAGGATCACCTTCCCCCGGATGTCCGACGCCAGCAGCGGGTGGTCGGCTCTGACGGGCTCGCCGTCGAAGACGTCGAACGCGGTTCCGGCGAGGATTCCCGAACGGACGGCCTCGGCGCAGGCCTCCTCGTCGACCAGGCCGCCGCGCGCGCAGTTCACGAGGTAGGCCCCCCGCTTGCACGCGCGGAGCGTCGCGGCGTCCAGCATCCCCCGCGACTCCCTGGTCAGCGGCACGTGGAGCGTGATCACGTCGGCGAGGGCCATTCCTCCCTTGAGGTCGTCGACGAGCTGTACTCCGGCGCGGTCGGCCTTCTCCTTCGACACGTAGGGGTCGAAGGCCATGATCTCCATGCCGAAGGCGCGGCAGCGGAGGGCGACCTGGGTTCCGATGCGCCCCAGCCCGACGATCAGCAGGCGCTTCCCCGAGAGCTGCATCCCC
>JAHDKR010000224.1 GCA_018436785.1 Synergistaceae bacterium | reverse complement strand
GTTCGTTGGTTTTCTCGCTTTGCTGGATGCAGTAGGTAGCAAGCTCCACGAAAGCGTCGTTCATGCCGTTAAACGGAGCTTCGGCCTTTCGGCGGTACGCGTCGTAAGCCTCTTTGTTCTGACTCTTTCGAGCCAACTCCAGGACTTCTTCGGTCGCCCGACGGTACTCCTCGAGGTGCTTTTCCGCCTCGCCAAGACGTTTTTTTTCGAACTCCTCAAGGTCTATTTTGCGATAGTTGGCGAGGTTTTCGTCGTTGCGTCTCCTGCGCTCGGCGATGTCTTCGATAAGCGCGCGGTTCTCCGCATCATCCGTGGTCTGCATCAGCGAAAGGAGGTTGCCTCTGATCGCCTGAATGTTGGCTCTGGCGTCGTTCATCCACTGAACGGGCAGGACACTCCTCCGGTACATATCGGTCATGTCGGCTTCCGCCGCGACGAGCCGATAGTAGCCGACGAAGGCGGCGGTGGCGGTGAAAAGGCACAGTATGATCGTCAGGGCAAACAGCCGAAAACGTATTGTCACATTACGGAAAAACTTCATCATGGACGGTCACTCCTTCTAAGTTAAAAACTGTTAAGAAACACTGTGCGCGGTTGGATGCTCCGCGCCTCTACGCGATTGAATGGACAAGTACCTCCTGTTCATCGGCGGATAAAATACGGTCGATGTCGAGAACAATTATCAGACGGTCCGCGACTTTGGCCACCCCTCTGATGGAATTCGAATCGACGTTCCCGGCGACGATCGGAGGAGTCGGCTCCACATCCTCGTCCGCGATGCGCAGAATTTCGGAGACGCCGTCCACCAGAATACCGATGTTGTGCCCCGACATGTGCACCACGATGATTCTGCGTTCGGCATCCTTTGCGCTGTTTCCAAGGCCTACCAGGAAATGTTTGCTCAAATCGACGATGGGAACGATCTGTCCGCGAAGATTCACGATTCCTTCCACAAAATCCAACGATTGAGGGATGGAGGTGATGTGCTGAAGTCGGACGATCTCTCGCACTCGCGAGATATCTATCCCGAACTCTTCTTTGCCCAGCGAAAAGACTACCAGTTGTTGCTCCGGCATATTTTTTTCTCCTCTCGTACGAAAAACCACTTTTTCCTGCGGCTCCGCAATGGGATCGCGAAGCGCGCGGAAAAGGCTTGAATCAACATGCGCTGAAAGCAGAGTACTGCGTGTACTCCAAAGATATAAAGAGCGGGGGAGGTCTTATCAAATACGGGTACATGGGAGGCGATAAAGTCGCATGCCGGCAGAGGCTGCACCGGTACGATACGAAAGGGAGGATGTCGGAATCGAGGACGTTTTGGGATGCATGATCGCGTGCGTACATCCCAAGCATATGCGTATCGCATCGCGGCATATCGTGCGCTGCGATACTCTTTCTGGAAGTGTTATAAAACAACAAAATAAGGCCACCATCCTCTAATCAAAGGTAAGCACCATGTATTCTGTAATGTTTGAAGTAATAGCTAAAAATTTTAATAAAATCTATAAATAGGATATCTAGCCATTGAAATTTCTTTGGATTTTTGAAGCATACCAGAACGCGAGTTGAAAATATACTTTACATTTTGCTAAGAATCAACTGGTTATCACACAGCGAAAGAGCCACTTGTCTCCATTTGCAGAGCCACCTGTATCCTGTTTTAGAGCCACAGATATCTGTTCTTAGAGCCACCCTTTCCGGTCTTGTGGCGGCGAAGCCGCCATTGCGGGGCTTCGCCGTTCACGAGGGAGTTACCCCTTGGTTCCCGGTTTCCGTTTGAAGCTCTTTCTCCACCTCATGGAGTCCTCGCCGTCGCGCGCCATTCCCGCCAGCTCCGCCACGCGCTTCAGCGGAACTGTGAGGCTGCGCGTCATGAGGAAGGCGACGATGCCGCCGAAGAGCACCGCGACGACCGTGGCGATCAGAATGACGAGAATGGTGGAGCCGAGACTGGAAACCGCGCTTTCCGCGATCTTTCCGGCGTTCGTCGCTCCGGTCCGCACCACCTCGTCGGCGAGCGCGAGCACGCTTGCCGCAGCGGTTCCGCGGTCTTTCTCGATCGCTTCGAGAAGATTCCACTCCTTCAGTATCTCCGCGAGCACGGCCTTGTAATTTGCCCCGGCCTTGCCGATGCCGTCGAGCTGGTCGAGGTTGGCCTGCTGCGCTGTCGTCGATTTGATCTCGGCCAGTACTGCGTCGACCCGGTCGAACGTCTTCATCGCATCCTCCAGGAGAGCGGGGTTTCGCGTGGTCTGTCCCTGGAAGTTGGCGATCTGGATGGAGTTCCCCAAGTCGATGATGCCGTTGATCTGGTTGATTTTCTTTGCGCGGTCCCGAAGCCGGTCCGCGCCGTCCCCGGCCTGGATGTGTCCCTCCAACGCCTCGTTCTGGGATGCGAGGTATGCCTCGGCTAGTTGGAAGAACTCTTGCTGATCCGTGTCGCCCCTGGTCCGCGCTGCGGCGATGGCCTGAACTGCGGCTTCCGTGCGGTCGACGAGGGCCGCGTACTGATCGACGGCGGCGGAGGCTTTTGCCGCGTTCTCCCGAAGCCGAACGAGTGCGGGGAACTTCGCGGCAAGGTCGGTGGCCTCTTTCAGTCTGTTGCGTATCTCCACCAGTTTCTGCCGCCCCTGCTCAAGGTACCTCGGTTCGTAGGTGTAGCCGTAGCCACGTATCTCGTACATGACGCTTTGCGCCGCCTGCTGGACGGAGGCTGCCACGACCATTTCGGGCACGGCCTCGTCCGCCAGCGCGTGCGCCTCCCGCTGCACTTCCCTCATGTTCATCCAGCTCATTGCGCCGACTCCCGCGAAGATGAGCAGCAGGACGCCGAACGCAAGGGTGAGTTTTCCGCCGATCTTCATTCTCTTCAACATATGTGGATTCCTCCCTTTTTTTATGGTTTTCCGGACGGACTCTCCGTCCTTCACGGGCTCTTCCGGCGGACGTCGGCGCAGAAAGAGCCTCGCGATAGCCTTATTCACCGGTGTAAGTATGCGCGGAATCTGCGGGAGACGCATTACGGAGATCGACAGTCTTGCGACTGTAAAGATTTACAGCTGACAATTCGCTGAGTGAAAGGAGAAATGTTTTGAAAAGAGGGGGATGCGCGCAAGGGGAGGCGGGGGAGCCTCCCTCTAGCTGTCGATCAGATGCAGCTGGTCCAGAAGGATGACGCCCCGCTTGAGGGCGAGCAGGATGGCCTCGGTCTTGTTCTTCGCGCCGAGCTTGCCGTAGACCGAGGTAAGATGCGCCGCGACGGTCCGTTCGGTGATGGAGAGCAGGCGGGCGACCTCGTGGCCGGGGAGCCCCTGCCCGGCGAGGACGAGCACCTCCAGTTCTCGTTCCGAGAGCTGTTCGAAGTCGCCCTCCGTCCGGGCCAGCGAGACCGAGGGGTCGAGGTAGAACTCGCCCGCCGCCGTCTGGAAGATCGCCTTGCGGAGCTGCTCCAGCGGGGCGGACTTGAGGATGAACCCTTTTGCGCCGGCCCTGACCGAGGCCATCACGTACTGGTGCGCGCTGTAGGCCGTGAGGATGAGGACGTTCGTGGCCAGTCCGCGCTTGAGCACGCGCGAGGCGATGTCGATGCCGCTGCAGTCCGGCATCTCGATGTCGAGCATCGCCAGGTCGGGCTGCAGTTCAAGAATGGCCGACCATGCGGATTCTCCGTCCTCGGTTTCCGCGACGAGCTGCATTCCCTCCTCTTTCGCTATCCACGCGGCGAGGCCGGAGCGGGTCAGAGGGTGATCGTCGGCGAGCAGAATACGTACCATGGCAAAGCCCCTTTCTGAACGGGATTGTGTGTGCGGCCGCCGCATTTCGACGCCACGGAGGCTCGACGCTGTTGCTGGAACGCCGTTTCTCCTGTCAACGCGTTTCTCCCGGCGAGGGGGGAGGGAAGAGGATATCGATGCGGCAGCTCTCTCCCGGGCGTGACATGATCCGCATCGTTCCGCGGAGCAGGCGGACGCGCTCGTTGATGTTCGCCAGACCGCGATGCCCCGTCGTCCGCAGCTCTTCAAAGTCGGTTCCGGCGTACGCGTCGGCGTCGAAGCCCGAGCCGTCGTCCTCCACGGAGAAGAGGAGCGCGTCCCCCTCCTTGCGAAGCTCGACCTGTATGAAGCGCGCCCCGCCGTGCCGGACGGAGTTCGACGCGGCCTCCTGAAAGATGCGTGCCAGTGCGAGCACGTGGTCCTCGGGGAGTGCGGCGACCGCCGCTTCAAGCTCCACGCCGATGTCCACGTCGGTCTCCACCCCTTCGTACGCCTGCGCGAGACGTCCGGCGATCTCCTCGAGCGCGCTGGAGAGCCCCAGCCTTACCCAGGAGGGGGAGAGCGTCTCGCAGTAGCTCCGGATCTCTCCCGCCGCCGTCTGCACAACCTCCTCGGCGGTGTCGAGGTGCGCGCGGAGGGGGGAGTTCGCATCCGAAGGCACGGACTGTTTCGCAAGCTGGATGCGCTTGACCGCCGCCACGGTCGATTGCAGCGCGCCGTCGTGCAGCTCCCGGGCAAGCTGTCCCCGGGTGCTCTCCTGAGCCTGCACAAGGTCGGTGACGTAGCGTTTTTTCAGCTCCTCCTTCTCGAACGACTCCGTTGCGAGCCGTTCGATGACGGAGGAGAGCGCCTCCAGCTCGGAGATCGGCCCGTTGTAGAGACGGATGGAGCGTTCCTTCCCCCACCCGACGTTCCCCAGGCGTTCCGCGATTCCCCGCAGCGGCACGGCGAGCCAGTACCAGAGGAGGAACATGCCGACGAGAACCGCCGCGGAGGTGATCATCGCGGAGAGGATCCAGGTCTTCCAGACGCCGGCAAGCGGGGCGAGAAGGTATGTCCGGGAGACTGCCGCAAGGATGAAGTTTCCGTCCTGCAGGGGGCGGACGACGACGTAATAGCTGTCGCCCTTCGCGTCGAGGACCTCGCGGGGTTCCTCTTCGGGTGCGGTTCCTTTCCAGAGGGGGAGCAGACGTTCCGCACCGGGCGACGCGGTGATGATCCGCCCTTCGCGCGAGATCACGAGGAGCCCTCCCGCCTCGGGGCTCTGCAGCGCGGGGTCGGCGGAGAGCATCCGGAACCGCATCATCCCCGGAGTTCCGTGGCGCTGCGCTTGGCCTCTGCCTCCGGTGAACGAGGCGGTGTTGGAGAAGTTCTCGGCGAGGTCGAGGACGTACGAGCGCATCATCGAATCCATCGCGGACTCCTGCGTTCTGAAGGCGTGGAGGGAAATCAGAAAGGTTGCGGCTGTGAAGAGCGTCACCGTCCCCATCAGCAGCAGAAGGAAGTGCTTTTTCATAGGGATTCGCCCTTGCCGTCGATGAACCGGAGCTGGTCCAGCAGGACGATGCCTCTTTTGAGGGCGAGCAGGATGGCCTCGGTCTTGTTCTTCGCCCCCAGCTTCGCGTAGATGGAGGTCAGGTGTGCCGCGACCGTTCGCTTGGTGATGGAGAGCAGGCGCGCCGTCTCGGAGGAGGGAAGCCCCTGCGCCGTGAGGATGAGCACCTCCTTCTCGCGCTCGGAGAGCTCCTCCGCGGGAGCCTCGTCCGAGACCAGCGAGACGGAGGGGTCGAGGTAGAAGATGCCGCGCGACGTGTCCGCGATGGCCTGACGCAGCTGGTCGAACGGAGCGGACTTCAGAATGAACCCCTTGGCCCCGGCGCGCACCGACGCCATCACGTACTGCTGGGCGCTGTAGGCGGTGAGCATGAGGACGTTGGTCGGCAGCTTCCGCTTCATGATGCGCTCGGCGATCTCAATGCCGCTGCCGTTGGGCATCTCAATGTCGAGCAGCGCAAGGTCGGGCTGCGTTTTGAGCAGCATCGTCCACGCGGACTCTCCGTCCGCGGCCTGTCCGACGAGCTCGACGCCCTCCTCGGCCTCCAGCCAGGCCGCGAGGCCGGAGCGTGTGAGCGGATGGTCGTCGGCGAGCAGTATTCGCAGCATCTCGGCGTCCCCCTTTCAAAAGCCGCGTTCCGCGGTATGCGGCGCGGCGTGAAGATTCTCTCCCTATAGTATATCCGTTTTTTGAACCGAACGAAGAAAGAATACGTTCTTCGGGTTTCTTCGGAAATTGTAACTTGTTACAGTCGGGAGAGCGGTAGTTCGGACCATGCGCGTCCGGCCGCGCCGCGGTATCCTGTACCCGTCACATCAAAACACACTTTTGAAAGGCGGGGTTCACTCATGAAAAAGACAACGATATTCGCGTTGGTGGCGGTTCTGGTACTGGTAGCGGCAAGCGGAGCGTTCGCGTGGGGCGGACGGGGAGGCAGAGGAATGGTTGCTTCCGGAACCGAAGGAACGACGGCGCCCATGATGCAGAGAGGTATGGCCGCTCCCGGCGCAGCCGGCGGCGCGGATGTCCCGATGATGGGAAGAGGCATGGCCGGACGTACTGCGAACGGACGGGGCGCCATGATGGGCAATCAGCAGATGATGAAAGGGATGCGCGGTCGCGGAGCGAGCGGCGGCATGGGCGGACGCGGCATGATGAGCGTGTGGGCGAACGTCGAGATTCCGCAGGAGATTCGCGACAAGCAGGTCGAGATGCAGAAACTCTCAGTTGATATGCGCGCCGAAATGCAGAAGAAGCCGGTCGACCGCGCCAAGGTCGAGGAGCTGTACAAGAAGCGCGTGGAGCTGCGCGACGCCCTTTCCGGCTGGCGGATGAAGACAAAGCTCGACACGATCGAAAAGCTCCAGAAGTAAGCGAACAGCAAGCGCGCCTCCCGAAAGCAGCGCTGCAACGAAGAGAGGGCGAGGACTCCGGTCCCCGCCCTCTCTTGTGCGAACGTATGCGGCACGGCCAAGGTGCGAAAGCGTGCGAGCGGTCTCTTGAAGCGGTTAAGAAGCATGGCGCCCTTCGCTTGCGGATTCCTGCCGCCGATTCTATAATGTTCGTATGGGAACTCACGACAGAGGATACAAGCTTCTCTTTTCGAATAAAGAGATGATGCGCGACCTTCTCCTTGAATTCGTCACGGAGGAGTGGGTCGACGGTCTGGATTTGGATACGCTGGACAGGGTGCACGATTCCTTCGTGACCGACGATTTACGGGAGCGGTTCGACGACATTATCTGGAGGGTGAGCTTCAGAGGGAGAATGGTCTATCTCTGTCTGATCGTCGAGTTCCAGTCCTCGCCGGACCGGTGGATCGCCGGACGGCTTATGGCGTATATCGGTTTGCTCTACGGCGATATCGTCAAACGGAACGAGATCGTCGACGGCTTTTTCCCTCCGGTGCTGCCGATCGTGCTCTATTCGGGGGAGGGGAGATGGACCGTTCCCCTCTCTTTGGAGGAGATGCTGCACCCGGCTTCGTCGGTTCTCGGGCGCTACGCTCCGCATTTGAGCTATCTGCTTCTCGACGAGAGCGCGTACAGCGAGGAGCGGCTCGCGCAGTCGAAGAATCTGGCGGCGTTTCTTTTTCGCATGGAGAACAGCAGGACGCCCGAACACCTGTTGGAGATAGTGCGG
>JAHDKR010000169.1 GCA_018436785.1 Synergistaceae bacterium | reverse complement strand
GGAGGATGTTTTGGAGAAGCTGTTCAGCGAATTCGTGAAAACGATGCCGGCCTTCCTGAGGAAAAGTTTGGGCGTTTCCTTGGCTTTTTCCCTGTCATGACAACAGTTTTCGGTTTTCAAGGTCCTGCGAAAGTTGAGTATAGAATAAAAGAGTGATTGCATGGTATAAATAAAATATATCAAAATTGCTAAAAAAGTCAAGGTTTTTTATCTGTGGCGTGGGTGAAAAGAAAACGAAACAAGGCCGCCCGGATTGAGGCGGCCTTGTCAGGTACTATTTAGAAAGCGTTTTTTGCTATTGTACGTTGTACTTCTTCATGATTGCTTCGTACGCGCCGTCGGCCTTCATCTCGTCGAGGACCTTCTGCATCGACTCGATAAGCGCATCGTCGACGTCCTTATGGAAGGCAAAATAGAGGCCGCTCTCGCTCATACGCCACACGCTTTCGTAGTCGTCCGGATTCAGCCCCATCTCCTTGACCTGGAGCTTCGCGCTGCTTTCTCCGAAGACCCAGATGTCGATGCGGCCTTCGTTCAGCTTCTTGATATTCTGGTCGTTGGAAGGCACTCTTTCTATCTGCTTGATACCGGCTTTCTGAGCGAGCGCGTCGCCGACATCGTCACGGATGACTCCGGCCTTGAGGTTGACAAGCTCCTCGGCGGAGGCGATCTTCATTCCCTTGCTCTTGAGGGCGATTGCGTCGAACGTGTTGACGACGACCGGACCGACCCACTTGAACAGGGGTTTGCGCTCGTCCGTGAGAGTCATCAGGAAGAGGCAGGTGTTCGGCGTGCTCTGAACTTCCCGGTATCCCCGGGCCCAGGGAAGAACCTGAATGTCCTTCGCCGTCTTGGCCGCGCCCATTCTCTCGAAGATGGTCGTCAAGGTATCCACTGCCGCGCCCGTTGCCACTCCGTCCGCCCCCGCCATGTTGAACGGAGGATAATCCTCGGTCATATACGTAATATCATCCACTGTAAGAGCCCATGCGCTCCCTGAACAAAGACAAAAGACCAGTACAAGAGCAATCTTCAACAACTTCACGACGTATCCCCTCCCAAAATTATGGAATTATGGTGATTCTGATACATGGGGTAATGGTACGGACCAATTCCTTTTTCTTCGTCTAAAGAAACCATCAAGGCGTTGATTGGAATATATCAAATTTGCTCCAAAAGTCAAGCCCGGTTTCACCAGTTGAAAATTCATGGTTGACAAATCGGCGTTCTTTGCCTAAAATCACTCAACATATCGTTAGATTTGAAAAAGCGATGAACCGGATCGCCTTTTTTTAAAAAGCGTCGCGTACAGAGAGGAACGTTCATCGGCTGAAAGACGTTCCGGCGGCGGAGAAGAAGGCCCAAAGCCCGGTGAGCTGGAATGGAAAGACGAGCACGGAACGGTGTTCGCTGGAGTACATTCACGGTCCGGACCTCCGTTACAGTGTCCGAGCGGGACATATTTCGACATGTCCAATCAGGGTGGTACCGCGAGTTCAGGCTCGTCCCTTTCGGGGACGGGCCTTTTTGTATAGGGAACCGACACTATGATCAGGAGGTGCGAGCGATGTTTGGAGGAACAGGTACTGCGGTGGTAACCCCGTTCAAGGATGGGAGCGTGGATTACGAGAGTTTCGAGCGGTTTTTGAACTGGCAGATCGAAGGAGGCGTCGAGTTCCTCGTCGTCCTTGGGACCACAGGCGAAAGTCCGACTATAACCGCCGACGAACGGGCGGAGATTATCAAGTTCGCCGTGAAGGCGGCGGCGGGCAGAGTGCGCGTGGTTATCGGCACGGGGACGAATTCGACGGCGAGCACGATTCTGCTGTCGCAGCAGGCGGAGGGGTTGGGCGCCGACGGTTTGCTGGTCGTGGGGCCGTACTACAACAAGCCGACGCAGGAGGGTTTCTACCAGCACTTCAAGGCGGTCGCTGAGAGCGTGAAGACCCCGATCATCGTCTACAACGTGCCAGGGCGGACCGGGTCGAACATCGCGCCGGAGACGGTGTACCGCCTGAGCAAGCTCCGCATGATCGCGGGCGTCAAGGAAGCGGCGGGCGACATGGGGCAGATCGACATGCTCGTGCGCCTCATCAAGAAGGAACGCCCCGATTTCGCCATCCTCTCGGGGAACGACGACCAGGCGTTCCATCTTGTGAACAGCGGCGGCGACGGCGTGATCTCCGTGCTCTCCAACGTGATGCCGCGCGAGACGTCCGACATGATCCGGCTGGCCCTCGCGGGCGAGGTGGAGAAGGCGCGGGAGCTGCACCACAGGATGTTCCCGCTCATGAAGAATCTCTTCGTCGAGGCGAATCCGATCCCCGTGAAGTACGCGGCCAGCAGACTCGGCTTCTGCCGCAACGAACTTCGCCTGCCGCTCGTTCCGGCGTCGGAGAAGTGCGTTGTGATCGTCGACGCCTCCATGAAGGAGTGCGGAACGGCGCTATGAGGTACGGTCTCGTAGGCGCCTCGGGGAGGATGGGCGGCGAAATCAGGAAGGCGTTCTCCGCGCACGAACTTGCTTTTACCCTCGACGTCGACGGCGAAACGCTCGTGGGCGCGCCGCAGGTGCTGCTCGACTTCTCCCTTCCGGCGGCCTTCCCTTCGACGGTCGCGACGGCGCGGCGATTCGCCTGCCCGCTGGTGATCGGCACGACCGGTCTCTCCGCGGAACAGCTCGCCGAGCTGAGAACGCTCGGGGAACAGGTCGCGGTGGTGCAGAGCTTCAACTTCGCGACCGGCGTCACGCTGCTGAAAATGATGCTCCGCGAGTTCGCCCCGCTCTTCGCGGACTGGGACGTCGAGATCAGCGAGACGCACCATAACAAGAAGAAGGACGCCCCTTCGGGGACGGCGATCCTCCTCCGTGAGGCGACGGGTCGCGACTGCCCGACGCATTCTCTGCGCCTCGGGGGGATTCCCGGAGACCATACGGTCTGCTACGCGAACGAGGGCGAGGTCCTTACCCTGACGCACCGGGCTCTTTCGCGGAGCGTCTTCGCCCTCGGCGCGCTGAAGGCCGCAGAGTTTGCGGTCTCGGCCGCGCCCGGATTCTATTCTTTCGAGGAGGTCCTCTCATGCGGACTGAAGAGATAATACGGCTCATCAAGGAGTCGAAGAAGAAAACGCCCGCCAAGGCGTACATCGCCGGGGATCTTGAGGGACTTGACGGCGAGCGGATCACCTTCATCGGAGGAAAGGACTTCGGCATTCTGCTCGGCGACCGTGACGACGTGGAGCGGGTGCTCGTGGAGAACGCGGGGAAGATTCGCTCCGCGCACGTTGAGATTTCGGCCCGCAACTCGGCCGTGCCCCTCGCCGACCTGACGAAGTACGAGGCGCGCATCGAGCCCGGCGCGATTATCCGCGACATGGTGGAGGTCCGCAAAGGCGCTGTGGTGATGATGGGCGCGGTGATCAACATCGGCGCGGTCATCGGCGAACGGACCATGATCGATATGAACGTCGTGGTCGGAGGACGGGCGGAGATCGGCGCGGACTGCCACATCGGCGCAGGCGCGGTGGTTGCCGGAGTGATCGAGCCCCCGAGCGCAACGCCCGTGGTTATCGAAGATAACGTGCTCGTCGGCGCGAACGCGGTCATTCTGGAAGGAGTGCGGGTCGGAAAGGGCGCCGTTGTGGCGGCCGGAGCCGTCGTGACGAAGGACGTGCCGCCGCATTCCGTGGTCGCCGGATCGCCCGCGAAGGTGATCAAGGAAGTGGACGCCAAGACGGAGTCGAAGACGCAGATCGTTCAGGACCTCCGGACGCTCAAGTGATCGAACCGGTCGGACGAAGGGGAGAGAAGCGGAAGTGATCGTGCAGAAGTACGGCGGGTCGTCGGTGGCCACGCCCGAGAAGATAAAGAACGTCGCCGCCAGGATAAAAAAGCGCGTGGACGAGGGGGAGAAGCTCATCGTGGTAGTCTCCGCGATGGGAAAGACCACGAATTCGCTCATCTCCCTCGCGCAGGAGGTGTCGGCGGAGCCGTCGCCCCGCGAGCTGGACATGCTCCTCGCAACGGGAGAGCAGATGACCTCCGCCCTTCTGGCGATGGCGTTGAGCGACTTTGGAATTCCGGCGCTCTCCTACAACGCGTTCCAGCTTGAGATGACCACGACCGGCGATTTCAGCAACGCCCGGATCATGGACTTGAACCTGAACAAGCTGAAGCGGCAACTCGAAATGCGGAGCGTCATCGTCGTCACCGGTTTCCAGGGGATAACCCCGGACGGGGATCTTACAACGCTTGGCCGGGGAGGGTCCGACACCTCGGCGGTTGCCATCGCGGCGAAGTGCGGCTGCCCCTGCGAGATCTACAGCGACGTGGCCGGTGTGTACACCTGCGACCCGAACAAACGCGCCGGGGCGAGAAAGCTGGAGTACATCACCTTCGACGAGATGCTCGAGCTCTCCTCGCTGGGGGCGAAGGTGCTCCACTCGCGGGCGGTGGAAATAGCAAAAAAATACTCGGTCGATCTGTACTGCGCGTCGACCTTCTCCGATGAAAGGGGGACCTACGTGGTGAACAGCCTTCCCGAATGGCTGGAACAGCCTGTGGTGACCGGAGTGACCACGGACAGCAACCAGATGCGGGTGAACATCGTACGCATGCCGGCCTCCATGGATGCCGTGAGCGCGCTCTTCGGCGGGCTCGCCGAGCAGGGAGTGAACGTGGATATGATCTCCACTGTCAATGAAAACGGCCACTCGCACCTCACCTTCACTGTGGTGGACGCCAAGGAGAAGACTGTGCTGGAAACGGTCCGGAGGACGCTCGCCCCTTGGGAGGGGTGGAACGTCACAGAAGACCGAAATGTGGCGAAGATCTCCGCGGTCGGCGTCGGCATGAAGTCGGCCCCGGGCGTCGCGGCGCGTTTCTTCGGCGCGCTCTCCCGGAAGGGGATCAAGATGCTGGGGACTACGACGTCGGAGATTAAAATCTCTGCGCTCGTCTCCCGCGAAGAGGGCGACGAGGCGCTGCGCGCCCTGGTGGATGAGTTCGGCCTGGGGGAGGCATAGCCGGATGCTCTCCCCCGTCTATGCGCCGTACACTCTTGTCGTCGAGCGGGCGGAAGGCGTCCGGCTCTTCACTGATAAGGGCGTCTTCCTGGATACGTACGCGGGCATTGGCGTCCTCCCTCTCGGACACAGCCACCCGGATGTCGTCCGGGCAATCCGTGAGAAATCGGAACGCTATACGCATCTGTCGAACTACTTTCTCGACCCGGACGCGCCTGCGCTTGCCGAATCGCTGCTCTTCATGACCGGCAGAAAAGGCGAGGTGTATTTTGCCAACTCCGGCGCCGAAGCGATGGAAGCCGCTCTGAAAGCGGTGAAGAAGAACCGCGAAGGGGCGCTCGTCTCCTTCGAAGGGAACTTTCACGGGCGTACCTTGGGTGCGCTCTCAGTGACCTGGGGGCCTGCGATACGCCATCCTTTCGATCCGCTCATTCCGCACTGCGCCTTTCTCCCGTTCAACGGGGAGGCGCTGCTGAGGTTCGCGCGGGAGAACGAGATTGCCGCCGTCTTCCTGGAGTGCATCCAGGGGAACAGCGGCGTCTATCCGCTTCCCGCGGACCTGGCCGAGGCGGTGAACATCCTGCAGAAAGAGCGGGGCATCCTGGTGGTGGCCGACGAGATTCAGGCGGGCCTTGGGCGCACGGGCAGGTACTTCGCTTACGAGCACTTCGGCCTTCGCCCCGATATCATCACTCTCGGGAAGGGGATCGGCGGGGGGCTTCCCCTGGGAGCGGCGATCTTCTGCGAGTGGTCGCCGTTCGCATCCGGCGAGCACGGCTCGACCTTCGCCCCGAACCCTGTCTCGCTCGCCGCAGGCAAAGCGACGCTCGCGCACATCACACCCTCTCTGCTGGGCGACGTCTCCCGGAAGGGCGAACGCCTCCGCGAACGGCTGGCGCTTCTCTCCTGGGCGCGCGGGACGCGCGGGCTGGGGCTCATGATCGGCGTGAGCGCGGAGAATCCCGCGGAGGTGAAGAAAAAGGCCTTCGAGCGCGGCGTGCTGCTCAATGTAACGGGCGGCGGGATCCGATTCCTCCCCGCGCTCACAATGAGCGACGCGGAGATCGAAGAGATCCTGTCGCTGCTGAATTTCTGAGGACGAGGCCGGGAAGCCGCTTCCCCCACACTCTGTCTTTATCAGAGAGGTTCGGAATCTGTGCCGCTTGGGGCCGGATTCCGGACCTTCCTGTTATTCGGAGTACTGCGCGACAGGAAAGTCTATGCGATAATATAGGATATACGGAAAGATGGCGCGCCTGTTTTTCGTGCCGGCACTTCTCTCAGGCGCGGCGAAATACGAAGGAGGTTGTATTGAATATGCTCTATCGTACAATGCCCCAGACAGGGGATAAGATTTCCATTCTTGGTTTTGGCTGTATGCGCTTCCCTCTCGACGCCGAAGGAAAGATCGACGAGCCGCGCTCTGCGGCGATGCTGCATTCCGCTATCGACAGGGGCGTGAACTACATTGATACGGCGTACCCGTATCACGGAGGAGAGAGCGAACCCGTGGTCGGCCGGGCGCTCGAAGGCGGATATCGCGAGAAGGTCTTCCTCGCGACCAAGCTTCCCTCGTGGATGGTGGAAACGCCGTCGGACATGGACCGTCTTCTTGACGAGCAGTTGACAAAACTGCGTACGGACCATATCGACTACTACCTGCTCCACTCGCTGAACGCGGACCGGTGGGGAATCATGAAACGGAACGATTACGGCAAGTTCCTCGAAAGAGCTCTCGCCGACGGACGTATCCGGCGTGCGGGCTTCTCCTTCCACGACCAGTTGCCGCTCTTCAAAGAGATCGTGGACGACTGGCCGTGGCACTTCTGCCAGATCCAGTACAACTTCCTCGACACGAACTACCAGGCCGGGACGGAGGGGTTGCAGTACGCCGCGGAGAAGAACATCGGCATGGTGATCATGGAGCCTCTCAGAGGAGGCAACCTGGCGAAGAACGTCCCCGACGCGATGATGCGCATCTGGAACGAATCGTCGAAGAAGCTCTCTCCCGCAGGGTGGGCGCTCCGGTGGATCTGGGATCAGCCGGAGGTCAACGTGGTGCTCAGCGGCATGACAACGGAGAGCGACCTCGAAGACAACCTCTCCGCCGCGGAAGGGGGCGCGCCGAATTCGCTCACGGCAATCGAGCGCGAGATGATCTCCCGCGTCACGACGGAGTACCGCACAAGGATGAAGGTCGGGTGCACCGCGTGCCAGTACTGCATGCCCTGTCCCGCAGGCGTAAATATCCCCGAATGTTTCAACCGCTATAATATGGCCTTTATGTTCGATAATCTTGAGCAGGCCAAAGCGACCTATCCGGTATTTCTGAAGCCGGGGGCGCGGGCGAGCGCGTGCGTCAAGTGCGGCGCCTGCGAGGAGAAGTGCCCGCAGAATCTTCCGATCCGCGAACATCTCGCGTCGGTGGTCGAGCTGCTGGAACCCGGCGAGTAAGGCCGTTTTCCGATGCGGCGTTACGCTCTGCTGACGGCCGGAAGCCGCTTCCGTGCGCACATCGTCTTCCAGGGGATCGTCGTCGGACTTTCGGCGGGCGTCGCCTCTATCTGCTACCGCCTGCTCCTGGAGTATGCGGAAGAGTTCTCTTTTCGTGCGTTGAGGGGGGGCTATTCGCTTCCCCTTCCCGCGCTTCTGCTCCTGTGGACAGCTGTCGCGCTCTTCATCGGCAAGCTCATGGAAAAAGAGCCGATGGCGCGGGGAAGCGGTATTCCTCAGGTCGAGGGCGAACTAATGGGGTGCGTCTCGATGAACTGGCTTCGGGTGCTGTGGGCGAAGTTTCTCGGCGGCGGTCTGGCGATCGCCCTCGGGCTCTCGCTTGGACGTGAAGGGCCGTCGGTGCAGATCGGCGCTGCGGTCGGGAAAGGGCTCTCCCGCCTTCAGAAAAAGACGAAGATGGAGGAGAAGCTGCTGCTCTCCAGCGGCGCGTCGGCGGGGCTCGCCGCCGCGTTCAACGCGCCGCTCTCGGGGGTGGTCTTTGCCCTGGAAGAGGTACATAAGAGCTTCTCCCCCCTGATTTTGCTCTCGGCGATGATGGCTTCTCTCGGGGCGGACTTTCTTTCGAAGACATTTTTCGGGCTGGGACCGGTGTTTTCCTTCGGCGTTCCCGCCCCCCTGCCGCTCGGGTTCTACGGGCACTTTCTGGTGCTCGGGGTGCTCTGCGGCGTCGGGGGCGCGCTCTTCTGCCGCGCTATTCTGGAACTGCAGACGCTCTACGCGAAACTTCCGATCCCTGCGTCTTTTCGCGTCGTCATCCCCGCGCTCGTTGCCGTCGTTGCGGGCTCTTTTCTCCCCGAAATTCTCGGAGGAGGGCACGCGCTCGTGGAGTATCTCGGTCACGGGAGTCATCCTGCGAGCTTCGTTCTGTTGCTCTTCGCAGGGAAGCTCCTCTTCACCGCGCTCTGTTTCGGTTCGGGAGCGGCGGGAGGCATCTTTCTCCCCATGCTTGCTGTCGGCGCGTCGCTGGGCGCGTTCTACGGGACCGTCGCCGTCCAGGTCTACGGCCTCGATCAGGCGCTGGTGCTCAACTTTCTCATCGTCGGCATGGCCGGTTTTTTCTCGGCTGTAGTCCGCGCCCCGATCACAGGGATTGTCCTCATCACCGAAATGACCGGATCGTTTACCCATCTGCTCTCCGTCTCCGCGGTGGCGGTGACGGCCTACGTCGTCGCGGACCTGCTGCGCGCGAGGCCGATCTATGATTCGCTGCTTCTGCGCATGCTGCGTAAGTGCGA
Source organism: Synergistaceae bacterium (assembly GCA_018436785.1). Taxonomy (GTDB): domain Bacteria; phylum Synergistota; class Synergistia; order Synergistales; family Aminobacteriaceae; genus JAAYLU01. Next base: position 9,046 of record JAHDKR010000169.1, on the reverse strand, counting down.
TACGTGCGAGGAGGCGGGAAAGGTGTTGCTCGAAGGCACGGTTTCTTCAGGATCGTCTCTTGACGGGAAGCGCGTGCGGGATGCACGGCTTCCGGCGGGGTGCCTGCTTGTGAGCATCGACCGGGCGGGGGAGGAGATTCTTCCGAACGGAGAGACCGTGCTCGCGGCGGGAGACAAGATAGTGGCGCTTGTCGACGGGCGGAGGGCGCGGCGTGTCCGGGAAGCGCTGCACGACCTCCTGGAGGTTCGCCGAACAACGACTTAACAGGCGTCGGGATCGGCGGAGTGGACCGCAAAACGGCCGCACACGGCGAAACCAGCTTTTTTATACAGCACAAATCCCATGGGGGAGGCCTGGAGCACGGCTGTACGACAGCCGGATCGCCGCGCCTCCTCCAGCGCTTCCGACAGCAGGAGCCTCCCCAGCCCTCGCCTGCGGAAGGCGGGGAGAGTGGAGAAGTAGTAGATTCCTGCCACCTCTCCGGTCAGAGAGAGAAGGGCGGTTGCCGCAGCGCGCCCCCCCACGCGAAGCGTCAGCAATCTGAACGCTTCGTCGAAAGGCGGTACGAGAAGCGACGTGCAGAATGCGGAGAAAGGTCCTTGATGCTCCGGCCCCGAGTCGAATCCTTCAAGGGAGGAACAGGCCCATTCCTCGGCCTCAGCGGATGAGACAGCCTTGCAAACGGTGCGCTCCGCAGAATGGTGTGCGCGTTCCGCCGGTGCGTCGAGCGCCATGAGCATCGCCGGCGGCGCGCACCGCTCGGGCATTCGCTGCTCCTCAAGCGCTTTCCGGAAGCGTTCTCCCCGTGTTCCGGGGGGGAACCACCACGTGAAGGGCATCCTCTCCTCGCGAAAAAAACGCGCTGAACTCCGTACGTTCTCCTCGGCGTCCTCTTCCACAGGGCAGTACGCGTAGTTCTGGTCCGGTATGGCCGTTCCGGTCGACACGAAGAGACAGGGGCCGCGCGCCTCGGCTCTCGACGTCGGCAGCGCCCCCCAGAGTCGCAGCGTCGCGCTGAAGTTTTCCGCAACAGCAGATGCACTCATCGCTTCGTCTCTCTCCATTGCCGCTCCGCCTTTTTATGAAGTCTGCAGCGTGGACGGGCTACTTTTCTGCGCTCTCTTTCTTGGAGGGAGCGGTTTTGCGGTAGCCGTACTGGAACATCAGGAACGCAATGAAGCCAAGCGACGTGTAGGTGACGCCCCCTTGAAACGTCTCGTAGGGGAGATAGGCGTAGTGAAATTGTATTCCGGCGACCATGATGACCGTCGCGACGAGAATGGATCGAATCGGCGAGAGCGGTTTCCGCAGCAGCTTGAAGCGCACAAGATAGAGGATGGCGCTGCCAAGAAGTATACTAATGATTCGTTCAAACATTGGACTCTCCTTTTACTCTGTTTTTCATTCCTGTTTCTGAGGCGCGAACATCTGTACGAAGACCTTGTGCGTGCTGCGCGGCAGGATGCGGTAGCCCTTCTTCTCTTTCGTCAGCCAGAGGAAATAGTCCTTGTAGAACGACGTGTTCAGGTCGAGGATGGACTTGTCGCGGTTCTCCTTGATGAGCTCGTAGCTGTTCTTGATGACGCGGTCCTCGTCGCTGTCCCAGCGGAACGTTCCCAGGGCGTAGGCTGCGGCGCGCTCCTGGCTGTAGGTCGGAAACGCCGGGATCAGCAGGGTGTGGTCGTTCCAGTCGTACGTGCCGTACCCCTGCCCGGGGACGAGGATCACACGCGGTATGCCGTACATGCGAACTCGTGCCACGACGAGCATCTCCGGGTCGAGCGCGATCATATCCTCCAGGATTGCCGCGGCCTTGTCGATGGAAAAAGGAAGCTTGTCGCTCTGGCAGAGCTGTGAGTCATCCAGCCGGGCGGACTTCGCCGTAAGCGAGATGTACTCCTTCTTCGCCTCGATCATGTTCCGGAGTTCCCTGCGCCGGAACGCCGGGGCTTCCGCCGCGAGATCGGCCGCCTTCTTTTTGACTTTCCGGTCCCATTTAACGAGTTCCTGTTCCACGTAGACAATGTTCCGGGCGAGCGTCTTCGCGCTCTCAAGCAGCTTCGTGACCTTAGCGATCTCGTTTTCGTCAAGCCCCTCTTCTTCCTCGTTTCCCTTCAGGGCGCTTGCGATGCGTTTTTCGGCTTCGATGAAAGCGTGATTCTGCACGGCCATCTGCTGGCGCTCCTTCTCCTCGGCCTCCCTGTACTTCCTGGTGCGCATCTGTACCTCGGTATACGCTTCAAGACAGCGGTGGAGATCGGAGAGTATCATCTCCGTCTCCGTCGATGTGACGCCGACTTTGGAGAGCACCACGGGAAGGATGACCTTCGTCCTTGTTTTGAGGGAGTCGAGCTGCCTTCCGAGCTGTACAATCTTCTCCTCGATGGAGTAGCCGCTTCGCGGCGGGGTGACAGGTTTGGCCATGACCATGCTGTAGCACTCCGCAATGTGGTCGGAGAACGAGTAGTACTGAAAGAGCCCCGCGGGCGCCCTTGAGTTCAGCAGGCGGGTGATCTCGGGATGAAAGGGGGTGAGCTCCTGGTCCACGACGCCAAGATCGAGAAAGAGCCGTTCCTGCTCGTCAAAGACAAGTTCTTCGGGGAATGATTCCGTCTGTGCGTCGATGAGAGCGACAGCCACCGTCCAGTACATCGAGGAAAGTTCCGACCAGTATTTTCTGGCGGCGATCCGGTCGTCCGTCTCGGAGGAGCCGCGTACGGACAAAAAACGGCCGGCGGCCGTGGAAAACTTCTCCGTGGCTTCCTGTAGCTGCGGGTTGTCCCTCCATCGTTCAAACACAAGCTTCATTCGGTATCATCCTCCGATTCTCCGTGCGTTCACCGGACTTCCTTCACGTTGAATGAAATCCTGACGTGCGGAATACCATGTTTATGATACCATATTCCGCAGCGCATACGTTAATCCGGAACAGATGATGCGTCAAAAGGAGGAAAAACGATGGGACATCCGATGCGGCGAAACGACAGGGAAATCACCGATCCTGCGGAGATCGACGGCATTTTGGAGAAGGCCCTTTTCGGGCATCTTGGGGTGTGCGACGGCGACGAACCGTACGTCCTTCCGGTCAACTTCGGCGTCTCCGAAGGGGCGATCTACTTTCACTGCGCCCCGGAAGGGCGTAAGCTCGACGTGCTGCGGCGCAACCCGAAGGCCTGTTTCCAGGTGGAGACCGATACCGAACTCGTCACCTCCACCAGGGCATGCGGTTGGGGCATGCTCTACCGAAGCGTCGTCGTTTCCGGCGTCGTCTCCGTCGTCGAGTCTCTCGAAGAGAAGGCGCGCGGATTGACCGCACTGATGAAGAAGTGCGCGGGAGACTCCTTCTCCCATGAGTTTACGGAGCAGGAACTGGGTGCTGTCGTCGTCCTCCGGCTCGATCCGGTCTCCAGGACGGGGAAAGCCCGCCGTCCTGCCTGATACGGGGCGACGGGAGGATGTTCCGCATCAGGAGGGTGTTCGACGCACGCTCCCCGGCGAACGTAAGGGCGATTGCGCGTGTTCAGGAGATCTTGCGGGAGCAGTTCCCCGAAGCCCGTCTCGGCGAGGCGGACGCGATCCCCGAGAAGCTCTCGAATCACCTGAAGTACGGTTTCCAGACGATACTCTTCGTCGCGGAGAAGGGGCAGAACAAAGTACACGGTTTCGCCCTCATCCTCTACGACCCGCTACTGAAGTTCTGCTACCTGGACTATATCGCCGTCGCCGGGCGCGAAGCGGGGAGCGGCCTCGGGAGCATCCTCTACGAGAGGGTCCGGAAGGAGGCGCTCGACCTTGGATGCGTCGGCGTCTTCTTCGAATGCCTCCCCGACGACCCGGCGCTGAGCCGGAACGATACCGTGCGAAAGCAGAACGTCGCCCGCCTGCGCTTCTACGAGCGGTACGGGGCGACGCCGCTCGTCGGGACGAAGTACGAGACCCCGCTGGAGCCCGAGGGCGACAATCCGCCGTACCTCCTCTTCGACGGCCTCGGGAAAAAAGAGCCGCTCCGCAGGGAGAAAGCGCGGCTTGTCGTCGCGGCGATCCTCGGCAAGAAGTACGGCGCTCTCTGTTCGCCCGAGTATATCCGCATGGTGATGGATTCCTTCAGGGACGACCCCGTGAAGCTGCGTCCGCTGCGCTACGTCGGTGCGCCGACGCGCGTAGCGGTCGCCTCGGAACTCCCGGAAAGCGAGCGCATCGCCCTCTTCGTGAACCGCGACCATGCGATTCACCACGTGCGCGAGCGTGGATACGTCGAATCGCCGGTCCGCGTGGAAGCCATTCTCAAGGAGATCGTCCCGTCCGGGCTCTTCTCCGAGAAGAAGCCCCGCCACTTCGGCGAGAAGCACATCTTGAAGGTCCACAGCGCGGTTTTTTTCCACTATCTACGAAAGGTCTGCCTCTCCATGCCGGAGGGAGAGTCCGTCTACCCGTACGTCTTCCCGGTGCGGAACGCCGCCCGGCCGCCGCAGGATCTCTCGGTGCGGGCCGGATACTTCTGCATGGACACCTTCACCCCGCTGAACAAAAACGCCTTTCTCGCGGCTCTGGGCGCGGTGGACTGCGCGCTCTCGGGCGCGCAGTCGCTCGTCGAGGGGCGGCATCTGGCGTATGCGCTGGTCCGTCCGCCCGGACACCACGCCGAGCGAAGGCTCTTCGGAGGATTCTGCTACCTGAACAGCGGCGCGGCTGCGGCCGAATACCTCTCCGCATTCGGCAAGGTCGCCATGCTCGATCTCGACTATCATCACGGCAACGGGCAGCAGGATATCTTCTACGCGCGGAAGGATGTGCTCACTATCTCGCTCCACGGACACCCCCGCTTCGCCTACCCCTACTTCTCGGGGTTCGAGGATGAAAATGGAGAGGGGGAGGGGAGAGGGTATTCGCTCAACATCCCGCTGCCGGAGAAGATGTCCGGTTCGGACTATGTCGACCCGCTGCGGCGCGCCATCCGGCGGATAGAGGATTTCGCGCCGAGCTTTCTCGTCGTCGCGCTCGGAGGGGACACCTGCAAGAACGATCCTACGGGGACGTGGAGCCTCGCCGCGAAGGACTTCGAGATCAACGGCCGTCTTCTCGGCGCGCTCGACCTACCGGTCCTCGTCATACAAGAAGGCGGGTACAATACCCGCCTTCTTGGAGAAAACATCCGCTCCTTCTTCAAGGGGCTCTTTCAGTCGTCCCGTTCGGCGGGCGCTAGGCTATGGTCACCTGCTCCTCGAGATAGACGTCCTGTACGGAATGGATGATCTCCACTCCTTCGTTCATGGGGCGCTGGAAGGCTTTCCGTCCGAGGATCAGCCCCATGCCGCCGGCCCTCTTGTTGATCACGGCGGTCTTCACGGCCTCGGCCATGTCGCTTTCGCCGCCCGATGCGCCGCCTGAGTTGATCAGTCCCGCCCGGCCCATGTAGCAGTTGGCGACCTGGTAGCGGGTGAGGTCGATGGGGTGGTCGCTGGAGAGCTTGTCGTAGACGTTCTTGTGCGTTTTGCCGAACTTCAGCGCGGTGTAGCCGCCGTTGTTCTCCGGGAGCTTCTGCTTGATGATGTCGGCGCCGATGGTCACGCCGAGGTGGTTCCCCTGTCCCGTCAGGTCGGCCGATACATGGTAGTCCTTCTCGGCGGTCTTGAAGACGCTGTTGCGCAGATAGCACCACAGGATGGTCGCCATGCCGAGCTCATGAGCGATCTCGAAGGCGTTGCTGATCTCCTGGATCTGCCGGGTGGCCTCGTCGCTGCCGAAGTAGATCGTCGCGCCCACGGCAACGGCCCCCATGTCGCGGGCCTGCTCCACCGACGCGAAGAGAATCTGGTCGTGCTTGTTCGGGTACGTGAGCAGCTCGTTGTGGTTGATCTTCAGCACGAAGGGGATCTTGTGCGCGTACTTCCGCGCCACGGAGGAGAGGACGCCGAGCGTGCTCGCCACTGCGTTGCACCCCGCCTCCATCGCCAGCTTGACGATGTTCTCGGGGTCGAAGTAGATCGGGTTCGGCGCGAAGCTCGCTCCTGCGGAGTGTTCGATCCCCTGGTCCACGGGGAGGATGGAGAGGTAGCCCGTTCCTGCCAGACGCCCCGAGTTGAAGAGCGTCTGCATTGAGCGCATTACCGGGATGGAGCGGTCGGAGATCGCGGTTACCCGGTCGACAAAGTCGGGGCCGGGAAGGGTGAGCATCGACTTGTCGATGGTTGCGCACTTGTGCTCCAGGAGCAGTTTTGCTTCGTTTCCAAGCAGTTCTTCTATCCGTTCGATAGTCTTCATGAATCTGCCTCCTTTTCAATCTGAAATAACGAGGGTACAATGACACCGATCCCTCGAAGAGAAACCCTTTTGAGGAGATTGTACCCGACAAAGGGCGCTCTGTGAATGAAGAAAGCAAAAAACCGAAAAAAAGCGCCGAATATTCGCCGGAGGTGGAGGAATGAAACTGGTTAAGGGGAAGTCGACGGTCGGCTTCATCGGCCTCGGTGTCATGGGGCACAGCATGGCCGGACACGTACTGCGAGGAGGGTTCGACGTACTTGTCTACAACCGTTCCAAGCAAAAGACACTTGACCTGCTGACACAGGGGGCTGTCTGGAAGGACGACATTTTTTCTCTCGCCGAGAAGAGCGATGTTGTCATCACCATGGTGGGGTACCCGAAGGATGTGGAGGAGGTCTACCTCGGCGAGAGGGGAATCGTTGCGGCCGCCCGTCCCGGTACAGTCCTTATCGACATGACCACGTCGAGCCCGAAGCTTGCGGAGCGCATTGCCTCGGCGGCGGCGGAGAAGGGGCTCTTCTCGCTCGACGCGCCCGTATCCGGGGGGGACAAGGGCGCCCGCGAAGCGACGCTCTCCATAATGGTCGGCGGCGAGGAGACTGTTTTCGAGGATATGCTCCCGCTCTTCCAGCTGATGGGGAAGAATATCGTCCTGCAGGGCGGTCCCGGAAGCGGTCAGCACACGAAGATGGCCAATCAGATCGCTATTGCTTCCAACATGATGGGCGTCTGCGAAGCTTTGGCGTACGCGAAAAAATCGGGGCTCGACACCGGGCGCGTCCTCTCCAGCATCTCGGGGGGAGCCGCCGGAAGCTGGTCGCTGTCGAACCTCGCTCCCAGAATTCTCGCAGGGAATTTCGCCCCCGGCTTTTTCGTCAAGCACTTCATCAAGGATATGCGAATCGCTCTGGAAGAAGCCGATCGTATGGGAATGGACGCGCCGGGGTTGAAACAGGCGTTCGCCCTCTACGAAGAGCTTGCGGCCAAGGGGTGCGAAAACGACGGAACCCAGGCGCTCTTCAAACTCTATGAATAAGATCTCCCGGTTGTAAGGCAGGAGATATTCTCCGACGGCAAGGTCCTTCGAAGGGCCTTGTTTATTTGTGGATTGACGCAAAAATTGTTTTTGTTTATAATGGTTACAAGTTGCATCACGAGAAAGGAAGTGACACTCATGCGCTCAGTCGAACAGATCGCCGAACAGCTTCGGAAAAAGGGGCTGAAGCTCACGCCCCAGCGGCGTCTAATTATTGATATTCTCCTTCACGACAGGACGCATCCTACTGTCGAGGAGGTGTACCGCAAGGTCTTGGAGACGATGCCCGAAGTCTCCAGAACGACGGTGTACAATACGATCCGCGAGATGCTCAGCCTGGGCGAGGTCGCGGAGGTACAAGATCTGAGCGACGGCGGAATTCGGTACGATACCACGGGCGAGCCCCATCATCATTTCTTCTGCGTTCGCTGCAAGGCGCTCGTCGACGTGAATCTTGATCTTCCTCCGATGGCGGAGTCTTCCACGGAGCTTTCCGACTGCGTCATTATCAAGCAGCAGCTGACGCTGTACGGTTTGTGTCCGGCATGCAGAGCGTTGCAGAGTCAAGAAGAGGCGCTTGAAGAGAAGGAAGCGGTAGCCGGCAGATAGGCGCACACTAAAAAAAGAAGCCCCCTGAATTCCGGGGGCTTCTTTCGTGGTATTTTTAGGGTGCAGTCTATTTCTTTACGACGAGTCCGCTCCCTTCCGCGGCGACCTTGAAGCGCCCCACGGAGCGCTGCATCTCCTCCGACAGGCGTACCAGGTCTCCCGCCGTCGACGCGATGCTCTCCGTCATACGCCCCTGCTCGTCCATCGAGCGGTTAATGCTCTCCACCTGCTCCGCGATCTCCGCGCCCGAACGCGCCACGTGGTCCATTCCGGCGGTCATCTCCTCCGCGCTCGCCGACTGCTCCTGCATCGTCGCCGCGATCGACTGCACGTTCTCCGTAATCGACGCCACCTTCAGCACCACGTCGTCGATGACGGTCTTCGTCTCCTTCGCCCGCACGACGAGCTGCTTGATCTGCTCCGCGCTCCCCTTCTGGTCCTTCATGGCGTTCTCGGTCTTCCCCGAGATCTCCCCGATCACGCGCCCCACTTCGCCAGCGGCCCGGTTCGACTCCTCGGCGAGCTTCCTGACCTCCTCGGCGACGACCGCGAAGCCCCGTCCCGCCTCTCCCGCTCTGGCCGCCTCGATCGCCGCGTTCAGCGCCAGCAGGTTCGTCTGGTCGGCGATCTGCGTGATGGTGTTGACGAATCCCGTGATCCCCGACACCGACTTTGCGAGGTCGCCGACGGCGGCGCTCACCTGTTCGCCGGATTTGGAGACCTTCTCGATCAGCCCCGCCATGTCGTCGAGGGCCTTTCCGCCCTTCTCGGCGGCATGGGAGATCTCCTGCGCGCGCTCGCCCGTCTCGACGGCGGCCTGCGCTCCGGCCTGCGCTCCGCTTGAGACCTCCTCGATTCCGGCGTTCGCTTCTTCAATGGCGCTCGCGGAGTCCTGCGTGTTCCGCGCGACCTTCCCGACGAGGGTGATGACCTCCTGGACGGAGGCGGTGCTCTGCTCCGAGGCGGCGCTCATGTCCTCCGCGCGGGCGAGCACCTTGCGCGAGTTGTCGATGATGTTCCGGACTGCTTCGGCCGTGCCGCCGATCATGTCGTTGACGGCGGAGGCGACGTCCTTGATCTCCTCGATGGAGGTCTTGACGGAGAGCGTCTTCGTAAGGTCGCCAGTTTCGGCGACG
>JAHDKR010000207.1 GCA_018436785.1 Synergistaceae bacterium | reverse complement strand
GCCGACTTAGCTCAGCAGGTAGAGCACATCCATGGTAAGGATGGGGTCTCCGGTTCAAGTCCGGAAGTCGGCTCCAGTGAGTGAACGCAAGACTTTAGCAATTCTGCTAAAGTCTTGTTTTTTATATAGGGATGGGGTCTGGAAAAGACCTGTTCATCCCTCACAATTCTCCTCCTCTCCCCGAGAAAAGAAAGGAGAGGATTCATAATGTCACCCGCCGTTGTTGCCGCATTGAATACCCCGTACAGAGATGCGCATGCAGCACTTGACGCATTCCTCGCAATCAGGAAAGCGGAGGGTCTGTCGGTGTGCACCCTGGACAACTACCGACACACGATCACGATGTTCCTCCGAGAGCACCCCGGCTTTCTGAGCAATCCCCGAGCGGCGATACTTCCCTTCATATCGGAGCCCGAAAAAGAATGGAGCCGCTTCACCCGGATTAAAGTTCTGAAAGTTTTCTGTGCTTTCCTCGTTGACGAGGGAGTCTTCCAAGAAACGCCCATGAAGAACATCAAATGCTCAATGCCCGGCAAGCGCGTAGACGTTCCCACGGTCGAGGATGTGAAGGAGTTTATCGCTGCTCTTGATTTGAACAAGTACGTCGAGCGCCGTCTTCGCGTCATGCTCCTTGTCGCCCTGGATACCGGACTGCGGCGCGGCGAGCTGTGCGGTCTGAAGGTCGAGGACTTCGACGACCATGGTCTACTCCTGAGAGTTCGCCCCGAGACGAGCAAGGTCAGGAAGGGAAGGACCGTCCCGGTCAGCCCACAGGTAGGGAAGGAGCTGCGGCGCTTCATCGGTCTTCGGCTCCCGGAATGGAGATCCCCATGGATGTTTCCTTCGGAGACCGGGGGAGCCTTGAAACCTTCCGCATTCGGTCACCAGATACGCCGCGTCTCCGACCGCATAGGAGAACGGATGAAGATCCACGGATTGCGTCACCTGTGCGCAACGGAGTTCCTGCGGAGCACCGGCAACATCGCCCTGACAGCGGCGCTTCTCGGTCACGTGTCGATCAGCACGACGGCGAAATTCTACGAGCACCTTGATGTCCACGATCTCCAAGAGGCGCACGGAAAGGCGTCGGTCGTCTCGGGAGTTTTGGAGCCCACACGAAAACGGCGTGCGTAGAAGCCCCGTACAGGCGTTTTATCGGTCGAGAGGATACTTTACCCCTCTCGCGGGAAAAGAACGATTCCAGAGCCGTTCCGTGCGGTCACAGGACACGAGAAGGAGGTCGTAACAATGAAGCAGCTTATGAATGCGTCGGTTGTCGGAGAGAGCGGTCGGGAGATTCTCTATTGGTCGGGAGGATACGGATTCCTCCTGACCACGGAGGTCGAGCCCGGTTACTGGAAGGTGGAGAAGACACCCCGAGAGGAGGCGATAGAATGGAGCCGGAAGAAGTTGTCGGCAGCGGAGTTCAAGGAGACGTTCGCTGTAGCTTGAAGGGAGGATGGTACCCATGACGCACGAAGAGATACGGGCGTATGCGATGCAATACTTGAGGAACCATCATCGAAAGGTTTCCAAGTTCCTTGGCGAAGAGCGCCTGTTGCGGGAAGCGGGAGCCATAGCAGAATTGGCTCGAATGGAGATGAACGCGATCAAGGCAATCGCCCCCGGCATGACGGACGATGAAGCATGGGCAGAGGCGAGAAGTCTGTTTCTGGTGCGCCCGGACTGGGCTTATGATGAAATGAACAGGGAGGACGATGCCGATGAAGATTGACTACACTTTTTACCCGAGCGCCACGGCAGGAGAGAGCAACGGAAAGACGATGTTCGTCAATCCTTACGGAGGGCTTTTTCTGAAATGGTACGACCACGAGTTCCGTATCGGACGGATGGAAGAGCTTCGGAGAGCGGACGCGCTCGCGTGGTGCAAAGAGAATCTACCGATTGAAACCGGATACGAGACGCTGTTCAAGATACTTGAGAAGGAGGAATAGTCATGTGTCAGATACGCCTTGCTGAAACGAGCGCTGATTACATCGTCCACCTTGTGGGAGCGCTTCACAGAAGCGCCCTTGCCGAGGATACCCAGGTACTGATGCCGGATGATTCACGGATAGAACTACTGCGCAACGGGAGTCTGCGCTTCGACCGGAAGCCGGGAGAGCCGAAAGCCGTCTGCACCCAGGTTCTGGATAGACTGAACGACATGGGAGTTTTCGATTGAATGCCATAGGATGAGCACCGGGAGCGCCGGGAACATCGGAGCTCTTTTTTCCAAAAAAAAATCAAAAATTTTTTCCGCTGCAAAATTTCCTCTGGACAGATATATATATCATTCACCCACAGCGGGATGCCCCCCCTACCCCCTCCGCGCCCCCTGTGTGGAAAAGAACGAAACAGGGGCTTTCGCCCCTGCTCGTCTGTGCTATAATGATTGCGGTTCCAAAAAAGGAAGAGGCGCGATCCTGGGGGGGAAGGCGCCTCTTCCTTTCTTTATTCCTTCGCTCGCGTCCCGCTCTTCGCTATCTCGTCCAGAGCGCTTTCCGGTATTCTCCAAAGCCTTCCTATCTTCACCCCGCGAATTCGTCCGTCGCGCAACCACTTCCCCAGAGTGAGCCGCGATATCTGCAACAACTCCGCCGCCTCGTCCTGCGAGTACAGCCTTTCCGCTCCCATGGTCCCGCCCCCTTTATGCAGCGTGCTCGATAATATACTTCACGGTCGAGGCGTGCCAAGCCCGCCCCTGTTTCGTCGGAACACCCGCCTCGTTCAACCGGCGTGCAATCTCCCGGAGGGAAGCGCCTTCGGCGTGCCATGTCCTCATCTGCTCTATCGCATCCTGCTCGTCCTGATTCCCGAACAGGTCGTCGCCGTCTCTGTCCAATCCGAAGGGAGTAGGGGAGTACGCCAGCCCGTTCGACCGCTTGTGCAGGAGAGCCGCCTTCGTTCTCTCGCTGGTCAAATCGCGCTCGAATTGCGCGTATCCCGCCATCATCGTCAGCATCATGCGCCCCATCGCGCTTCCAGTATTCAAACTCTGCCCTCCGTGGTCCACAAGGTGAAGGGCTATCCCGGCTTTGTCCCACTGAGCAGTTACGGAAAGAGCATCGACCGCGCTTCTGAAAAGGCGATCCAGCTTCAAGGCAACGACGTTGCGCACCTTTCCCGAGGAGACCATCGCCGCAACCTTGGAACCACCCGGACGCTCCGCGAGAGGAACAGTACCTGATACCCCCTCCTCACGGACGATTGCCACTACATCCAGCCCGGCGCTCGCGGCGTATGCCGTTAGCCGCTGCTCCTGTGCGTCGAGGCTGCATCCGTGCTCCACCTGATCGGCGGTCGAAACTCGGAGATAGATCACTGCGGACTTTTCGCTGCTCGTGCTCGTCTTCCGTACCATGCTCCGCACCCCCTTCTGTAGGATGAGGGGATCGTATCATTATCCCTAGCTATCTGTCAATAGCTAATATGAGATAAAGATACCTCAGAGTATTTTCCATATGTCGAATGTACAAATCCGGACGGATTCATACACTCGATACCCTGTTTTCACACTCACAGGAAGTGAACAAAATGCCATGTGATAAGGTTTGCCTATCATTATTCTGGAGAAGTATTCGGGAATTTCTATGGAAGATCCCACAAGGGGATGGGAGGGGATATAAAAAATCTCCCGATGGAGCCAACCACGGGACAAGACTGGTCCCAAGGAAACCTCATCGGGAGATTTGCACATACTGTACCAGTACGAGCCGAACGTGTCAATCTAAAATAAAAGCCCCGCAATCTAGCCGAGCCAGCTTCTTCTTCACTGGGGGTGTAGAGAGGGGGCTTTTACCTGATACATCCGCTCTTGGCTGTCGCTATCGGGCTCCAATTGCCCCTGTACAGCGCCGAGCGGATACTTGATGCGTCCAGTATAGGAGGAGTTTACGGTGCTGTCAATGGCTGTATCATCCCATGCACCCGCTCGATGCTTTCCCACACGCGAAGGAACCATCGCCGACACTCCCGAAGCCCCGTCCTTCCGATGCCCCTGCGGAGGAGAGCGTCCCCATGCAGACCGTCGAGAATCCCGAGATAGTAGGAGACGCGCTTCCGGTCGGTCTGCGCCTCGCAGACCTTCACAAGGCTGATGAACGGCGCGTAGTGCCATTCCAACGCTTCCAGCAACTCCACGCGGCGCTCCGCAACGGGAGTGAAAGACCCTCCCTGCACCCGCTCGTGGAGCGAAGGAGCACTGATCCAGTCGCATTCACTGAGAGATACAAGCAGCTCCCGGATGCGCGTCAATTCCGCTCCGTGCTCCACGGCAAGAAGTTCTTCGATGAAGCGTGCGTCCAACGGCATACACCCCCCCGAGATAGAAAAAGCCGCCCCCTCAGGAGCGGCTCGAAGTCTTATTCCTCGTCGCCGATCTCAGCGAGCAGAGCGCGGCGTTGATTCGGCTCGAAGAGATATCCAACGACCTCGATGGTGCTGTCGATCTGGAGCCTGTCGCTGAAATCGCACTCACTCTTGCCTAGGAGTTCCGATGCCTTCAGCCGATGCTGCATCTCGGCGCTCTCGTCGTTCATGACGCCTGTCCAAAATCTTTGCCGCTCTTCCCTTGTGGCTATAAGTGGTTCCTGCCTATTCCTTTCCCGTTCCTGTATTGCTTGCTGAATAATCCTATTTCTGCCTAGAGTGATATGAGCCTGCTTCAAAGCGTACTGTTCAGAATATCCAGCGAGCCTTGCCGATTCAACTACGTTCCCGTTGAATACTTCGATGAAGCGTTGTTGCCTTGTAGTAAGCCCCATGCTATCCTCCTCCAAAAGCCTCGTCCAGCGCGGCGAGCAATCGCGGAGAAATCCCCGGAAACGCCATCGGCGGTTTCGGGAGCGCCCGCCGCGTCGATTGCCTCTTTCCATGGCGTTCTGCGGGAACTTCCGCGACATTCTCCCGAGCGGTTCCTTCCCGAGAGCGGAGCCGGTATCGCGTCGAACGTCCGACCCCCTCCCGGACGATGCGCCCCTCCGAGAGCCATTTCAGAAGGAAGTCTTTCGCAGAGCGGTCGGAGGTCTCCAACGCCTCCTCAACATCCTTGCGGCGAAACCGCGTCGCCCCGTCCAGATGGAACAACATCCGATCCCACGGAGTGCGCTTGTGTTTTTTCATGAACTCTCTCCCCTCACAGAGAAGGAGCGGGAGCAGTCAGCCCCCCGCTCCGTACACTCCTTTAAGGTTCCAACCAGCTGTTGAGCTGCGGCAGAGCGATCTTCGCCAGTTCCCCCGAGAGCTGAGTCACATCGGAGCGGAGCCCGGCGAGACAATCTATCCGGTCGATCACGTCCTCCGGAAGATCACCGTACCCGTCGGCGCGCTTCTGAAGTTCCATGATGAGCCCGTCGCAGACCAGATGCGGAACGAGTTCGAGAGCGCCTTTCAGGTCGTTCGGCAAGGAGAAGACCGGCATCTCTCCCGGCGTCTTGAACGTCATAGAGCGACTACAGAAGACATAGCCTGCATAGCTCATCCGGAGAATGGCGCGGATTGCGAAGGACGCTATCTCCATCTGCTCGCGATATCCCTTTTCCCCGAGATTGTAGCCGATCATCGCTTGATTGTTGCTCACGCGCTCCAGCTCGGCGATGCCTCCCAGACCCGCACGCCACTCTCGAACGCGGTCCAGATTGTCCGGACTTTCCACGGAGGCGTCATACTCCCGATTGAAATACTCAGCCAGCACCATGCCCGGCGAGCGTTCGACGATCTCGATGAAGCCCTCCGGAGGGCGAACGGTCACGCCGTCGGACACGTTCTCGAACCTATTTCCTTTGAATCCGTACCCGGCGCGGGAGAGGTCTTGAAGAACATCGGCTGCTTCGTCCACTTCGAGCACGTCCAGAACTTCCGGCTCGTGGATCATGCCTTCACCCTACCCGAAACCGGACACTTCCAAGGAGCGGAGCGCTTCGGCTTCATCCATGCGGGAGAGGCGGTCTTCGGCTTCAACGCACACTCCATCTCGTCCAGCCCCATGCAGAGAGCGGCGTGGTAGTACCCGGCAATCTGTCGGCTAATGCTGTAAATCGTCGCAGGCTCCTTCTCGCGAATCCCGAGTTCGTGAAGATACGCCAGCAGGTGGACGAACGTTTTCTCCGGCTCCCGGTCGAGAGCGGCAACAACTGTCTGATGCTTTTCCACGAGAGACGGGCAGCCGATCAGACGGAATCCGTCTTCCTCCAAGGCATACCCTCCACGAGCGAAGGCGAGGATGATTTCTGCAGCCTCTTCTGCGGACGCTCCCCCGGCTTCCTCCATCAATTCCTGTCCGATGGAGAAGACTATCCTCGATGCTTCGGCGCGAGCCATGGTCAGGCGTTCCACGTCGGCGACCGTACCAGCCCCTGCGGTTATCCTTCGGACCGTAGGCGTATCCAGCTCCACCGGGAGGGATTCGCTTATCGCGTCGTCGAGCAAGGCTTCGGCGATCTCCTCCGGATGCGCTTCGACCACAGCGGCGATCTCCTTCACAGAAGGAAGTTCCCCGCAGTCGTCATGGCAGAGGCGTCCGTCTTTCAGATAAAATCCTCCGGTTCCCAGATTGATCAGCGCGAGTGCAATTTTGTTTTCAGCGGTCATTATGTTGATCTCCTTTTCGATTAGAAATTCTTATTCATCCACAGAAGGAACGAGCGCACAGCGTCCTTTGCCCGGTTCCATAGGATGCTCCACCCAAGCGGCGCAACTCCCCCGAGAACACTTACGGTCGCACGTGCAGCAGTCGTATGGAACAGGCAACTCTTTTTGCCAAATGAAATGCTTCATTAGAATCATCCTTTCACAAGGTCTCATTTTTCTGTCTTATATCCAGAGCGTGAAGATGTGAAGGAAAAAATCTTTTTTTGACTTAACGCCTCTTCTACGCGTGCAATTTCGTTATCCTGATTTTGAAGGTTTTTCTTCACATCTTCACAGATTGAATACAATCTAGTCTTCTTCTGTAGCCGCGAGCGCGATGTCTTGAATCATCCTACCCAACCGACCGTGGTATTTTGGGTATCCGAGTGCTTCAAGCTCCTTCCCGAGCGCCTTGCTTGAGAGCGTCTTTTCGGCGTTCTTCTTCGACCAGTCGATATATTCCTCGTGTAGCTTCGCCAGCGGAACGGCGTGCCCAGGTATTCGGCGTGTCCGGTCATCGCAGAACTGTTTGACGACGTTCTCGCTATCCCGGTATTCGGCGGTTGCTCCCGTCACCCTCTCGGGTTCGTCGAGCCCCTTGATTCTCCACTGTGAGAGCCCGGTCAGACACCAGTTGAGGATACCCGGCAGTTCGGCGCGGAGCTTGTCTTTCAGGTCGGGATCACGACGCGGATCACCTTTCGGAAATGTCGCGTCGAAAGGAATCAGTCGCACACGACGCCAGAAGCCATGGGAGTTGTCTTTCACCTTCGGTTTCCCGTTCGCGCTGTACAGCAGCTTGAAGACCGGCTTCATCTGAAAGAACTCCCGACGGAGGAAGCGGACGCTCATCGTGTCTTCGCCGGTCAACGTCTTCACGAGCGCGGAGTCTATCGTCTTGCTCGTCTCCACTTCCCCGCAGAACGCGAGACGCTTTCCCCGCATGCCCGCCCATTCGTGAGGAATGGTATCGCCGCTTTTCACCATGATTGCCGACTGCGATATTGAACTCGCATAGGAGCCCATGAGCGCGGCGAGCGTTTCGGTCAGGGTTCCCTTTCCGTTCTCCCCGCCCCCGGAGAGGAAGGCGAAACATTGCTCATGTGTGCACCCCGTCAGCATGTACCCGCAGAAGCGTTGAAGGAACGCGATCATCTCCTCGTCTTCACACATGATGGAGGATATGAATCTCTCCCAGTTGGGAGCGGTCGCGTCCGGTTCGTAGTCCGTCCCGGCGAGCATCGTTATCAGGTCGTTCGGCGTATGCGGAAAGAGTTCGCCCGTCCGGAGGTCGAGCGTTCCGTTCCGGACGTTCAGCAGCCATTTGTCGGCGTCGAGGTCGTCTGTCGATATCGGTATCCCCGGTTCGGACTTCACAAGAGACGCCATAGCCCGGAGCGCGGACGCGGCTTCCGATTCAATCGACCACTCCGCGAGTTTTCGACGGAGACCCTCTTTCTCTGTAGCAGCGGCTTGTTCCAGCATGGATATCGGAACGTCCTTCGCGAGACCGACGATAACATTGTCGTCCACCCTGTCCCAGTGCTTCCCGTTGAAGGAGTACCATCCGATATCGGAGCACCATCGGATTCTGTCGCCGTGGATATGGCACAGGCGTTGAGCGTTGCCGGCGTCGGTGAAATGAATCTCTCCGAGAGCCGATGCTTCGAGTTCGGCGTCGGAGGGTTCAAGCAGGAGACATTCGGCGCTGCTCATAGCGACACCTTGACCGCCATCTTCCGTAGGTAGTCGGCGCGGCGTCCTTTGGCTCGTTCGGCGCGTCCGGAGGTCAGGAAGAGCGATATCATGCGGTCGATGTTCCCGCCGGTCCAGTAGGCAAGGTCGCCCATGAGCGCGTAGTCGGATTCACTATCGGACTTGTGGAGAAGATCACCGTCCCAGAGTCGGCGTATCGTTGATCCCCGGCGAGACGCGAACATCTTCTCGATGAGTTCTTGATCATCCTGCGGAATGTCTTTCAGCGGCATCTGCGGAAGGAGCGGCATGGGAGGACGCAAGGATTGTTCGATTCTTGCGGCTCCTATCGTCCCGTCGCGGAGTCGTCGCCGTCCTTCATATACGTCGCCGGTGCAGCTCAAAAAATGACGGTCGAAATAGAGTTCGATTTCGCCCTTCTTCCTGTTCGGCAGCGGAGCCCCATGGTACAGAAAAAAACTCCGGATGCCCCGCCCCGAGGGAGAGTATTCACAGTAGGAGCCCAGATGATTCAGCAGCGTCTTGTACATCTGTCGTCCGATCTGCGGCTCCGGAAGCGTCCCGTCTTCTCTGACCACTCCGTCCAGGTCGAGCCCGCCGAGCCCCGAGCCCGTCGCCATATTGAAGCCCCGGCAGACCGACGTATTCCGGAGGAAGACGCTCGCGGCATGGTCGAACACGCCCCATGTCGAGGCGTCGCTACAGGATGCGTATCCTCCGAAGACGGAGAGCGGAATCTTCCGGTCTTGCGCGATCTTCCAGAGCGTCCACTGTGGTCGTTCTCGCAACTCCAAGGGAGTGGAAGAGCGTATCCGCTCCACCAGCTCCCGAGGCGCGATTGCTTTAATTGGTCTCATGCGCATACCTCATTTCGTAGTCCGTCACCCCGAACAATACCCCCTGCTCGCGAGGCGGTTCTTTCTGCTTCTGTTCTTCCCGAGGGCGATTGACGTACCATTCCGGCGCGTGCTCGATGCCTTCGACCAGATCAAAGTTGCGAAGATCGAAGCATCGGCGTCGTACCCCTGCGATTGTCCGAACGTCCCGAGGGAGGTCGGCGATGTCCGCACGCCATACCAAACGGCGACTGTCTTCATTGATAAAAATCTCCATCGCCCCGAGACCAACTGCTTCCTGATACATGGATTCGTCGATAGCGTGCCCTTTCCCCCCGAGGACGCGAAGACGGTCTCGCGAGTGCTCATGTTTGACCAGCGCGTCGTCGTACAATTCGAGGACGATCTTTCCGTGATTGCCGTACCAGTGTTTTCGTGCGGTCATTTCATCCACCAGAGCACCAGAGTGCTCCCCGTTCCGTAGCAGAACGCTCCCCAGGCTATCCAAAAAAGATGCTCGAATTGTGATATAATTTTCATGTCGGTTCCCTTTCTTCCCGGCTCAGACCGGGAGCGCTTCGCCGTTTTCCCGTTGGCGCGGGAGAGCGGCGTTTTTCTATTCCTCTGGAAGCGCGAGACCCTCTTCGTCAACAATGGTCTCGCCTTCGAGCGTCGGGATAGCGGACCGAAGGCGTTCAATATCTCTCTTCCAGATTCGTTCCCGGCGGTTCTCCATCCTGTGGAGTCGGCTCCCTGCAATCCCGGTCCTCTCTTCCAAGGCTCGAAAGGATAGACCGGCTTCTTCCCGATGCCGCTTGATGATAGTCGCGATCACGAGTTCACCCCCTTTCTGTAAGATGCGGACCTTT
This sequence comes from Synergistaceae bacterium, assembly GCA_018436785.1. Taxonomy (GTDB): domain Bacteria; phylum Synergistota; class Synergistia; order Synergistales; family Aminobacteriaceae; genus JAAYLU01. The sequence continues at coordinate 3,474 of JAHDKR010000207.1, read as the reverse complement.
ATTCAGTTTTCAGGGTTCGACCGCTTTCTTCCGTAGGCTCCTACCTGTCCGGAGCGGCTTCAATCTTTAGCTTGACAATGACAGTCTAAAGCTTTATACTGAATCTCAACAGAGAAAAAATGGAAGTTAAGGAGCGGATTCAATGGCGCGGTCAAAAGAAGAAAAAGCGCGGGAAAAGCTCGCTTGGCGGAGGAAAGTGCTTCTTCCATGGGAGCGCCCCGAGAACGTCCGCATTCTCTCTTCCTTCGACCAACGGGAGTACCGACCGCACTTCTCGGACTTGGAAGAGAGCGCATACCCCCGCGAGATGAATCTCATTGTTCCCGCGGGGAATCGGACGCCATACGAGCTGCGCCGCGAAGACGCGCCCGAGATGATTGCAAGGCTTCTTTTAGCGGAGGAGGAATCCGACATACCCGGTCTCGCGGTCAGGTACGGTCCGCTTCGGAACGTCGAGATGGACTTCTTGTCGGTCCCGCACCACTGGCATACGGATACCTTGGAGGACTGGATTCTTCTCAAGCGTGATGTCGCACAAGCGTTGCTCCTCCTGAGAGCGATCCGCCAGCGCGATGCCTACGCGCTCCTAAAAGAAGACCGAAGGATATCGGCGGAGAAGCGGAGCGGACTGCTTGCCCACATCGGAATCAGCATTTACAGCGATGCGGACTTGCTCCTCGCGGAAGACACCGAGCAGACCAGCACATTGAAGGCTCGCAAGGCTCTTGCGGAGCTGCTCGAAAAAGGTCTAGCGAGTGCGCGATACATCAAGCGCCCCGTGGTTCTTCCGGACGGAGCGATTGTCACGGAGATATTCTGCGCCGATTTGTACAGCGCGGTATGGAACATCGTCGAGGCGACCGTAGTGCTCAGTCCCGGAACGGGAGAGTATCGTCTGCGGGAGTGCTTTTATTGTGGAGTGCATGACGTCGTTGAAGGAACCGGCTACGAGGATGGCACCGAAGATTTCATGCGCGAGGACAAGGCGGTCGGGCTTTGGTATCACGACCGCTGCAAGAGCAGAGCCAAAGACAAGCTGAAGCGCGACAGCAAGAACGCCGCTGCGGGACGCGAAATCGACCCGCGTTGCACAGAGCCTGGTCCGTTGTGGTACAAGCATCTGCGCAAGGAGATTGCGAGAACACAAAAAGACACCCCGAGAGGAGCGTCAAAGTAATCGCCCTGTAAGCGGAATACCTGACAATTCCGCGTGTACCATGAAAATCACACGTTCGGCTTTTTTCGATAGGGAAGGGGTCTAGCGGAGGAGATGTCTGCGAACACTACACTGGAAGCCGATGAGCACCGGCTTTTCCAGCCGACTTAGCTCAGCAGGTAGAGCACATCCATGGTAAGGATGGGGTCTCCGGTTCAAGTCCGGAAGTCGGCTCCAGTGAAGAGATTCAGGGCTTCGGCTACATGCTGAAGCCCTGTTTTTGTTGAGTCCGGATGTGCGCCAAGGCATCCATTTCCCAAAGACCCCTCCGGTAAAGAAGAGTAGAATCGCCTTATGGAATTGCTGGAAGCCACGCGCGCGATTCTCCGACGAAGAAATCTCCCCTGTTTGAAGAAAAAAATTTATGTTGAGATGCTTTTGTGTTACAATTCAGCATGATATCGCAAATTCTATTCAGGGGATGTGATTGTATGCGTCGGAGAAGCGCGTGCTTTTCGCTAGTTGCAGCATTCGTGCTATTGGTAACCAATGCGGCGTTTGCCGCCATGAGCGACTGGGACTTTTTCCACCTCTGCGGGAGCGGCGCTCCGGCAGATATCCGAGCGGCGCTCGAAGAAGGCGCGAATGCGGATATAAGCGTCAAGGAGTATGGATGGAGCGCGTTGATGAACGCTGCGCGCTACAACTCGCACCCCGAAGTAGTGACGATTCTCGTGAAGGCCGGCGCCGATGTCCATGTTATCGACGCGAACGGCTGGACCGCGCTTATGCTGGCACTGCGCTACAATCCGAATCCTGAAGTAACGAAAGCGCTTCTGCGAGCCGGGGGAGATGTATGGGCGAAAACGGTGAACGTCAAGAACAGCGAAGGCTGGACCGCAATGATGTACGCCGCCTGCGACAAAGACGATGAGACCGTCGTCGCTCTGTACAAGGCGGGCGCCGATGCCCGCGCTCAGGATGCGGAAGGGGTGAGCGTGCTCATGCGCGCCGCCGCCGTCAACCCGGATCCTGTTGCGGTGAGGGCGGTTGTCGACGCCGTGCCCGGTACAGGAGGCTTCGACAGTCTTGGGAGAAGTCCGCTTATGTGGGCGGCAGCCCGGAATCCGAATCCCGAAGTGACCCGCGCGCTGTTAAGCGCCGGAGCGAACGTGTATGCCAGAGACAAGGAGAACGCAAGCGTACTGATGCACGCGGCCGCGTACAATCCGAATCCGGATGTGTGTCTGGAGATTCTCAAAGCGAAAACGAACGTACACTTGAGGGATAAATACGGGAGGAATGCGTTGATGCACGCAGCCCGGAGCAATCCAAATCCTGAAGTTGCGACGCTTCTTCTGCACGCCGGGGTAGACCCTGCCGCGAAGGACGGGGCCGGAAGAACCGCGCTGATGTGGGCGGCAAGAGAGAATCCGAATCCGGCCATGATTGCCGCGCTGGTACGATTTGGCGCCGCCGTCGGTGTGAGGGATAAAAATGGCGTGGACGCACTGATGTTTGCGGCGGGGTACAACGAGAACCCCGAAATGACCATGGCCGTAATGCATGCGGGCGCCGCTGTCAATGCCAAAGATGCGAACGGAACGACGCCGCTGATGTACGCGGCGAAGTATTCGCTGCACCCGCAGGTGCTCGATGTTCTGCTGAACGCCGGAGCCAATCCGAAACTTCGGGATAAGCAGGGAAAACGAGCGCTTGACTATGCTTCGTTCAACGGGCAGATCAAAGGCACTGAGGCGCATCGTCGGCTGTACCAGGTTTCCCGTTGACTCGCCAGGTTGTTCTTGCATGAGAGGGCAGCTCGGCATTTTTCCGGATGTCTTGTGGAACAGTTGCAACATCGCGACGAAAGATTTTTTTGTATTCCTTTTTTCGTTTTCTTTGGTATAATCCACACGCTGAGAGTGTGTCCGCAGGGCGAGCGCTACCGGGTTCTGCCTTGACGGCGGCAAATGACAAAAGGTCTTTTGAACTGCAACGCTCTGCGAAACCGGAGGAGGAGCCTCTCCCGGTAATGTGTGTATGGGATTGCAATCCTTGGTCGTATGCTACAATATTTTATTGGACTGGTAGAATACCGTTTTTTCGGCGAAGACGGCCGGATTTTTTCAACAAGCCCCCCCAGGGGCGGATTTCATTTACAGGGAGGTTTTTCTACAATGGCGAAGGAGAAATTTGAGAGGTCGAAGCCGCATTTGAACATAGGTACGATCGGACATATCGACCACGGGAAGACGACGCTGACGGCGGCGATCACGAAGTGTCTTGCGACGTCGAACTACGCAAACTTCACAGCG
>JAHDKR010000119.1 GCA_018436785.1 Synergistaceae bacterium | reverse complement strand
GTTGGCGACAAAGGTTGTCTTTCGGCGTGCACGACGCATCTCCGATGAGAGCATCCAGAGAATAAGCGCCCCGCCGCAGAGTATCACAAAAAAGAGCGCTCCCACAAGCAACCAGACGGCCCGAGCGGCGAACCGGGCGCGGGAAGCGGCGTCCGTAGGGTCGGCGAGCCACGCTCCGACCTCCCAGCGAGGCAGAAGGGGCGAAATTTCCCTGGCGACGAACGGGCGCCGCCAGTCCGGAAGCTCTTTGGTTTCCGGGGCGAGAAGAGGTTCGCCCCGTTCGTCCAGAACGGTGAGTATACGGGTGTCGGTCAGTATCTCGGGGAGCACCCCGGCGATTCTGTCTTTCAACACATCAACATCCACAAGGAATCCGGCGACCGTTCCGTCGGCACGCGAACTCCAGAAGAGCAGATCAATGCCGTCGTCCGAAAGCCTTGGAAGAAAGCCCCCCAAAGATTCGGCCCGCACCTCTTCGAAGCGTTTCCCCCTGGCCACCGTCTTCGACGGTTCTTTGGCGGCCTCAAGCACGGAAGGCGTTCGGGCAACGGGAGCGACGTTCCGTTGCAGCAGCTCAAATCCCTCTTCCTCGGCCTTCTTGAAGACCTCTTCCCGCAGCACAGCATCCGCAGTGATACGGCTCTCCGCCATCTGCCGCTCAGCGCCGCCAGGCTGTGCAAGTTTCTTCGGAAGCGGCGGGAAGAGCGCGAGGGGGGCGGGAGGAGAGAGGGGCGCGGGAGAAGCCGCGCGAAGTGATTTCTCCATCTTCGCCCCCTCCTTCGGAGAGGGTTCATAACCGGCGTCCGCTTCCTCGTCCATGAGAAACGCTTCGTCATGAGAAGAAAAATCCGCAGGCGCCTCCGCAGCCTGGAATGCAATGGAATCCTCCGCCGAGTACGGAACGGATTCAGGAATCGCACCGCCGGGGCGATTCCTTTCCGCGGGAGTCCGCAAGCCCGTCGCTCCCGCGACGTCTTCCCTGCGCGAAAGGGTGGAGGGGGCAACATCGTCGAGATCGTTCAATTCCCTGCGGTATACACCGGCGATATGATCATAAACCGGCAGCTCGGCTCGTCCTTCAAGAAACGCCCCGAAAGAAAGGAGAAGCGTTTCGACTGCCTCAGCAGGCGAATCAGGAAGAGAGAGACGTCCGTGCACAAGCAAAAAGGGAGAGACGGCAAGCGCTCCTCCCCCTCTCCACTGCTCCAGAAAGGCGGGATTGGAAGGGATCTCCGACGCCTCCCCCATCAGTTCCGTTTCAATCGACCCAAGCAAGTCGGCCACCCGGTGAGCGGCGAGATTAACCTCCGAGAGCAGGGCGCTCTCCAGGTTGCGTTCGATGTGCAACGCCTCCCTGTCCGCAGCGCGAAGCGCGAGCATGCTCAAGACGACGCTCGGGAGCAGTACGGCGAGGGAAAAGAGCAGCGTCAGAGAAAACGGGGTAGTCAACCTTTTGAGCACGTCTCTCATCTTCTCCATTGCGCCGTCCTCCTTCCCTTTACGTGAAGGCCAGGGACGAAAACGTCCCCGGCCTTTTTCTTCATACTATCTCCTGTTCTCCGGAAGGATCGCCTTTTATTTGGAGGCGTTTCCCTCTCCCTCTTTTTCTTTTTCTTCTTCCTCTGCTTCATCCTCCGGCGTATCCTCCGGCTTGTCCCCTGGAAGATCGCCGCTCACGACCTCTACCGGAGCCTGCTGGGTCTTCTGCATATAGGCGTCGTTAAGAACTTCTTTCCGCTCCACGTTCGAAAGCCCGCCTGTCGAGAGCAGACTCTCCGCCAGATCCTCGAAATACTCCGATTCCTTGTCCATCTGCGGAGCTGCCGTCCCGACGGAAGGGGCAAGCATCCGAAGCTGTTTCGTCCGATCTCCCAGCATCTGCGCCGCCTCCTGCGCTTTCCCCTCGTCGGCCAGGCGAACGGCCTCCTCTCTGATCTCCGCGTTCCGGGCCAGAGCAGCCTGCGAGACGATATCCGTCCTCTGGCGCTTCTCCACCTCGGCGCCGTCGGCGGTAAAGGAGAAGGTCAATGGAGCGCTCTTCCGCACGGTGTCCCCGGTCACGGGATCGATGTACTCAAGGACAACTTCTGCCGCTTCAAGCTGGGCGCCCTCTTCCCCTTCAGGGAGCTCCATTTCAAAGAGCGCGTATTTTTCTCCGCTGTAGAGGTTATCGATGGAGGCCTCCAAAAGATCGCCGGTGAGGTTTCCCGGCCGGCCAATGACACGCGCCGGACGCGCGCCGCCGAGAGCGCGGAGCGAAATGCGCACCCGCCGGGCCGTCAGCGTCACCGCATCTTCCATATCCCGGGTGAAGATCTCGGGCAGCATTCTCGCATTGCGGGCAAAATAGGCGTTCCCCCCGCTCTCCGCAGCGAGCGCCGTCATAAGATCCTCGTGGTAATCAAGCCCGAGCCCTATCGTCGTAATCGTCATCTCCCTGCGGGCCAATCCCCTGCCGAGACGCGCCAGATCCTCGGTCGACGAGGGACCTACGTTGGCGATTCCGTCGGAAAGCAGCACAATACGGGGGATAAACCCCTCGTCGATGAAGGGTTCGAGCTGCTCCGCACCAAGGACGACGCCGTCGTGCAGCGCTGTCATTCCTCCGGAGCGAACCCGGGAAATCGCCCTGAGAAAAGCCGGTTCTTTCGCACCGTTTCCGACGGAGCGAGCCCGTACCAGAACGGATGCGTTGTCGTCGTACACGATTATTGTCGCCACATCCCGGCTGTCAAGCATCTTGAGGGCTTCGAGAGCTCCACGTTTCGCATTGTCCATCTTCCCGTCGGACGCCATCGATCCTGATTTGTCGAGCACCAGAGCGACAGCAAGCGGGGCCCGAACCGTCTCTCTTCTGGTATATGGACGAACAAGCGCCCTGACAACAACCTTCCGAGCCTCCCCGGTCTGCACGACGGGGGTATCCGCGGTAACCTCAAAGACCACCGTCTCAGACTGTTCCGCAAAAACAGTTCCAGCGCCGAGAACCACCGCCGCGCACACCGCCAAAACCAGCAACAGGACTCCATTCTTTTTCAACAACATCTTCACCACCTCCTGGTCCGAAGGATACAGCGAAAAAACCGGCAGAATGTCATCGCCCCGTCAAGCGGATGTCACAAAAATGTAAAAATCCTCAGAGTTTCCCTACCGGCGCCATATAGAGGACAAACTCGTTCTCTCCGTCAACACCGATGAGACTGTCGGCAAGTTCCTGGTCGTAGGCGGCAATGGCGCACGTTCCGGCGTCTGCGGCTTCGCATGCAAGATAGAGGTTCTGGCAGACATGCCCCGCGTCGAGCGCGATCACCTTCACGGAGGCCTCGGAATAGCGCCATTCGGTACGCTCCGGAAGCGCCGTCCAGATGAACGTGACTGCGCTTTTCCCGGCGAACGGCTGATTGTGCGCAGCCCTGCTCATCCTCGATTCAAGGTCGGACGGACATCCGAGGGGAAGCAGCGCGTGGTCAAAAGGAAGGTACCTGTACATTCCCTTCTGGAGCGATTCCACCCGAAAAACAGCGAGGTACGTCTCGAACGGATGACGGCATCCCGCGGAGGGTACGGTCCGGTAAGAGCGGACGGGATCGCGGTCGCCTCTGACTCCCTGCGTCGCCCACAGCAAAAAGCTCAACTCTTCAACGGCCAGAGGCTTCGTCGAATACTTTCTATGGGAGCTGCGGCGACGGATGGCCTCCGCTACGGAAATATCACAGAGAGCTCCCGCCTCATCCGGTCCGGGCAGCGGAATGATATGGCTGCTCTCCGGGCGCGGTTTTTGCACTGGAGGCGGCGGATATCCAAGATTCTGCTGCGTCTGCGAAAAATCGACGGTCGTGCGTACTGTATCCTTCAAAAACCAGCGATACTCTTCTTTTTTCATTCTCATCATTTCATTCCTCCCCGGCAATATCCGGAATACATGCGAAGGTCGCAGTTCCTGGTGTTCACTTCAGTTCTTGGCGTTCACTTCACTCCTTAGCGTTCACTTCACTCCTTGATTATATACTGCGACGCTGCAGCGGCAAAGCCGAAACAGTATCCTCCTGAATCCATCGACGCCGTCGAATGCACCGTCCGAATGCACCGTCCGAAGTTGCTTGAGAATGCATTTTCTGATAAAATGTATTGCACACAGCAAAAACTCTGCAATTTGTGCACACGGCACACATCTTAAAATACCCGCCGTTTCAGCCTTTCTTGTGCGAACGACGTTTTTTCATTTCGTCCACATTATAGGCATACGCAACTCACGAAAGGAAGTGGTTCAACTCATGAGAAAAGCCGGCCGGATTCTTCTACTCCTTCTCATCGCGGCGATTTTCATCGCTCTTTCAGCAACGGCCTTCATGCTTGCCGCCTCGACGGAGAGCGCCTCCAGGGTTCGACTCGACTGGGCCCATATGGCGAACATCAGCGCGGAGCGCGTGCTCTCTCCCGCAGACAGATCGTCTCCTCGCGCGGCAATGGAATCCTTCATGAACCATATGAAAGAAGGCTACGAACGACTGCTCAAGGCGAAGGAGCTCGTCTCCTCCGCTCCGGGACTCCTCCATCAACCGCCCGAGGCGCTGGAAGAAGCGGGACGCGCCCTGTATAACTTTGAACGCGCCATGCACGTCCTCGACCTCTCACAAATCCCCCAGGTCGTCCGTCTTCAGAACGCCAGGGAAAACATTCTTCTCTTGAAGGAGATTCTCGACCGGGTGGGCATCCCCCGGTACGATCAGATACCCGGAGCCCAGGAAGTCGAAGAACAGGGACTCGTCCGCTGGACCATACCCAAGACTGAAATACGTCTGCACCGTGTAGAATCCGGGATCGACGAGGGGCGATGGCTCGTCACGCCGGCCTCCGTTGCCGAGCTGGGACGTTCTTACCGAAGGGTACGGCATCTGCCATACCTACCGGGAGCAACCGAAAACGCTTATGAATACTATACAGCCTCTCCGGGAGCTTTCTTTCCCCCCAAGTGGGCCTATTTCATTCCGGCGTGGCTGACGCATCGTACTTACGGTCAAGCCCTCTGGCAGTGGAGCATTCTCATTATCTCGTCAATTCTGTTCATCCTTCTGCTTCTGGCCGTCCGGAAACTGAGTTTTAAAATATCGGAGGGCAGGTCGCCTGTCTTCAAACAACTCCTGAAGCTGACTGCCCCGTTTTCGCTCGCCCTTGGAGCAATCGCAATGGTCTGGGTCATCGAAGAACAGATTAACATCACCGGAACGCTCTATCTTTTGCTGATCAACGTCCTTACAGCTGTTGAGTGGTTAGGCTGGACGTGGGTGGTCGTCCGGGCGGGCGAGCTGCTCGCGGAGCTCATTATTCTCTCGCCCAGAATCGAGTCCGGGAGCGTCGACGCCAGCCTGGTGCGGACGCTGAGCCGTCTCGCAAGCATCGCCGCTGCCATCGGTATTCTGATGTTCGGAGCCTCCGAGCTCGGCGTCCCGCTGATGACCCTCATCACCGGATTCGGTGTCGCCGGTTTGGCCGTCTCGCTGGCGGCCCGTCCGACTCTTGAGAACATCATCGGAGGCCTCATTCTCTTCACCGACCGGTCCGTCAAGGTCGGCGAGTTCTGCCGCTTCGGAGACAAGGCGGGAACCGTACTTCATATCGGCTTGCGGAGCACGAAGATCGAAGCGCTCGATCAGACGGTGATCTCCATCCCAAACGCCGACTTCTCGCAGATGCAGATCACGAACGTCAGCCGCAGGAGCAAGGCGCTGCTGCAAAAGACCATCAACCTTCGTTACGAGACGACGCGCGACCAGCTCCGGTGGATACTGGCCTCGATTCGGGACGTGCTCCACGCGCACCCGAAGATCTACGCGGACCCGGCCCCCTTCGCCCGCTTCGAGGGCTTCGGAGAATCATCGCTCGACGTGCTCATCTTCGCCTACGTCAAGACGAAGAAGTGGTCCGAACTGATGGCGATACAGGAGGACATCCTCTTCCGGATCGGCGAAATCGTCGAGATGTCCGGCTCCGGCTTCGCCTTCCCCTCCACAACCGCCTACATTGCGAAAGACGACGGTTTGGACAAGGAGAAGGGGGCCGCAGTTGAAAAGGAGGTGCAGCAGTGGCGTGAGGAGGACGCCTATCCGTTCCCCGACACACCGCTTGAGCGCATGTCCACGCTTTTAGGGACCATCAAGTACCCTCCGAAAGCCTAAAAAGTGCACTGTTCACGAAACGGCCCTGATGTTATGGGCCGTTTCGCACCTTTTCGTCAAGCGTTCACCAAAGATGATGCGCACCATAAAAACAGAGCTGTTTCACAGCCGCGTCATTACCGCTAAACTCCTGCTATCGAAAAAGTACCCTGTGATCTGAAAAGAGGCTGATCATCCGATGAAAGCATCTCGTTACGTTGCGCTTCGAATTGTGTTTATAGCTCTGTGCATACTCTTCGGGACTCCTTTTCTGCTGTCTGCATCCGCGGATTTTTCTTCGCGTCTCCGCCTGGAATGGTCCGGAATGGCGCACATAAGCGCGGGAAGAGCGCTTGCCCCGGCCGACAGATCATCGCCGCGAGCAACAATGGAATCCTTCATAAACCACATGAATTCCGGTCATCTGCGTTTGCAAAGGGCCTTCGAGCTCTCCGCCGCCGATCCGAGTCTTTTCAATCATCCACAAGAGGCGCTCGAAGAGGCCGGCCGGGCGCTCTATGATTTTGAACGTGCCATGCACTGTCTTGACTTCTCCGCCATTCCTCTGATTGTGCGCCTTCAGGAGGCACGTGAGAGCGTGCTGCTTCTAAAGGAGATCCTGGACCGCGTCGGCATCCCTCGGTACGACCAGATACCGGGCGCAGGAGAAGTTGCTGAGCAGAAGCTCGTCCGCTGGACAATTCCAAAGACCGAGATACGCTTGTACCGGGTCTCTTCAGGCGAAGAGGAGGGAAACTGGATCGTCGACGCCGAGTCGGTAGCCGAACTGGAACGCGCCTACCGCAGGGTGCGCCATCTTCCGTACCTGCCCGGAGCAACCGAGAATGCGTACTATCAATTCATCACCACCCCCGGGTCGTTTTTCCCCCCAAAGTGGGTGCAGCGCCTTCCGGAATGGTCCACCGCCCTTGTCTATGAACAAACTCTCTGGCAGTGGATCGCCCTGATCGCCTGGCATCTGATTTTCATCGCCGCTCTGTCAGGCGCCTGGATACTCTGCCGGAGACTCGCCGAACGCTCAACGCCCTTCGTCAGCCAAGCGCTCAGAATCGTCCCTCCAGTCGCTCTCGCTCTCGGGACATTCCTCATGGGCTTCATCATAGAATCGCGGCTGAACATCACGGGGGCGCTCTACCTCTCGCTGAGGAACATCTTCGCAGTCATTCAGCTCATGGGGTGGGCATGGCTCATTATCCGTCTGGCGGAGCTGATCGGGGAGATGATCGTCTTCTCCCCGCGTGTCGACCCCTCCGGGGTCAACGCAAGCCTTGTCCGGACGATTAGCAAACTCCTCGGCATCACCGCGGCAGCGGGCGTCATCATGCACGGCGCCTCTGAAATGGGCTTCTCGCTCGCAACGATCCTCACCGGATTCGGAGTCGCCGGTTTAGCAGTCTCGCTGGCGGCGCAGCCGACCATTGAGAACATCATCGGCGGCATCATCCTCTTCAGCGACCAATCGGTCAAGGCAGGCGAGTTCTGCCGCTTCGGCGACAAGGCGGGAACAGTGCTCTCCATCGATCTCCGCACGACGAAACTGGAGGCGCTCGATCAGACCATCATTTCGATCCCGAACGCTCACCTCGCAAAGATGCAGATTACGAATGTCAGCCGCCGGAGCAAATCGCTGATGCAAAAGACCATCAACCTCCGCTACGAGACGACGCGCGACCAGCTCCGGTGGATACTGGCCTCAATTCGCGATGTGCTCTACGCGCATCCGAAGATTTATGAAGACCCCGCCCCCTTCGCGCGATTCGAGGGATTCGGAAAATCATCGCTCGATGTGCTCATCTTCGCTTACGTCAAGACGAAGAAGTGGTCCGAGCTGATGGCGATCCAGGAGGACATCTTCTTCCGCGTCGGCGAAATCGTCGAGAAGGCCGGATCGGGATTCGCCTTCCCCTCTGCTACGGTGTACACAGCCAAAGACGACGGCATCGACAAGAGAAAGGGCGCCGCAGTCGAAAAAGTGGTGCAGCAATGGAGGGAAGAGAACACATACCCGTTCCCCGACACGCCTCCGGAGCGACTCGCACCCCTTCTTGGAACCATAGAATACCCTCCGAAATCCTAGCCTTCTTGAGAGCCGCACCTTACGCTGTAACCGCCCGTAAGGTGCGGCCGCCGCCCCGCCCTTCCTTCTGAATTTGCCCCTCAAAGACTCTCTCAACAATTTGTTGCCAGCATCGCAGTGTGACAAGCAAATGATCCGCTGTTGCAAAAACGCGCCCTTTTTGGTAGAGTACCGTTGAAAAGTAAATAGTTCGTTATTTCAAAACAAGCAGTCGAAAAGAAGAAGGGAGGGAGGGATGCGACGACTTCATCCAACAAGGCGTCTGCAATTCGTGTTCAGCAGTCCTCCGTCCCCCGAAGAGATTGTGGTTTTCTCCGGAGGGCGAAGCGTTCAGGGGTACCGGATAGACTGGAAACGGAGGTCGAAAAATGATCGCTCGCTTGTCAAAGAAAAGAGCGCTGATAGTTCTCTTTCTCGGCGTACTGCTTACAAGCATCTTTCTCTTCGCAGGTTCGGCGGCCGCCGAGCCCACGCTCCTTGAAATCTACGATACCCTCAAGACGAAGGAGTTCGTCGACCTGACGCACACCTTCGACACCGAGATTCCGCACTGGCCGGGATTCCCGAAGGAGAAACGGGAGACGATCTACTGGTACGATAAAGGCGTCGGCACGATGGGCTACGGCTTCTTCGCCCAGGTCTTCTGCCATGTCGGGCAGTGGGGAACGCACGTCGACGCTCCCGCCCACTTCGTCCGGGGGACCAGGACCCTCGACCAGATCGACGTAAAGGAGATGCTGCTTCCTCTCGTGGTGATCGACGTCCACGAAAAAGCGGCGGCAAATCCGGACTACGCGCTCACGCTTGACGACGTAAAGGAGTGGGAGAAGAAGTACGGCCCCGTTCCTGAAGGAGCATTCGTCGCGATGCGCACCGACTGGTCGAAGAAATGGCCGGACGCTGCGGCGATGCGAAACGCGGACCAAGCGGGAACGGCGCACTACCCGGGATGGAGTCTTGAAGCCATGAAGTACCTCTTCGAGGAACGGAAGATCACCGCATCCGGACATGAACCCACGGACACGGACCCCGGCGTGTCGACCTCGAAGGGCGACTACACCTGCGAGTCGTACGTACTGGGACAGGACAAGTACCAGATAGAACTTCTGGCAAATCTGGACAAGGTTCCCGAGCACGGCGCGATCGTTGTGGTCGCCTTCCCCAAGCCGTTCTTCGGCTCGGGATTCCCCGCGAGAGTCTTCGCTATACTCCCCTAAGCTCAGGAAACAACGCGGGCGCCCCTGGAATAGAGGGCGCCCGAACTATATTCTGCGCGCTCCATCTCCGGCGACGCTCCTGAAGAAGGAACAGTCGTAGCCGATATACCGCCGGTACCGCTCTCCCACAAAACGAGTGAACGCATCCACTCCATCGCTCCGGACAATGGCAAGCGCGCTTCCTCCGAACCCGGCGCCGGTCATCCGTGCGCCAAGGCACTCGCCGCTCTGCCACGAAAGTTCGGCAAGGCAGTCGAGCTCTCTTCCCGTGGTTTCGTAGTCGAACTGCAATGACACGTGCGATTCGTTGAGCAGACCCCCAAACTCGGCAATTCTTCCCGACTCCAGCGCAGCGACAGCGGTAAGCACCCGCGCGTTCTCCAAAACAGCGTGCCGCGCACGCCGCCGGCAAACCGGGTCTTGGATGGCATCCGCCGCCTGTTCAAACTCCTCGACCGAAAGATCGCCAAGGCTCCGGATTGTGACGCCGCTCTTTTGCAGATCCGCAAGCGCGCGGTCACACTCGCTCCTTCGCTCGTTATACCTCGATTCGACGAGCGCCCTGCTCTTGTTCGTGTTCATCACCACAATCTCATACTTCCCGAGTTCGAGGGGAACATAGCGCCGTTCAAGCGTTGCGCAGTCCAGAAAGAGCGCCGTTCCCGCGCGTCCCAGCGCAACGGCGAACTGGTCCATGATGCCGCTCTTCACGCCGATGAACCTGTTCTCGACCTCTTTGCCGAGCAACGCCATCCTGACGCGCCCCGCCTCGTCCTCCAGTCCGAGGGAGAAGAGAGAGGAGAGCATCACCGCAGTCGCCATCTCGATCGACGCCGACGAGGAAAGCCCCGCTCCGGAGGGCATGTCCCCCCGGACGATCATATCGAAGCCAGAGCCGATAGGGAGACCGTTCTCTCGAAACGCCTTCACGACCCCTTTCGGGTAGTTTGCCCACCCGTGCCGTGGTTCGGGAGCTATCTCATCCAACTCGAAAAAGACAACCCCGGATTCCGGAAAGTTCTCGGAGAAACAGCGCACCGTGCCGTCGGTCCTTTTTCTGGCCGCAACGTACGTACCGAAGGTCAGGGCGCACGGAAGTACGTGTCCCCCGTTGTAGTCCGTATGTTCTCCGATAAGGTTCACCCTTCCGGGGGCAAAGAAGGACTCCGCCCCCCCGGAAGAGCCGTAGATCTTTTCAAAAAGCGTCAGGATGCCGCGTGTATCCATAAGTACTCCGCACGTAGCCGTCACTTCTTCGCAATGTATTTTCTTATGTCGAAGGAAACCGCCGCCACAATGATGAGCCCCTTGACGATGAGCTGCCAGTACGGATTTACGCCGATGAAGGTCAGCCCGTAGTTGATGACGCCGAAGATCAGCACGCCCGCGAGCACGCCGGGTACCGTCCCGACGCCCCCCGTCGTCGAAACGCCTCCAACGACGCATGCGGCAATCGCATCAAGTTCGTACATGTTCCCGTAGTTGTTGGTGGCGCCCCCGGTACGGGCCGCTTCCAGGACGCCCGCCACGCCGTACAGCGCGCCCGCGATGGCGTAGAGAATGACGATCGTGAGGACGACGTTGACGCCGGAGACGATCGCGGCGTCTCTGTTTCCGCCGATCGCGTACATGTTCATACCCAGCTGCGTCTTGTTGAAAAGAATCCAGACGATCACAGCGACCGCAAGCGCTATGAGAATGATCACCGGGATGTTCATGAGCCGGCCGGAACCGAGCGCGGTAAAATCCGGTCTGAGGCCGCCTATAGGCTGCGAATTATTCGGAGGCATGTCGAAATAGATCGAATTGATTCCGTAGACGACGACCATCGTACCGAGCGTCGTAATGAACGGAGGCACTTGGAGCTTCGCCACAATCAGTCCGTTGAGCATTCCGAAGAGCATGCAGGCGGCCACTGCAAGAATAATCGGGAGAAAAACAGGCAAATGCGGAAGATCGGGGTAGAAGCGCCGCGCATACTCGGGTATCTGAAGCATCGAGGCGGCGATGACCGCCGCGAAGCCCACCATACGCCCGGAGGAGAGATCAACGCCTCCGGTAATAAGAATAAACGCCACGCCAAGGGCCATGATCGCCCGCGTGGAGCTCTGCATAAGGACGTCCCGCAAAATAGCGAATGAGAGAAAACGCGGGTCCACCACGGCGATAAGTAACACCAGCACGACCAGAACAACGAAGATGGCGTTCTGTGAAAGAAAATGCACTGAAGATCCAAGAACAGTCTTTTTCGACTCCATAGGAATGTCCTTCCTCCCTCGTCAGCTCAAGCTACGCCACGTACTTCGTGGCAAGCCGCATGATATCCTCTTCGGAAGTCTCCTTCGTTTCCACGATTCCCGCAAGCCTCCCCTGGCTCATCACGAGGATTCTGTCCGTCATGCCGAGAAGCTCCGGCATCTCGGAGGAGATCATGATGATGCTCTTCCCCTGGGATGCAAGCTCCGACATGATCGAGTAAATCTCGTACTTCGCGCCGACGTCGATTCCCCGCGTCGGTTCGTCGAGGATGAGAATCTCGGGGTTGATCAGAAGCCAGCGGGCAAAGAGCACCTTTTGCTGATTGCCGCCGGAAAGGTCGCGGATCAGGCTCCGGGACGAAGGCGTCTTGACGGCAAGCCGTTCGATACTCTCACGGGCATCCCTGCGCATCCGTTTCTGTTCGAGCAGCCGCATGCAGCTTACATAGTTTCCGAGGTGCGCCACAAGAAGGTTGAACTCCACCGAGAGGACCGGAAAGATACCGGTGGCCCGGCGCTCTTCGGTAAGGAAGGCCAGCCCGCGCCGCTTCGCCTTTATCGGCGTTGAAAGGTCCGCTTCCTTGCCGCCAAGGAGAATCTTTCCCCCCGAGAGAGAGCGCAGACCGAAGAGCGCCTCCATGGCTTCGGTGCGCTGCGCGCCGACGAGCCCTCCCACGCCGAGGATCTCCCCCCGGCGCAGCGTGAAGGAGACGTCCCGGAACGACTTCGGGAAGGAAGACGTCAGGCCGCGCACTTCAAGAACAGGCTCTTCCGCAGGTGCGTTCCGCCTCGGAGGGAAGCGGTTCGTTATCTCACGCCCGACCATCCGGGATATGATGAGATCGGTCGTCAGTTCCTTCGCCGGCCAGGTCCCGACCTTATGTCCATCCCTCATGATGGTGACTTCGTCGGCTATTTCAAGAATCTCCTCCATCTTGTGCGAAATGTAGATAATGGAGATTCCGCGCGCCTTCAGGCTGCGGATAATCTTGAACAGGTGGCTGACCTCGTGCCCGGTGAGCGAGGAGGTCGGTTCGTCCATGACGATGATCCGGGCGTTGTACGATACCGCCTTCGCCAGCTCCATCGACTGGATCTTCGACACGGAAAGGTTGCGTACGAGAGTGCGCGGATTGATGTCCAGCTCAAGCTCCTTCATCAGCTTCCCGGTCGCCGCTTCCATGGACTTCCTGTCGATGAAGCGTACCCCCCCGATCTTCCGCAGAGGAGCGCGTCCGAGCCATATATTTTCCATGACCGAACGTTCCGGTATCGGATGGAGCTCCTGATGAATCATCGAGATACCCAGGTCAAGCGCCTTACGCGAACTTGATATCGAGACAGGCTCCCCTTCCAGGATCACCTCCCCTTCGTCAAGAGAATACAGGCCGAAGAGGCACTTCATAAGCGTCGACTTTCCTGCGCCATTCTCTCCCATCAGCGCATGAACTGTCCCCGGGCGCACTTGCAGCGTGACGTCGCGAAGCGCCTGCACCCCCGGAAATGCCTTTGAAACATTCCGCATCTCAAGTGCATACTTGTCGTTTTTTTCCACGAAGACACCTTCCCTTCGCATGCCTCTATCGCTCCCGGAGCACAATGCCAGGGAACGATAGCAAAGAAAGGGAGGCGCTTGCCCCCCTTTCAAAGCTGCCTTTCCGCAAACGACGTTCTATTTGAACTCCGCGACGTTCTCCAGAGTGACCTTTCTGTAGGGAACCCAGACGTACTTCCCGTCGCTGATGACGTATCCGCTGTTCTCCTCGGTCGGGGTCTCGCCCTTCGCCAAAATGTAGGAAAGATTGAAGGTCGCGACTCCCTGGTTGACTGCGTCGTTCAGCACTGTGCCGAGGAGCGTCTTGTCCTCAAGGGCCTGGATCGCCGGCGCGGTCGCGTCGACGCCAACAACGGGCATAAACTTTCCGTCGCTGAAGTAGCCTGCCGCTTTCAGGGCTTCGATCGCCCCAAGCGCCATGTCGTCGTTATTGCCGAAGACCGCTTCGATCTTGTCGCCGTGCGCCGCGAGGAAGGCCGCCATCTTCTCCTGACCGCGGACCCTGTCCCACAGCCCCGTATCCTCCGCGAGCTTCTCGACCTTGATTCCCGCGTCGGTTACCGCCTTGATGGAGAACTCGGTACGGAGCTCGGCATCCTGATGCCCCGGCTCTCCCTTGAGCATGACGTACTGAAGGACGCCGTCGCCGTTTTTGTCCGCTTCGGGGTGGCTCTTCCAGAAGTCGACGATGATCTGCCCCGACATTGTGCCGGACTCTTCCGCGCGCGCCCCCACGTAGTAGACCTTGTCCCACTTCTGCATATCCTCGGGAAGAGGTTCGCGGTTGAAGAAGACTACGGGGATGTTCTCGGCCTTGGCCTTGTCGATGATAACGCCGGCCGCGGTACGATCCACCGGGTTGATGGCGAGCGCATTCATCCTCTTGGTGATGAACATGTCGACCCGGTCGTTCTGGGTGGACTGGGAGTTCTGGCTGTCGACGATATCGACTTTCGCCTTGCCCTTGGCCGCCTCGGCGATCGCGTTTCTGACGCCGGTCATGAAGGTGTCGTCGAATTTGTAGATGGCGCACCCTATCTCAAGATCCGCCGCAAAAACGCCACCCGCCATAAGAAAAAGCCCGCAAATACCGATGAGCACCGCAAGTCCAACTGTTCTCTTCACTTTCGAAAAACCTCCTCTGCAATGATTTCGCGCCATGGAACTCCACGGACGTCTGTGGGGTCTTTCCCCCGGTCAAGTGTAGCCAAGAGGAGCCTACCTGTCAATTATATTTTCAATTTACACTGAAAACGCGCGCCCTTGACATATCATCGGTCGGGGGATACCCTGTTGCCCAAATCCGGGGTGCGAACTGATCCGGAGTTCATACTGTTTCTCACGGCTGGAGGGCTGATTATTCGTGACGACGTCCCTTGTCTGCGGCGGTGCAGGATATATCGGAAGTCATATGGTGAGAGCGCTTCTCGAGCGTGGAGAGCGGGTGCTCGTACTTGACGATCTCTCGAAAGGACATCGGGAATACGTCCCGGACGAGCTCATATTTTACAAAGGGGATATTCGGGACGGAGAGCTGCTCGACCGCATATTCAGGGAAAACGCCGTCGATGCCGTCTTCCACTTTGCGGCGTTCATTCAGGTCGGAGAGAGCGTGCAGCGCCCCCTGGAATACTACGAGAACAATGTCACCGGCGTCCTGCGCATACTTGAGTGCATGGTACGCCACAAGACGCCGCACATTGTTTTCTCTTCCACCGCTGCGGTCTACGGAGAGCCGGATTTCGTCCCGATCCCCGAGGACCTGCCGACGGCGCCGACCAATCCGTACGGGGAGACGAAGCTCGCCGTCGAGAAGATGCTTCGCTGGGCTTCCGCAGCCCACGGATTCACCTACGGCGCCCTGCGCTATTTCAACGCCTGCGGCGCCATCGAGGACGCGTCCATCGGCGAGGCGCACGACCCGGAAACGCACCTGATACCGCTGGTTCTCGACGCTGCGCTGGGCAGACGGGAGAGCATCTCAATCTTCGGAGACGACTACGACACCCCCGACGGGACCTGCATCAGGGACTACGTCCACGTGACCGACCTCGCGCAGGCGCATCTTCTGACCCTCGACGCGCTCAGAAGGGGCGAGGGGAACAAGACCTTCAATCTCGGCAACGGCCGCGGCTTCTCCGTACACGAAGTCATCGACGCCTGCCGCCGCGTCACCGGACGGGAAATCCGGGTGACGCTCTCCCCGAGAAGACCGGGGGATCCCGCCCGTCTCATCGCCTCCTCGGAGCGTATCCAGAGGGAACTCCGCTGGAAGCCTCGCTACACCGATCTGGATGCCATCGTCGAGACCGCGTGGCGGTGGCACCTGAAATACAGAAAGGACTGAGCCGACGTGGAGACCGCTGTCGCCGTCCGCGCCGTCGACAGTCTCATCGAGTACGGGCGGCGGCGCCGCCTCTTGGGCGAGCTGGACGATATTGTCGCACGGAACTCCCTCCTCGGGCTTCTCGGCATAGAAGAACCCGACCCTACGGAAAGATCAGGGGAGAGCATGGACGAGATGGCGAGCATCGAAACGCTGCGCCTCTACGCGAAAGAGCGCGGCCTTGCGCATCTTGACCTTCCCGCCGAAAAGTTCGTCAGCCGTATCATGGGGTTCCTGACCCCCCGCAATTCGGAGGTCGTCCGTGAATTCCGCCGCCTCATGGAGCAGGAGGGGGCCGCGGCGGCCGTCGCCTGGTTCTACCGCTTCTCCGCCGACACGATGTACGTCAGGATGGATCTCGTCTCTCTGGACCGGAAGTGGACGGCGATGACGGAGTTCGGCGAGATGCAGATCACCATCAATCGGTCCAAGCCTGAGAAAGATCCAAGAGATATCCGCGCCGCAGGAGCACAAACGGGCGAGGATCGTTATCCGAAATGTCTGCTCTGCGCCGAGAATGCGGGCTACCAGGGACGCCCCGGACACCCCGAGCGGAGCAACCATCGTATCGTCCCGCTCGAACTGTCGGGCGAACAATGGTACATGCAGTTCTCCCCCTACGTCTACTACCATCACCACTGTATCGTCTTCTCGAAGGAACACCGGCCGATGCGCATCGACAGGATGACGTTTGTCCGCATCTGCGATTTTCTGACGCTTTTCCCCGACATGTTCATCGGATCGAATGCCGACCTCCCCATCGTCGGAGGTTCTATTCTCAGTCACGATCACTTTCAGGGAGGTATGTGGACTTTTCCGATGACGAACGCGCCTGTTCTGAAGAGTCTGCGTGTCGCCGGCGCATCCCTGGAACATCTCCGCTGGCCCTTGACAACCCTTCGCCTGAGAAGCCCCGACAGAACCGTCCTGGAAACGCTCGGCGAGCAGCTGCTCCTCTCCTGGCGCGAGTACGAGGACAGGGAACGGGGAATACTCGCACGAAGCGGAAGCGGAGAAAGAGAGGAACAGCACAACACCGTCACGGTCATCGGCAGACGGCGGGGCGCAGAGTACGAAATAGACGTCGTGCTGCGGAATAATCGCTGCGACACTCAGTACCCCGACGGCATATTCCACGCGCACAGGGAACGCCATCATATCAAAAAAGAGAATATCGGACTCATCGAAGTTATGGGGCTCGCGATTCTTCCTCCCCGTCTGGAATCAAGCCTGAACGACGTGGCCGCGATTCTCTCAGGAGAAAAAACTCTTTCGGATCTTCCGCAGGACTTTCCCCACACCGAATGGACAGTTGAACTGGCAACCCGTTTCAGTACCACTCTTCCTGCAGACGAAGCAGAGCGTATCGTCCGGAAAGAGGTCGGCACAGTTTTTTCCAAAGTCCTCAGGGATTGCGGAGTGTTCAAGGCAACTGAGGACGGAGAAAAAGGAGTCGAACGATTTCTCTCCTCCTGGGCGGCGCAGTGGGGGCGTTCGTTTGCATCAGACTGAAGAGACCCCAAGGAGTGTGTCTCCCAAAAGAACGGCGACCCCGAAAAAAGCGGGCCGCCGTTTGTGTTTCGGTATGACTGAGGTCTCTACGCCTTGCCGATCATCAGTTCGGGGAGCCAGGTGATGATCCCCGGGAAGATGGCGCAGAGCAGAAGGACGAACATGATGATGAGGATGAACGGAATGACGCCCCAGATGATGTCGCCGATCGTTACTCCGAGTTCTTTCGGCGCCGTCCCCTTGAGGACGAAGATCGACATCGCCATAGGAGGCGTCTGGAAGGCCATCTGCATGTTGATGCAGATCATCATGCCGGCCCAAAGCGGGTTGAATCCCAAAGCCGTCAGGATGGGCGAGAAAATGGGCACCACGATGAAGACAATGCCGATCCACTCGATGAACATGCCGAGCATGAAGACGATCGCCATGATGACGAAGAAGGACATCCACTTCCCTCCCGGTACCGAGAGGATGAACTCCGCCACGACGTCGCCCGCCCCGGCGTTCATGAAGATGCCGACAAAGGCGTAGCACATCGCCGCGATCATCACGACGAAAGCGCTTACGCGCATCGTCTCGATCATGGCCTGACGCATCAGCCCCCAGCTGAATTTCCCGTAGGCTATGGCGAGGAGAACGGCCGCGAAACACCCTACTGCGGCGGCTTCAGTCGGTGGTGCAATTCCGGCGAAGATAGTCCCGAGCACCGCAATGATAAGCAGTATGGGCGGCACAAGGGATTTGAGAAGGCGGATCATTTTTTTGGCGTCGAACGGCGTTATCTGATCTTCCGGGATCGCGGGACCGAGCGCCGGGTTGAGCCTGCACCGGATCACAACGTAGAGGATGTAGCACGCAGAGAGCAGCAGCCCCGGGAATACGGCCCCCATGAACATCTGCCCGACCGAGAGTCCGGCTTGCGGCGCATAGACGACAAGCATGATGCTCGGCGGGATGAGGATGCCGAGCGTTCCCGCCGCTACGATGGATCCCGATGCGAGTGATTTATCATACCCTCTGGTGATCATCGGCGCGAGGGCGATGAGCGTCAGGATGGTCACGGAAGCCGCAATAACGCCCAGACAGGCGGCGAGGATGGTACCGAAGATGATGGTCACAACCGCAAGGCCGCCCCGGAGTCGTCCCATCGCCTCGTACAGCGACTGGTACAGATCTTTAGTAACCCCCGAGTGTTGCAGTATAACCCCCATGAAGGTGAAGAGGGGAACCGCCAGGTAGGGGTAGTTCAGCGACAGGTCGTAAAAACGGCTGTACAGGATGTGGAACGTTACCGTTGGACCGAAGACTGCAAGCCCCGTGAAAAAGGCGACGCTCCCGATGACGAACGCGATGGGGAATCCGGTCATTACAAGGACGAAGACTCCTCCCAGCATGAGAATAGTGACGGCTTCGGCGCTGAGTTCAATCAAGAGTCTCACCCCTTACCATAAAGTAAAAATCCCTGACGAACTTCGCTACAGCCTGAAGAAACAGGAAAACAAGGCCGACTGCGAAAATGGTACGGTACGGCCCCGCCGGGGGGTACCAGAAGCTGTTGAAGAAGACTTCGTTGATCGTCCAGGCGCGCACTGCCCACGTAACGGAGAGCCAGAGCATGACCCCCATCAGAGGGAAGAAAAGGAAGAGCGCACAGACGACGTTCATGAACGCCTTCCCCCGTTCGGGGAGCATGTTGTAAAAAATGTCCACACGCGTGTGCGCCTCGTGGAGGTAGTCATAGGAAGCGCCCAGAAGATAGAGGGCGCCTCCTGCCATACAGAGCGTATCGTACGCCCAGACCGTGGGGGCGTTGAAGAAGTGTCTTGAGACAGCTTCATACGTCCCGGCGAACACAAGGAGAAGGGCGCACCATTTCCCCACGGATCCGGACAGTTCGCTAAGTGCATCGATTTTTTTCAAAAACCGTTTCAAAGAGGTCATACCGCTTCTCCTTGTGCGCGTCGTCGAAGACGCGTTATTTCATTGTCTGGTAGGCTTCGCCGAACTTCTTCATGGAGTTGTAGATCTCGCCGAAAATCGGAGGTTCGCTGGCTATCTTCTCTTCGTAGAACTTCGCGGCCTCGGCTGCAAGCGCCACATTTACTTCTTCAGGAACCTTCAGCACCTGGTTGCCGGCTTCCTTGAACTTTTCAAGGGCGATGATGGACTCGTAGACGAGGAATTCGTGCTGCGCCTGAGAGAAGCGATCGACAAACGTTTGGACGAGGAGCTGCAGATCCTTCGGAAGCGCGTTCCAGGCATCCTTGTTCACGAAGAAGACCTGGGGATCGCTGGGAGCACGTACCGGGGAGAGGTAGACGTAGTCGGCAACTTCGTTGAAGTGCATGTTCCAGTTGGAGGCAAGCGTGGAGTACTCGAAAGCGTCGATGGTACCGCGCTTCATTGCTTCGTACAGCTCGCCGCCGGGGATGATCCCGTCGCCATGCCCATTCTCTTCAGGATCTCGCCGCCGTCGCCCATGCAACGGGCCTTGATCGCCTTCAGATCCTCAAGACTCTCTATTTTCTTCTTGGAGTGGAAGAAAACCTCTTCAGGAAGAGGAGAGAGCGCGCCGGGGAAGGTCATGACGTTGTACCCTTCCATCATTTTGTTCATCAGATCAGCGCCGCCGCCGTAGTTGAACCACGTCCGGAGAGCCTCTCCGGCCAGTGCGCCGGGACGGGAGCTGATCAGGCCCGCCGCGGACCACTTATCGAGATTGTACATCGGGCAGGTGTAGCAGAGCTGAAGCACGTTCTCGTGGACTGCGTCGACCTCTTTGTAGGCAGGAACGATGGAGCCGCCGACGAACGGCTTGATCTCCAGGCGCCCGCCCGAAGCCTCGGTGATGGCCTTGCAGAGCATATCATGATAAATCTGGGACGGATCGGAGGCAGGACCGTGGCCGGAGGAACGCCACACGATCTTTTTCGGCGCCTCGGCGCCCTCGACGGAAACGGGCGCAAAAGCGCCAAGGACAAATACCGCGAGCAGCAATACCCAACAACTTTTTCTCAGAGCACACATCTTTTTACAACCTCCTTCAGATATATGATGTCTTACAGAAACCGCCGCGCTTTTCGAACGCGTCGGCTTCGGAAAGCCAGAAAGACTTACTCAACGATGAACGAGCTGCCGGTTACATTGTGGAAGAAACCGGCGTTCGACTCCCGGAGGCGTTCGACGGCTTCCTTTCCTGTGCAGTGGCTTACTCCTACGATTTTGATGTCTCCGTCGTTCAGATAGGCGAGGGAACGTTCAAGCCCCTCCCCTTTCGACTCCACAAGATGCGTTCCGCCGAGCACCGCGTAAATTGGCCGCTTCAGCCGGTTCCGTGCAGCGTCGAGCATATTCTTCATTCCCGGGTGGGAACAGCCCAGCAGTACGACAAGCCCATGCGGCGTATCGACGGCAAGGAGTATTTCATCGTCGAACCGGTCCGGTTCGAAAGCGTTGTTCCGCCGAAGAAGAAAACGCGGATTGATGATCTCGTCGTCGTGGAGCCGCGGAAAATTCGAGAGGATATAGACGCCCGGAAGTATCTCTTCAGTCGCTTCCGAGGCGAAGGAGTAGCGGATGCCCCGTTCGGAGAGAAAACTCTCGTCGAAGTCATTACCCAGAAAATCGTGGGCGGCTCCCCGGACGGCGTATTTGTCCTCGAAAAAACCCTTTCCTATACGCAGCTCGAAATCCGAAGCGTAATCGCAAAGACAACGGAAACCGCCGGAGTGGTCGTAATGACCGTGGCTAAGAACGACGAAATCCGTTGCCGAGAGGTTGACGCGCAGCCTTGCCGCGTTATGGATAAACGCCTCGGACTGCCCAGCGTCGAAGAGAAGGGAGTGCCCGTCTTTTTGTACGTGGAAGGAGATACCGTGCTCGGACCAGAGCCCGTGATGTTCGCCCGGCGAGTTTTCTATCAGCGTGGTGATGATCGTCATGACGCTCCCCCTTCGCGCTTTCAGCGCTCCATGGATGCCTGGATATCCTTGAGGGCGTTGGCGAGGTGCAACGTCATCATTTCCTCCGCCCGCTCGGGGTCGCCCCCCCTGATCGCATCAAGGATGGACGAGTGTTCTCCAAGTGTTTTTTCAACTCTTCCCGGAATATGGAGGCTGGTGATCCATCCTTCGGGAAGAGATTTTGTCATCGTTTTCATCAGGTGATAGAGCGTCCGGTTCTTCGTAGCTTTTGCGACGAGTCTGTGAAACTCTCCGTCGAAACGTATCATTGCCGCGGTGTCTCCCCGCTCCGCGCTCGCGAGGAATGCCCCGTAGGCCTTTTCGATTCCTTTGACGCTTTCGTCGTCGGCTTTTTCAGCGGCGCGCCGCGCGGCTTTGGGTTCTATGATCAGGCGCACCTCGAAATGATCAAAAATCGGGGCCTTGTTGTCCTTCAGCCATCCTGTGAAGGGGTCGCGATCCTCGTCCGGAGGTTCGGCAATAAAAATACCCTTGCCGTGCTTCACGATCACCCTTCCGCGAACCTCCAGAATTCGGACGGCCTCACGGACGGAGGAACGGCTCACCTCAAGTTTTTTTACAAGATCGTTCTCGGAAAGGAATCTGTCCCCAGGGGCGAAAGCCCCCTCTGCGATCATCGTCTCAATCGCGTCTGTTACCCTTTCGGACAGGCGTACTCTTTTTATGGGGCCCATAGTTTCACCCGCTTTTCGCAAGATGAGAACATAGCGGACATCTTCTTATCAGACAAGTTGATTGTACCCCTGTTTTCCGCACCCTGTCAAGAGAGTAAAAAGTTCAGAAAGACAAAGAAAGATACCGCTCCAGGACGGCGCGCAGCGATTCAGCCTCTATCGGTTTTGGAAGAAAGTCGTCCATACCCGCCTGAAAACAGCGTTCGCGAGTTTCGGACAGCACATCCGCCGTCAGGGCGACTATCGGGGTATGCGTCCCGCGGGCTTTCTCAAGCTCTCTGATGGCGGCGGTCGCCTCGAAGCCGTTCATCACCGGCATGTGCATATCCATGAAGACGATGTCCGGCGCGTGCGTATGGAACATCTCCACGGCCCGCTCCCCGTTTTCCGCCTCAAAAACAGCGGCGGAGGGGAGCAATCGCGACGCAAGCAGCCTCAGGAGCGTTCTGTTCATTCTGAGATCTTCCACTATGAGGAGCGAGAAGGCTCGTGAAGAAAGCTCGGAAAACGCCTGCTCTTGTCGCACTTCACCCTTCGACTCCCGCGGGGTGTCCGGCAAAGAGACATCCTCCTCGTACCGTGCGGAAACCGTGAAAGAAAAGCGGCTTCCATTCCCGGGCTCGCTCTCAAGTTCGAGAGCGCTTCCCATTTTTTTTAGAATACCGTTGGAGATAACAAGACCGAGTCCCGTTCCGCCGTACTTTCTCGTGTTCGACGCGTCCGCCTGGGAAAACGGACGGAAGAGCTTCTCCCTGTCTTCTTTTCGGATGCCTATTCCGGTATCACGCACGGAAAAGGTGAAAAGCCCCATGTGTTCAGCGCCGGCTGAGGGCTGAAAAGAGGCGGAGAGTTCGACTTCTCCCTCCTCCGTGAATTTGACGGCGTTCCCCAGAAGATTGACAAGCACTTGCCGCAAACGCAAGGGATCCACATACGCAGAGCGCGGGAAGGGAGGGTGAACGCTCGAGAAGACTCGAACGCCTCTGCTTACCGACCCGTGACCTGCGATGACCAGAGATTCTTCGAGCAGCTTGGGAATATCCGTCCGAACGGTCTCCAGCTCAAGTTTACCGGCCTCTATTTTAGAAATATCGAGAATGTTGCTTATTATTTCCAGGAGCGCGTAGGCGGACACTTTCGCGTTGTCGACGTAAGAGAGCTGTTCCTGGTCGAGCCCCGGGCCGCGCAACATATCCAGAAAGCCGACAACCCCGTTGAGCGGCGTTCTGATCTCATGGCTCATGTTCGCCAGAAATTCGCTTTTCGCCCTGTTCGCGTTCTCCGCTTCTTTTCTGAGGTCTTCCGCCCTTTCCATCGCGGCGCGCACACGGGATTCCGTCTCTTTTCGCACGCCGATCTCTTCGTTCAAGCCGCGGATGGTTTCACGCAGCGCCTCCGCCATCCTGTTGAACGACGCGGAAAGCTCGCCCACCTCGAGAATTTCGCAGTCGACAGGAAGCTCGGGCGGATTCTCCCCTCTGGTGATCGCACGCGCGGCGGCATTCAGGCGAAGGACCGGCTGCGCCATTCTTCGGGCAAGAAGCAGCGCCGCGCCGAAAGAGAGGAGCACGGCAAAGAGGATAACCAGCGTCGTCGTGCGGTTGTTTTTATCAATCCGGTCCATGAACTCTCTCTCCGGAGCCGTAACGGCGATGATCCAGTCAAGATCTCCCGGGCCGTGCAGGGATTCTGTGCGAAGATAGCAGCGTTCCCCGCCGCTTTCAAAAGCGATCTCCCCGTCTGTGAGCAAACCGTTCTTTTCGAGTTCGCTCGCCATGAAAAGAGCGGCTCCACTGATTTCGGCATGCACGCTGTCGGCGGCATGCAGGCGCCGGGCTTCTCCTCCTTCGTAGAAGACAAATGGAGGTTCCCCTCTCGAAGAGGCAAGCATCAGTCCCGAGCGCTCCATGATGAACGCGGTTCCCTCGCCGAGCGGCAGCGCCTGCAAAAATGCCGTCAGCTGCGAAAGGGAGAGGTCCACGGCCGCTACGCCGAGAAAACCTCCATGAGCGTCGTACACCGGGCGACTGGCGGTAATGGCCATATCCTGACCTGTAAAGAGAACATACACGTCGCTCCAGACTCCCTCGCCTCCGCTCTTTTGAGCACGGGAATACCATCCTCTCGTCCGCGCGTCAAAATCGGGGACTTCGGCTAAAAGCCCGGTGCGGTTGCCGTCTTTGTCGATGGAGTACTTCCGGAAGACGCCCGCTTTGCTACCGATCGTGCCGATGACGTAGCGGGAATCAAAAGGAGCTTCTCTGCCGCTGTTGACGAGTCCTCCCGACGTATTGCCGAAGTAGATGCTCGAAACTGAAGGGAAAACATCTATCTGCTTCCTGAAATGGAATTCCAGCGAGCGCTCGTCGAGAACATCCAGCATTCCCCCGCCCAAAGCATCCGCGTTCAGGCGGTTGATAATATGAGGTATGTGGAGAAAATGACGCACGTGCTCGCCGATATGCGTCGCCATATCGCCTCGCAGCCTGGCGGCTATTTCCTCTACCGATTCCCGTCCGCTTCTCTGCGACAGATACCCGGCAATACCCGCTGAAAGCAGAACAAAAAGCGTGAAAGCAAGCGCGAGAGCTGTCTGCATCGAGAGCGCAGCCGCTCTTTTTCTCATTCTCTTCAATCACTATCAACCCTTACGTACGACGTCATACGTCCTGAATCATTATAAAACAAGACGCCCCTCACGGCCATCCGCACGCGCCATTTTCCTGAATGGTCACACCTAAAAAATGAGGTACCGAAGAAAAAGGGAGGCCGCATTCTCCTCGGCCTCCCTTTGTTCCGCTCTACTTCAACCTCTCCTCGGGACGTTTCTTCAAATTTTTCCTGAGGTACTGGCTGTAAAGAACCGCTACCGGGTTGTGTCCGAGCACGCGGTCCTTGACGACGAAGGTCGTGACAGGCGCCTTCGAGTGACGGTAAAAGAGGCTGTCGTGTCCCACGCAGAGGCCGAGGACGATGTTGAACTGACTTCCCGCTTCGTTGAGGCGGCGCGCCTGTTCGACGGGGTTGCACGACACTTCGCCGACCCAGGGACGAAGCGTTGCGTCAACGTCCGCCTTCTTCATGGAGGAGACCTTGCAGCATGCGGAGTACACTTCGAATTCCTCCGAAAGGATCTTCCCCAGAAGAGCCGCCTCCTCTTTAAAACCGACACAGAAGGCAATGCCCAGACGCGTATACTCCATCCGCCGGGCAAACTCCATTATTTCCTCCAGCCGGTTGAGGGTACAGTAGTAGAGCGCTTCAACATCGGAGGCCGTCTTGAGAAGTTGAAGGTCTTCTTCATTTCCCTGGTAGAGTTCCAGGCTTTCAAAATCAGCGCACGGCTCACCCGAGGAGCAGCTCTTCGTCTCGCAGAGGTGACACTTCATCTTCGTCGTTCCCTCGGCGCGACAACTGCTCTCATCGTCATGTCTGCGGCAGCTCCGCGCGTCAGCAAAGAGTCCGGCATAAAGACGCCGGATGCCCCGACGCGGTCCAGAACGCCCTTCTCCGAGAGGAAGTGCATCGGGCCCGCGAGACGCGAGGTGGAGGAAATATCGCTGAAGCGGGAGACAAACTCTTCAGGAGTTGCTCTGTACCCTAATATCCTCGCGAGCGCGTCGGCAAAATCCCCCCTCGAGATAAAAGACGAAAGTCCGAATGTAGGAAGGGCATACAGCGAAGCGTCCTTCTCTTCACCGAACGCTTTATGGAGCAGCGTCTCCGCTTCCGCCCCCGTCAATGGGGCGTCGACGCCGAACACCCCTTTATCAAGTCCGAAGAGACGGGCCAGCACAACCCGGTTGTTGTAGATATCGTCTATTTTCGCCGAAGGGGACGAAGGCAGGTCAAGGGGCGTGAACCATCCGTAGAGGTTGGACATCTGGACGCCCGGCCAAAAGAGATGATTTCGCGGGACGTCGTGGTATTCGCAGAGGGAGAGCGCGCTCCCTGCCTCCAGCAGATGCAGCTGCACAAGCCTCGGGTCGAGAGCCCTCGCCGCTTTTCCCTCTCTGACTGAGAGCGCCGCAATCGTTCCCGCAGCCTGTCCAGTGAGCATCGAAATTGGTTGAAGGCGCAGCGCGCCGCTCACAAGACGGGACATTGAGAGGTTCTTTTCCGTAACGAGCAAGCCGTCCACTTCAGTCGGGATAAAACTGCCGAAGGGGACCTGAAAAGGCCCCTGCGGCATATCGGTCCGGATCGACGCAAAGCTCTCGCCGAATTCCGTTTCGAGATCCGCGTCGGTATCCCCTGCATGCAGGTCAAGGATGTACCCGCCGATTGCCATGGACGTCGCGATCTCTCGTCCTTCGCGTTCGTCGCGATAACTCTCGGAGTTGTGCCGGACCGTTTTCGAGGTTGGGGTTTCAATGCCGACAAGACGGCGGCTCTCTCGCACATACGGCATCGGGGGAAAGCGCCTGACTATCTCGGCGTATTCGTCCGGGACGATGCCAAGAGTTTTCGTTACCGGAATTTCGGAGTAGAACTCGTCGTCCGCCACGGACCATGGCTCGCGCAGTTCATGCTGGACGTAGTAAATGAAGTTCAACGTCTTCAACAGCGCTTGTGCGTTCACTTCCCGGCGAAATGCCGGATCTTCGAGGTACGCCACGGGCAGGCCGCCCTTTCCTTCCCACTGTTCAGCGCCGGGAAAGTCGTTCCCCCAGTTAACCCCTGTTTTGGTGATCTTTGCCCATTCGTCCGCACCGGCGGCAGTGTAATCCAGAGGGTTCGACGAATCAGGCAGCCCCCTGTAGGCATTGTGTGTGGGGAAGTCTACCGGCATCCGGAGAGGATACTTCCTGAAGGAGTTCCCTCCGTCCGCCACAATTTGCCGGAAACCGTCGAGGTACTTCACATATCCGGGAGGCGGCGTTGTTATTCTGAGATTCTGCGGAATTCCGCCGGGATACTTTTTTATCACCGCCACCCAGGTGATATCCTGGATTCTGGCGCTGGAGTCGATGACCGGACTCTTCGAATTTCCCGCCCTGTAAAGAGCGTTCGCCAACGGGAGCATGTCGCCGTACTCGGTAGCGTCGATCAAGACTGAACACACGATATCCGTTTTCCGGCCGTCGAGGACTGCGGTCACTCCATGGATTCCCGGGCCGCGCCTGTGGACGGAGGTGACTTGCGACCGGTAGAACACATCCAGCCTCCCCGCCCCCTCGTGCGCAGCCTTGCTGTTGGCCTGCTCGATCATCGACAGCAGGACATTCCTGCCCACTGATGGCTCGAAGGCAGTCGTGTTGCCGTCCCAGTAACATGTCGACACGGACTTTTCCTTCTTGAAATAGTGATAGCGCACATTTTCGCTGAATTCGCCGTAGATGCCGGTTTTATTGCCGCTGAGATCGTCCATTGTAGAAACGCCGGCGGCAGTCATCTGGCCGCCGAGCCAGTCGGTCTCCTCAAGCAGGGCGACGCGGGCGCCAAGGCGGACCGCCGCAATAGCGGCGCTTGTCCCTCCCGCCCCGCCTCCCGCCACAACGACATCGTACTCCATGGTATCCCGCTCTGCAAAAAGGGGCGTTACTAACAGAGGCAGAAGTAAAACCCCTGCCAACAAAAGCAGCCCCATCCGCAGTAAACGGCGTGGGAAAAAAGAATGAACGCGCAGGCATGTGTTCGAATTCATCGTCGATTCTCCTCGGTTAAAATTTATATGTTCGAAAAGTATTATACAACTATTCTTCCTGTGCAACCCCGAAAGGAGTACGGTACAATATCGTTGTCAGAAAGGAGGGGTTCGATGATTTATACTGTACGCTTCTTCGGCGTCCTCGCAATGGTTCTCGGCGTTCAGTCCGGAGCGCCAATCTCACTGGAACTGCCTGAAGGGAGCGAGTACGGCTCCGCTCTCGACGCCATCCATGAAAAGTACGGCGACCGTTTTCCCCCGTCAATGTGGGACAGGGGAAAAAAGATGTTTTCTTCGGGAGTGCTCGCTTTTGGCGACGATGGGCGTTTTTTGCCCCGCACCCGCTCCGCCTCTCTGCCGAAGTGCGGAGAGATTCGTTTTCACCTCCCCCTGTCCGGAGGTTAGTCAGTCCGGTAGACAATACGCCCTCCGACCATCGTGAGGGCAACATGCGCTTCTTTTATCTCATCCTCCGGAACGGAGAAGATGTCTCTGTCGAGAACAACGACATCCGCAAGCATCCCTTCGGCCAGCGTTCCCTTGCGATGCTCCTCGAACGAGGCGTACGCGCCGCCTCGCGTATACAGATCGACCGCCTCGGCGACGGAGAACTTCTGCGACGGATTCCATCCGCCTTGAGGCAGGCCGTTCTCGTCCTTTCGAGCGACCGCGGTATAGACGCCCCACAGCGGATCGAACTTCTCGACGGGAGAATCCGAACCGCCCGAGAGAAAGATTCCAAGCTCCTTCATCGTCTTCCACGCATAGCCTGCGAGCGCCCGCTCCTCGCCGATACGCTTCAACGCCATCGGGCGATCCGAGGGGACGAACGGGGGCTGGATAGCGGCGCCGATTCCAAGCCGCGCCATGCGCCGGTACTGCTCCATATCCCCCATCTGGCAATGCACAATATAATGACGCGCGTCGCGGGGTTTTGCCAGGAGCGCCCGTTCCATGGCGTCAAGGCACATATTGAGCGCGCCGTCGCCGATAGCGTGCGTCGCCACCTGCATACCCGCCAGATGCGCCGTCAGAACGAGATCGTCCAGTTCGTCGTGCCCGTAGATAGGGACGCCGAAAACTCCCGGAGCGTCCTCGTACTCTTTTCGCAGAAGCGCGGTTCGCCCGCCCATCGAGCCGTCGGTAAGGATCTTCAGCGGGCCGATATGGAAAAAAGGCATGCCGTCGCCTGTCCGCCAGCCTGTCGAAAGGAAATAATCGAGCGCCGGACGGTTCCGGAGCAGCAGTTGCTCGGTAATCCTCACCGGCATTTCATCCTCTTTACAGAGAGAGATGTAGAGATCGATAATCGTCTGAAAATCACCGCCGACGCTGCCAAGATCGTCCGAGTGAATGGAGGTCAGCCCGACTTTCGCGGTCTCTTCTCCTGCACGCACTACAAGTTTCCGCAGCTTTTCAGGCCCCGGAAGAGGAAGTTTCGAGCCCGCCCACTCCACGACCGATTCGCGGATGACGCCTGTAGGTTCGCCTCCGTCGTCGAGGTCAACAACTCCTCCGGCAAACCTGCTCTCGCCCGTAAGCCCAAGAAGCGTTATCGCCCTGGAGTTGAGCACAACGATATGACCGCAAACCCTGGCAAGCATCACGGGGTTATCGGGCGTCAGGTCGTCAAGATCTTCCTTTGTAAGAATCCGGTTGTCATCGAAAAGTTCATGGTTCCAGCCTCGCCCGACAACCCATTCGCCGGGTTCCGGCCTTCTCTCGTCGAGAAAGGCTCGCAGACGCGAACGCACTTCATTCACAGAAAGACATCCGAGCAAGTCGGCTCGTTCGAGAGAAAGCGCATATGCGAGAAAGTGCATGTGTCCGTCGATGAAACCGGGGAGAGCAAGCCTTCCGGCAAGATCAATCTTTTCGGCATCCCGTATCGCGCACACTTCTTCCGAACTTCCGAGACAAACGATATTCTGTCCTTCTATTGCCATTCCCTCGACGAATCCTCCCGGAACGGCAATCTTCCCGTTGTAGAACACGCTTTTGCTCACTCTTCCTCCTCCTCTACAACAATTTGAAAGCGCTCGGCAAGCTTTTGAACTTCATCCGGGAAGAGCACCTCCGACGCAGGAAAAGAGCAGGCTTCAAGATCGCCGCTTTCGAAGAGCTCTCTTTTCCGCTCGGCGGAGACGCTTTCAACGCTTCCTCCCGATTCCGAATACAGAACGGCGAACTTACGTCCCGCCGTATCAGACCACTCGACAAGATAGCAGCCGTTACCGTCTTCATCCTCGGAAAAACCTGAAATCCGCATTTGGATCGACCTCCAAATTTCTTTGGCTCCATTATACCCTTCTTCTCTTCTTCGGCTATAATCGTGCGAAAGATTTGTGAGAGGAGCGATACGATGGAACAACTTCCACGGTCGAAAGGGTGCTTCGTCTGCGGGAATTCGGACGACAACCCCAGGAGCCTCGGTCTGACCATATTCTGGAACGACGAAGAACAGAGGACGGAAATCCCGATCTTCCCGAACAGCACGTGGTGCGGCTATGAAGGCGTTGTCCACGGGGGAATCATCGCTTCCGTCTTCGACGACGCAATGGCATGGGCGATCCGCAGAGAGAGCGGCTCATGGGCCGTTACCGGGGAGCTGTCGGTCCGCTACCTCCGCCCCGTTCTTGCGGACACGCGCTATGTCGTCGAAGGCCGTGTGGAAAAATCGTCAGGACGACGCATTTCGACCGTCGCCGTCATGAAGGAGGGCAACGGGAAGAAGGTCGCGGAGGCCAACGCCCTCTTCGTGAGAATACGGGAGAAGACCATTTCCGAGGGAGAAGAGCAAACGGAATGAAGGTTCATCGTGATTGCGTCGCTTGCGGTATTAAAAGCGCGATATGATATACTGTCTTTTGTTTGATTTTCGTGGGAAGGGGCAATTATTGTTCAGAAATCTCTGTACGCGAAAAATCCGGTCTGAACAGCTTCAAATTGAGCGTTCTAAAGATGCCGGCTATCTCAGTACCGGGAGATTATCGTAAGGGAGCGTGGGAATGGGTGAGTGAAAATATCAGGGAAGAGAGCCTTGCGCTCTCGGAAAGAATTTCGGCGTTGCGTCGGGACCTGCACCGTCATCCGGAACTGAGTTACAAGGAGTTCCGCACTGCGGGCATCGTCGCCGGACTCCTTAGAGAGCTTGGAGCGGAGGTCTGCGAGAATGTGGGCCGTACCGGCGTCGTCGGACTGTTTCGCGGCGGAGAAGGCCCTGTCGTGGCGATTCGCGCGGACATGGACGCACTTCCCGTTCTTGAGCAAACGGGACTTCCGTTCGCTTCGGAGACCGAGGGCGTGATGCACGCCTGCGGACATGACATCCACACAGCCTGCGCATGCGGCGCGGCCATGCTGCTTGCGAAACGCATCGGCTCGCTCGGCGGAAGCGTGAAGTTCATCTTCCAGCCCGCCGAGGAGATCAACGACGGCGCGAAGGCCATGCTGGCGGACGGAGTCATGGAAAATCCGAAGCCGGACATGATCTTCGGTCTGCACAACCACCCCGAAATCCCCGCCGGAAAAGTAGGAGTCAAAGAAGGCGGTCTGATGGCCTCGGTGGACACCATCCGTATCACGGTCACAGGAAAGGGGGGGCACGGCGCCCTTCCGCACCGGGATATCGACCCTATCGCCGCTTCGGCGGCCGTTATCTCGGCGCTCCAGACCGTGGTGAGCCGCAACATCGATCCTCAACAGCCGGCGGTCGTTTCGCTCGGGACAATCCATGCGGGAACGGCGAACAACGTCATCCCCGACAGCGTGGAAATGACCGGCACCGTCCGGACCTTCGACGCGGATCTCCGCGCCTCGATGGAAGGCATGCTCCGCAGAGTCGTCGAGAATACCGCCGCAGGCTTCGGTTGCAAGGGAGAGCTTTTTTATCGCTACGATCTACCTCCCGTAATGAACGCCCCGGACGCTACGGAGATAGGCCGCCGGGCAGTCGCGGCAGTCGCGGGAACGGACGGCGTCGTCGTCCCCGTCCCCTCGATGGGAGGCGAGGACTTCGCCCTTTTGCAGGAGAAGGCCCCCGGATGCTTCTTCTGGCTCGGCGTAGGCAATCCGGAGATAGGGGCCGTCCACCCCTGGCACAGCCCCTTGTTTACCGCCGACGAGTCGGCCCTCTCAATCGGAGCCGGCGTCCTGGCCCAGTCGGCGCTTTTTGCGCTGCAATTCTTAAGAGGAGAGTGAGTACAATGAACAAAGCCCTGCTCGATCCGAAAATCCATATCACCGTCCTTCTCGTCACGGTGCTCAGCGAATTCATCGGAATTAAACGCGTCACTGTCGGCCCCGGCGTGATGCTCTTTTTACCCATGCTCTACGCCCTCGTCATCACGGGAGCGCTCACGATAAAGCGCCTCGGCTTCTTCAAGAGAGAACAGAGCGTCGCCGCCTCCCCTCTCATCACGCTCTCGATTCTTTTCCTCGTCGCACGGATCGCGGTCATCATCGGCCCCAACATC
>JAHDKR010000010.1 GCA_018436785.1 Synergistaceae bacterium | reverse complement strand
TTTCGGCGCACGTGCACTCGTCGATCTCCGGCGTCGTGCGCGCGGTCGAGAAGGACAGAATCGTCGTCGAGGCAACGACCGACGGGAGGGAGAATGAATGAGCAAAGCCATAGGACTCGTTGAATACAAGACGATACCGAAGGGTATCGAGGCGGCGGACGCCATGCTGAAGGCTTCGGAGGTGCAGCTGCTCTTCTCGTCGCCCATCTGCCCCGGCAAGTACGTCACCATCGTCGGCGGCGAGGTGGATTCCGTAAAAACCGCCGTGGACAAGGCCGTCGCGGTCGGAGACATCTTCACGGTGGACTCGCACGTGCTCACCAGCATCCACCCGTCGGTTCTTCCCGCCATCACGGCCACCGTGGAGATAAAAAAGGTGGAGGCGCTCGGCGTGGTCGAGACCATCTCCGCCGTCGCCGCGATTCAGGCGGGCGACGTGGCGGCGAAGGCCGGCAACGTCGCGCTCGTGGAAATCCGCATCGCGCGCGGCCTGGGCGGGAAGGGGTTCGTCCTCTTCACCGGCGACCTGGGAAGCGTGGAGACATCGGTGCGCGCCTGCGAGAAGAAGCTCGGCGAAGAAGGCGGTATCGTCAGCTCCGCCGTCATCCCCTCCCCCCACAAGGACCTGATTTCCTCGGTGCTGTAGGGAGTTTTCGACAAACACCGAGCCCCGGCGCGCACTTAGATGCGCGCCGGGGCTCGGTGTTGTGCGGGACTGCGTTTACTTGTACACGTCTCCGCGAGGGCCGAGGTCATACACGAAGATCTTCTCGCTTTTAAAATCTATATCAAGGAGCACTCTCCAACGGCCAACGCGCATACGATACCCGGTGCGCCCCGTTAAAGGGAGTATGTCCTTCGCCTCCGGGTCGCTCCGCAAATCGACGATCGCCGCCGTCAAACGTCCGCGATCGGGCTCGGGAATGCGAGCGAGGCGACGGAGGACTGCTTTATCCACAGTCACCTCCCAGCTCACAACAAGGAGACCTGTTCGATGAATTCTTCCAGAGTCAGACAGTCTTTTCGTTGCACATTCTTCCTGCCCGTTTCGAAGGCTTCCTCTTCTTCCGGAGTCAGGGGCGGCTCTAACGGGTCGGGCTCCCGTGCCCACAAAGGGACATTCTTTTTTTCCTTCACAGCCGGCATTTTCGTCCTCCCCTTTCCATTTCGAGATATTCTTCTTGAGGGGGTTTTCAGCCCGCATTCATGCGGAGACCTCTTTGAAAAGTATATCATAAAAAGATTCTTCGCCGGCGGTTCCGCACGTGTATGCGCTCGTTGCGAGAAACGATCAGGTAAATCTACATACTCTATGGTAATTTCTTTCTTGTAGATCACTCTCTAAAAGCCCTGAATCGAACACCCCTCCATGCTATGATATCAAAAGCAACACTTCCTCGATTCGAATACAGGACATGCGTCTCATATCTTTTTGCAAGGGGGATGCGACATGAAAATCACCATTCACAGAGGGAGCCGGGAGATCGGCGGCGTCTGCATACAGGTTCAGTCCGGCGATCGTTCCATTCTTCTCGATGCCGGTTCCCCTCTCGGGGAGTCTCTTTCCACCGTCGATCTGAACGCGCTCGACTTCAGCGATATCGTCATCAGCCACCCTCATCAGGACCACTTCGGCCTGATCGAAACGCTCTCCTCCAAAAAGACGGTGTATATGGGGCCGATAGCGCGGAAGCTCATCGAGGCGACACGTCTATTTCTGCAACAGCCTCCTTTGATCTGCTCCTTCGGCGAACTACAGAGCCGGGAGTGGGTCGATTTCGGATCGGACATCAGAATCATGCCCTACCTGATGGACCACTCCTGTCCCGATGCTTTCGGCCTTCTGATCGAGGCCGAGGGGAAACGCGTCTACTACAGCGGCGACTTTCGCGCAAGCGGTCCGCGAAAAGATGCGTTCGACTATTTTCTCGCCGATCCTCCACGAGACGTGGATGTGCTGCTCATGGAAGGGACGATGATGGGGCGCGGCAACGCCCGGTTTCCGAACGAGAAAGCCGTCGAGAACGGAATGATCGAGGTGCTGAAAAATCTCGGCGACCGCGCCTGCTTCCTGATCTCTTCCGGCAGACATGTCGAC
This sequence comes from Synergistaceae bacterium, assembly GCA_018436785.1. Classification (GTDB taxonomy): domain Bacteria; phylum Synergistota; class Synergistia; order Synergistales; family Aminobacteriaceae; genus JAAYLU01. The sequence continues at coordinate 11,385 of JAHDKR010000010.1, read as the reverse complement.
CGCCTCTGCGCCGCTTATAGCGCCTGCTTGGAATCCGGGAGGGACTTCGTCGTCGACATGTACACCGCGCATGTTCTGCGCACAGTCTCGGACGAGTTCCCGTCGGTTCCCGACATCAACACTTCGTCGCGTCTCAAGGTTCTGGCGAATGGCTGCACCGCCGGAGCGCACTACGTCAGAATCAAGGAGAACCGGAAGTTCTTCGGCGATTTCAAGGACGACCTCTTTCGTCCGGAAACACGCGTGAGCAAAGAACAGATCGCAGCGAATCCATCCCGCTACTTCCTCAAGATCAGCAATTTCTCCGACATGCTCAGGGCTCTCTCTCCGTGCGGCGTGATCTACTCCATGTGGTCCGGATATCTGGAGGAGCCGAGATTCAAACGCATCAAGGAAGATCCGAGGGTCGAATTCCATGAAATTCACACCAGCGGACACGCAGTCGTGGACGATCTGCGAAAAATGGTGGACGCCATCCGTCCGAAGCGCATCGTACCCGTGCATACGGAACACCCCGAAGCGTACGAAATGTTCGGCGACGTCCTGCTTCTTCCCGACGGACAGCCGCTGGACATATAAAACAGAAGGAGGAAGAGGGAAATGGCGAAATTCGAGAGATGTTTCCCGTCGGAGCTGCAGGAGGCGCTTAAATCGACCGAACTGTATGAAAAATGTCTTTTGCCGGACATCAAGAGCGGCAAGGTTTTTCCTGCTTTCAGAAAGAACAAGATTGACTTTTATCACAAGGGCGGCAGGTTGTTTGAGTTCGACGGAAATGAGTTTACGACGCACGTAAAGTATGCCTCTGTTCTGCATGGGTATGGAGAGTATTATATTAAAGAAAATCTTTTAGACTATGGGAATGTGCGATTGATACGAGATTTTAAAGAGGGATACACGAGAATAAAGGAAAATTGTTCTCTCTACTCCGGGCTCGAAGCATCAGGGGTTGCGATGATATACACGAAGTCAAGCTTTTCTAAGGGACCTCCGGATAAAGATGAGAAATCTGATGCAATCGAGCTCAAAGAAGAGGAAAAGCCCCATAATCAGAGCTTCCCTAAATTTGATCAGAATGTAGTTGTGCTTGATATCGAAGTGTCTCTCGAATCACTTGATAGAGACTGCAAGGATGAAATCCCGGACGAGGGTAAAAAGGGCAAAAAAGAAACAGAGCTAGATATTCTGGATCTACTTCTGTTCAATAAGTCCGAGAGGTGTTTGCAGTTTTTCGAAGCCAAGCATTATAACCATGATTATATTCAGGAAAATAAGGAAGGAAAACACCCTGAATTGCTTGCTCAGCTAGAAAGGTACAATAAGCAGATTGCAGAGCGTAGAAAAGATATTCTTGAGGCTTATAGGGTTTATACGCGGACAGCCAGAGAATTGTTCAAAAAAGATCTGCCTGATCCGGAAGTACTGAAAGAGGATGTTGTACTGTTGATTTTCGGGTTTGATGGAGAACAGAAAAGAAGGTTAGACGAAATGTTGCTCAAGTCTGGAAATCTTAATGGTGTCTATTACAGGAGTATTGGAGATATCAGCACCCAAACAGCGGCAGACGTATGGAATAATATTAAATTGGGAGAGTAGCTCGTAGCCTATGTATTTCGAAGGCGGCCTGCCCGATGGAACAAGGCTGCCTTCGCCAGTGCTTTCTGGAAAGCGGAATTTCTCTTCAATGGTTCTCTACGCCCTCGGTTTCTTTTCTGTCCGTATCTCCCCGAAAACCTGTGGGAGACGCTGTTGCATTCTTCTTCCGTCCGAAGGTCGGAATAATGCTCTCGAACGAAGGAGGCTCTCGAAGATGAACAACACGGAATTCAGAGAACTCTGCGCAACCGGTTCCCGCGCCGGGGTTGAACATTGAATAGGGATAAAAACGGCGGGGTGCGTACCCGCAATCTCCTCAACCTGAAGGATTGCGATCCTCTGGAGGCACTCCTTGGGAGGGATTCTCGTACATCACCGGCATCACGAAGCCGCAGATGGAGAAGCTGCTTCGGGAGGGACATCTCCAGCTCGGTCTTTTCGACAACGACCTGACGGAGGTCCGCTTAGGCGATGTGCGGTACGTCTGCGACACGACAAAACACGGAGGGGTGCACATGAAGGAGTACGATATTCATCTTTGTCAAAAGACTTGTCCAGAATCTTTGACCGGGGGAAGATCATGAGGATAAGCCATCCACAGGTGATTTACAAACGATTAAGCGAGGAGTTCTACAGCGATGACAAAAAATTTCGTCCATCTCCACGTTCATACGGAATACAGTCTGCTCGACGGCGCGATACGATGCGGTGATCTTGCTGCAAAGGCAGTTGAATTCGGAATGCCCGCCGTCGCCATGACGGACCATGGTGCAATGTACGGCGCTGTCGAGTTCTACGATAAGTGCATGTCGGCCGGTGTCAAGCCGATTATTGGGTGTGAAATCTATATCGACCCCGAAAGCCATACGTCGCGCGGAAAAAGGAGCAAAAATCACCATCTCGTGCTTCTTGCGGAGAACGACGAAGGATATCGCAACCTCGTAAAGCTCTGCTCCATAGCCTATACCGACGGTTTCTACAGCAAACCGAGAATTGACCATGCGTTGCTTGCGCAGTATAAGAAAGGACTTATCGTCTCTTCGGCCTGTCTCGCGGGAGAAATTCCTTCGCTCATACTCGAAGGGCGCGAAAAAGAGGCTCTGGACAGGGCTATACTCTACAGGGACATCGTGGGCAAAGAGAACTTCTTCCTCGAAATCATGTACAACGCTATTCCTGAGCAGGCCATTGCCAACAAGGCGCTGCTCAGGATGGCGCGGGAGCACGATTTCCCGCTTATCGCAACCAACGACGCGCACTATCTGCTGAAAGATGACTACGAATGGTACGAAATACTGCTCTGTCTCCAGACTAAGAGCAGCCTTGATGACGAAAACAGAATATCCTTCTCCAGCAATGATTTCTATCTGCGCTCCCCCGAGGAGATGGATGCGCTTTTCGGCGCCGAGATTCCGGACGCTCTCGACAATACGCTTGCCATCTCGGAGCGTTGTAACGTGCGCCTTCCCTTGGGAGAACGCCATTGCAAGCTGCCGCGTCTCGATCTTCCCGAGGGAGAAACTCTCGAATCCAACCTCGAAAAAGAGGCCCTTGCCGGATTGACCGAACGCCTGGGTGACTCCGTGCCGGAAGAATATCGGAAGCGTCTCGACTTCGAGATAGGAGTGATCAACTCGATGGGATTCGCGGGCTACTTTCTTATCGTTGCGGGGCTCATAAAGGCTGCGAAGAAGCGCGGCATCCCCATCGGACCCGGACGCGGTCCAGCGGCGGGCTCCCTTGTCGCATGGAGTCTCCGGATCACCGATCTCGACCCGATTCAATACAATCTGCTTTTCGAGCGCTTTTTAAACCCCGAAAGAATAAGCATGCCCGATATCTACACGGACGTCTCCGACAAGGGGCGCGACGAGTTGCTGCACTGTATAACAGAGAAGTACGGGCACGACAAAGTCTCCCAGATCGTCACTTTCGGACGTCTGAAAAGCCGGGCCGCCGTGACCGACGTCGGAAGAGTGCTTGGTATGCCTGTGCGCGACGTCATCGCTGTCACCCGGCTCATACCGCCGATGGGAATCAGCTCGATCGCCAAGGCCGTGGAACAGGTTCCCGAGCTCGCTGAGCTAAAGAAGAACGACAAAATGGTGGAGAAGGTTCTCAACGTCGCATCCAAAATCGAAGGGCTTGCCCGGCACTGTTCACAGCATGCCGCCGGTGTCGTCATCACTCCCATGCCTGTGACCGATCTTGTTCCCGTGCGACGAATCGGCCAGGACCAGATTGTCACGCAATACCCTATGGAGTCGATAGAGAAGCTCGGTCTAGTGAAGATGGACTTTCTTGGTCTTAGAACGCTCTCCGTCATCGAGGAGACGCTGCAGAACATATCTCTGAACGGTAAATCCGCGCCGGAACTGGAGAAGATCCCGCTCGATGACAGAAAGACCTACGAGCTGCTGCAGAAGGCGGACACGCTGGGCGTCTTCCAGCTTGAATCGACCGGCATGCGCCAGCTTCTCAGAAAACTGAAAGTGGACTGTTTCGAGGACATCATCGCAGTTCTCGCCATGTACCGGCCAGGCCCTCTCGGCAGCGGCATGGTGGACCAGTACATCCAGTGCAAGCATGGCCGCGCGACGGTGAAGTACTTCCATCCCCTTCTTGAGGACGTTCTGCGGGAGACATATGGCGTCGTTCTCTATCAGGAGCAGATCATGCAGTGCGCTGCCAAACTCGCCGGGTATTCCCTCGGCGAGGCGGATCTTCTCCGGCGGGCTATGGGAAAGAAGAAGGCCGACGTCATGGAGCAGCAGCGGGCCAAGTTCGTCGAAGGTTGCAAAGAACGGAAGATAGAGGAAAAATCCGCCCAAGAGATATTCGACATAATACAGGAATTCGCCGGATACGGACTCAACAAATCGCACAGCGCCGCCTACGCCCTGATAACCTATCAGACGGCTTGGCTCAAGGCCAATTTCCAACCCGAGTTCATGGCGGCCTACCTTTCAAGCCAGACAGGCTCATAGTTATAAAAGCGCCGGGAATTTAGGCTGGTATCTCGCAAGTGTCCGAGGCGACCACCACTACTTCGAGCACGATACGAAAAAGGGAAAGATAACAGTCCCGCATCCGGAAAAGGATGTACACCCGAAAACGACAAAGAGCATCTTCAAGCAGGCGGGACTTTAGGATTCGTCTTCGCAAAAGGAGGAGTACTCATGCCCAATAGAGGAAAGAAGGATGTGCGCACATATCCGGCTGTATTCACAAAAGACGAAAACGGCATCGCGGTCGAATTTTCCGATCTTCCCGGATGCTTTACGTGCGGTAAAACGGAGGTCGAGGCAGTCGCCCGAGCAAAAAAAGAAGCTCTTGAGGGGTTTCTTTTCGTTTCCGAGCGCGACGGCGATCATATCCCCGCACCCACTTCTTTCGACGAAATCCAGCTTGAGAAGGGAGAGGCGGTCGTCCTTGTGACTGTCCGCATGGATATCGTTCGTGAAGAGGAGGCGAAGCGCAGCATCACCAAGAGCGTGACCCTCCCGGCATGGCTGAACAAGCTCGGAATGGAGCAGAACCTTAACTACTCCAGCCTGCTCCAGGACGCCGGCAAAGAGCCCTCGACGTGAAGGAGCCCGTCTCGTTCCGAAAGGCGCGCATCGCTCTGAGCCAGCCGTCCGACCGGTAGTCCTCCCTGCGAGTTCGGCTGCGACGGAAGGTGCTCGAAGGCCCGGGAGTGCACGACGGAGTGCAGCCGGTCGGTTTTCATGATACGCAAGGGAGGCGAATAGAATGAACGAAGTTCTGCGCGCCATATTCGAACGGCGCAGTATCCGGAAGTATTCGGCCGAACCGGTGAAGCGGGAAGATATCGAACTGGTGCTGCAGGCGGGGCTCTATGCGCCGACCGGAGGGGACGCCGAGCCGTGGCACTTCGGCGTGCAGACGGACAGAGAGATGATCGAGGATCTCGACGAACGCGCCCGCGCCGCCATGCGGGAGTCGGGCATCGAGAGGATCTCGGTCATGGGCGCCAACCCGAAGTACAGGGTCTTCTTCGGCGCTCCGGTGGTGATCATGATCTACGGGGAGCGAACGCTCCGCAAAAGCGGGACGCACCTCTCGGCGCTGGCCGATTGCAGCGCGGCCATCCAGAACATGCAGCTCGCGGCCTTTTCGCTGGGGCTGGGAACTTGCTGGATCGGACTGCTGCGCTATCTCTTCGCCACGGACCGATGCATGGCCCCCGAGGGGTATGACCCGCTCTACGGCATGACGCTGGGGTACTCCGCAGGTCCCGAGGCGGTACGGCCGCGAACGAGGCGGGAAGGGACGGTCACCTGGTTCTGAGTTTCAAGCGGAAGAGAGGGACAGGTTGCGGGGCGTTGTTTCTTTCAGCACTCGCGGAGCTTCCGTACCCGTTCGGCGAGCGCTTCCATGCCGTCGCCGCGCAGCGACGAGACGGCGTGGATTTCGCTGACGCCGGAGTTCTTGAGACTTCTGCGGGCGGCGTCGACGTCGTCCTGCGAAGCCGCGTCCAGCTTGGTGATCACGCCGATCACGGGCGCGCGGAGGGCGTGGGCGAAGCGGGAGGAGTGGCGCGAGCGTTTCAGCGGGTCGGCGACGAGCAAGATGACGCCCGCCTTCACCGACGTCATGATAAGCGCGTGGTAGAAGTGCGGGATGTCGAAGAACTCTCCCGGCGTGTCCACCGCATCGTCCCCGAAGCTCACAGCCTCGGTCTTGCGGACGTCCTGCTGCCAGATGCCGAGTGCCTTCAGCAGGCTCGTCTTGCCGGAGCCGGTCGGCCCCACGATCATGACGCGTTTCATGGAGTGGCCAGGGGCATGCCGCATATCCCCATCATCTACGCTTCCTGGGACGCGAGCGATCGACAGTGAGTCTCACGAAAAGGCCGTTCATCGGTCGCCTGCTTAGGTCCGGGTCAGCGGCGCGGGGGTGAAGCCGAGCACGGTGGCGAGCGTCCGGACGGTTCCCTCCAGCGAGCTTTCCACGGCGGCGACGTCTCCGGTGAAGAGGACGCAGCCGGTGAAGCGGTCGATGAAGTCCATCGCGATGTCGCCCGACTTCGAGGCGATGTCCGCGGCGATGATGGCCCCCTCGCCGGGCGTGATGGTCATGATGCCGATGGCGCCCGACTTCTCCACGCCGATCAGCGAGCAGAGCTCGGGACGCGGGTTGCAGATCACATGCGCCAGCGTCACCTGTTTTCCAGGAACGTACTCCTGCACCACCCTCGCCTTGGTTTCCTCCGTCATGAAGCCGCCCCCTTCCGTTTTTTCACGCATCTTCGTGAGAATGATACCATACATTCACTCCGTGTTGTACTGCCTTATCGGGCCTCGTTGTAAAAAGAGCGGAGCCGTTTCCAAAAGACGGATTTCTCTCTTGCGAACGCTTCTGAAGCAGAGCACAAAGCGTTCGCGGCAGTCTGACTCTACGCTCCGTTCCCGAACAGATGGGCGTAGCGGCGGCGTCCGTGAATCACTCTGTGAACCTCGACGGTTTCTTCTATCGTAGAGAAAACAGAAAGTGCACCCTCCCGCATCCACTTTAAAAAACAGTACGATGTGCATTATTATTGACTAAATCGAGAGTACGATATACTATTTTCCGGGAGGTGATCCTCGATGCTTGCGTTCACGGATGAAAAGCTGTTGAATCTTTTAATACAGTACAATCCCTGGTGGAGAGGAGTTCCCATTTCAGAGAAGACATCTCCGCCCAAACGGCGGATTGCCTACTACGAAGCGGAGAAGATGCTGCTTCACCCCTCTCTGCGCCGGTTCGTGATACTCTCCGGCGCCAGACGCGTGGGCAAGACCACGATCATGTACCAGCTGATACAAAGTCTCTTACAGAGAGGCGTGCCCGCGAAAAGCATCGTGTATCTGTCGTTCGACAATCCCATCATTAAACTTGGCGGTTTCGAGAGCGTGTTGCGGGCGTATCGGAACGCCTATCCGACCGAGGAAAGGTGTTTCTTCTTCTTCGACGAGGTGCAGTACGCGGAGGACTGGGAGGCGTGGATCAAAACGCTGTACGACACGCAACCGGAGCTGCGGCTGGTCGCCACGGGGTCGGCGAGTCCCGCTCTGGAAAAAGGGTCGGCGGAGAGCGGCGTAGGACGTTGGAGCGTCTTGAAGATTCCGACGCTCTCCTTTTACGAGTACTGCGATCTGCTGCAACTCCCCGAGAGGCCCCGCCTTGAACAGGGTATTCCACCGACGAGGCTGCACACGATGGACAAGGGGGATTTAAGCGAATTGATGGCCGGACTTTCGCCGCTTCAGCGTCACTTTAATAGGTACCTGACGGTCGGCGGCTTTCCGGAACTTGCGCTGTCGCAGGATGACGCCTTTTCTCAGAGGATGCTGCGCGAGGATGTTGTCGACAAGGTGATCAAACGGGATATTCTGGCTCTTTTCAATGTGCGGAATCCTCTCCAGCTCGAAAAGGTCTTCTTGTACCTCTGCATGCACTCTTCCGGCATCGTGAACATGACGACGATGTCCAAGGAGCTGGACGGAATGAACAAGAGCACGTTGACGAACTATATTCAGTTCCTGAAAGAGGCGAACCTGATCTATATCAGCGATCCCGTAGGTGTCGACGGGAAGGGTGTACTGAAGGGGCGACCGAAGATCTATGTGGCCGATGCCGCTATACGAAGCGCTGTGCTGATGCTGGAGAACGCGATCGCCGACGCCGGGGAGACGGGGATCATGGTGGAAACAACGGTCTATAAGCACATCGCCGCGTTCTATTCTGCGGCGAACGCGCGCGTCGGCTACTACAGGAGGGTCAAGGACGGAGAAAAAGAGGTGGACGTGGTGGTGGAGCTTCCGGCGGGTCGGATACTGTGCGAAGTGAAATACCGCGAGAATACGCATGTCAAAGGGACGGACGCGATCATCGAACTCGCGGACGACGAGCGCGCGAATGTACTGGGAGCGCTGATCATCACGAAACGGGCCGAGGATTACGGAGTCGCCGCCCATGCAACGCGGACGCCCGTCGTGCGCATACCCGCCCCCGCATTTCTCTACCTCCTCGGAAACGCCGAAAAAGAAGGGGATGCCGCGAAGATGTAGAGTCTCGCTTTCAGCGCTTACCGTGCTTCATCGATCGCGCCCCTCGAAAGAGCGTCGCACCATTCCGCAGCCTCTTTTTCGCGCTCCGCATCCATTGCCATGGCCCTGTACCCGTCGTAGAGACGTGCCGGATCGAGCGACGTGACGTCGCGTATCTGCGCCAGACACCTTTGGATGGTCGCGACTTTTGCCAACACCACGTCTTTGTCAGGCATAGATTCTCCTCTTCAGCACGGCTTCTTCGATCGGAGCGCGGAGGCGCTTCAGGTCGTCGTACTCGTTAAGGGTGCGGACGAAGAACTCCTCGTACTCGTTTTTCCGGGCGAAGAGCCTGATCCCGGTCTTCAGCGCCTGCATCCCGATGATCGGCCCCGCGTCGTTCAGCACCACCAGATCGGTCTCGCGGCGGAGCAACGCCGAAAGCCGCTCCCGAAGATCGAGTGTCTCCATGAAGTCCGGAGTCCGGTCGAAAAGCGCGGCGACGTCCACATCGCTGTCCGGACGGGCCGTCTCCTTGGCGAAGGAACCCATCAGGAAAGCGAGGCGGACGGATTGCTCCTCCTCGAAGAAGTCCGTGAGCGTTCGCTCGATGGCCGTCGTCATATCGGATCGCCTCTTTCAATAACTTCATTTCCATAGAAGGATAGCACAAAGCGTTCCCGGCAGTCTGACTCTACGCTCCGTTCCCGAACAGATGGGCGTAGCGGCGGCGTCCGTGAATCACTCTGTGAACTTCGACGGTTTCTTCCTCTATCGTATAGAAAACCAGAAAGCTGCTCACGACGAGAACTCTGTAGCCCATCCTCGCCAGCGCCGCATCGCGCGGGACGGCGCCGCTTTCCGGGAAGTCTTCGAGCCGGTCGAGCGCGGCGTCGATTTCGTCGATCACTTCGAGGGCGCGCTCTTCATCGTCGCGGGCGACGTAGTCCGCGATGCCGCGGAGATCGTCCATCGCCGCTGAGAGGAGAAGGACGCTATGCTTTTTTCCCACGGACCCGTGCTCTCAGCTCGCTCATCGCATCGGCGCGCGCTACGGAGGCTTCGCCGCGCGCTTTGCGCTCCCGCGCCTCCAAAAGCTTCGCGTAGAGATCGAGCGTGGCCTCGCGCTGTTCGTACGCGGCCATGCTCATCACCACAAGATCGCCTTCGCCGTTTCTGGTGATGAACACGGGCTCTCCTTCCCGATGACAGGCTTCGGAGATCGCGGCGAAGTTGTTCCGTAAGTCCGAAATCGGCTTTATGATCGGCATGCAGACACCTTCTTTCACAATAGTGATCGTATTGTATCATTATCATGAGAAAAACCGCAGCCCCCCATCCGGAGGCTGCGGCGCGCTGTGTTTGATTTGCGGTTCTCTTACACCCTCACCCTATACATAAAATCCTTCAGCGCCGTTCCCGCCGGGACCATGGGCATGACCAGCTCCTCCTGCGGGATGCGGCAGTCGACCAGCGCCGGACCGGGCGTCTCGAAGAGGTCGTCGAGGGCGCTTTCCAGATCGTCGAGCGTTTCGCAGGCGCGCCCCTGGACGCCGAAGGCTTCCGCGAGGGCGGGGAAGTTGCAGACGGGATTTTGCGTGGTGGCGGCGTAGCGCTCGCCCCAGAAGAGTTCCTGCCACTGACGGACCATGCCGAGGCAGCCGTTGTTCAAAAGGAAGATCTTCACCGGAATCTGGTAGCGCGCGCAGGTCTCCAGCTCCTGGATGTTCATCAGGAAGCCGCCGTCGCCCGCGAAGCAGAGCACCGGGGCTTTGCCGTGCGCGAGGGAGGCCCCGATCGCGGCGGGAAGGGCGTACCCCATGGTCCCCAGCCCGCCCGAACTCAGGAACGTGCGCAGGTGCTCCGTCTTCCAGAAGAGCGCGGCCCACATCTGGTTCTGCCCCACGTCGGTGACGGCGATTTCCTTCTCGTCGGCCCTGCGCCGGACGGCCTCGAAGATGGAGCCGGGGACGAAGTCGGTCTCGCCGGCGCGGAGCAGCGGCATCTCTTCGACCTGCTCGCGGAGGCGGTCGGTCCACTCTCTCCAGGTTACTTCCGGCAGCGCGTCCGCAAGGAGTGCGAGCACGGCGCCGGCGTCGCCGACGAGCGGGACGGCGCACGGAACGATCTTGTCGATCTCCGCGTCGTCGAGGTCGATATGGATGACGCAGGCGTTCTTCGCGAAGTCGGCCACCTTGCCGGTGGTGCGGTCGCTGAAGCGGGCGCCGACGGCGAGGATGACGTCGGCCTGCGACATGGCGACGTTCGCTCCGGGTGTGCCGTGCATTCCCGCCATGCCGAGCGCGAGCGGGTGCGTCTCGGGGAAGCCGCCCTTGCCCATCAGGGTGGTGGCCACGGGGAGCTGCGCCTTCTCGGCGAGCCGGAGGAGCTGCCGGGCCGCTCCTGACGAGATGACGCCCCCTCCGGCGAGGACGGCGGGCCGCTCCGCGTTTTTCAGCAGTTCGACGGCATCGCCGAGTCGCGAGACGTCTTGAACGGTCTTCAGATGGTGCTCGGGGTAGAGCGGCCCCTCGGTGCGGACGAACTCTCCCTCCGCCCTTTGTATGTCGACGGGGAGGTCGATCAGGACGGGGCCGGGGCGTCCGGAGACGGCCAGTTCGAAGGCTCCCCGGATCGCGGACGGTATCTCCTCGACGGAGCGGACGAGGATGCTGTGCTTGACCGCCGGGAGGCTTGCGCCGAACGTGTCGGCCTCCTGGAAGGCGTCCGTGCC
>JAHDKR010000214.1 GCA_018436785.1 Synergistaceae bacterium | reverse complement strand
CGATGGCTGTTCCCATGAAATTTCTGTCCGAAGAGCTCGAGACGATGAAGCAGGGCGGGTTCTACGGCACTATCCGGACTCTTGAGAGCCCCCAGGGGGCGCGGGTCCATATCGACGGAAAGAAGTACCTGAATCTCTGCTCGAACAACTACCTCGGGCTGTGCAACGATCCCCGCCTTGTGAACAAGGTGAAGGAGTACGCGGACAAGTACGGCGTCGGCCCGGGCGCGGTGCGCACCATCGCGGGGACGATGAGCCCGCACATCGAACTGGAGAAAAAGCTGGCCGCGTTCAAGGGCGCGGAGGCGGCCATCGTGGTGCAGTCGGGCTTCTGCGCCAACCTCGCGGTGATTCCGACGCTGGCGAGTTCCGCCGACGACGTGATCTTCAGCGACTCGCTGAACCACGCCTCCATCATCGACGCGTGCAAGCTGACGAAGGCGAAGGTGGTGCGTTACGAGCACTCCGACATGGCCGACCTCGAGAAAAAGCTGAAGGAGTACGACGGCTTCGCAGGGAAGAAGCTGCTGATCACGGACGGCGTCTTCTCGATGGACGGCGACGTGGCGAAGCTGCCGGAGATCGTGGAGCTGTGCGAGAAGCACGGCGTGATCGTCGCGGTGGACGACGCGCACGGCGAGGGCGTGCTGGGGCGCGGCGGACGCGGCATCGTGGACCACTTCGGGCTGCACGGCCGCGTGGACGTGGAGATCGGGACGATGTCGAAGGCGTTCGGCGTGATGGGCGGCATGGCGGCGGGGAGCGCGATTCTTGTGGACTACCTCCGTCAGAAGGCGCGGACGAACCTCTTCAGCAGCGCGCTCACCATCCCCGACGTGGCGGCGAACCTGGCCTCGGTGGAGATTTTGCAGCAGAGCGAGGACCTTGTGAAGAAGCTGTGGCACAACGGCGACTTCCTGAAGCGCGAGCTGAAGGCGCTTGGCTTCGACACGGCGCACAGCGAGACGCCGATCACACCGGTGATCATCGGCGAGGCGTCGGACGCGAAGGCGTTCAGCGCGAAGCTCTTCGAGGCGGGCGTGTTCGCCACGGCGATCGTCTTCCCGACGGTGCCGCGCGGCACGGCGCGCATCCGGGCGATGGTCTCGGCGGCGCACTCCGAGGACGACCTGCGCTTCGCGGTG
>JAHDKR010000126.1 GCA_018436785.1 Synergistaceae bacterium | reverse complement strand
GCGGGAAGTGAGACTGTCTGCGGGGGCCGGATTCCTGGTGGCGGTGACGGGATCGATCATGACGATGCCGGGATTGCCGAAGAAGCCTGCGGCGCTGTCGATAGACATCGACGAAAAGGGCCGCATCACGGGGCTCTTCTAGGTGGCTGCCATGACGGCAAAGATACTCGACGGGAAAAAGATGTCGGCGGAGATAAGGGAGGCGATCAAGGAGAAAGTCGTCCTGCTGAAGGAGAAAGGGATCGTTCCCGGGCTCGCGGTGATTCTCGTGGGCGACAACCCCGCATCCAAGGTGTACGTCGGGCAGAAGGAAAAGGGGTGCCTGGAAGCGGGGTTTGCATCCTTTCTTCACCGCCTGCCTGAGACGACCTCGCAGGAGGAGCTGCTCGCCCTCATCGACAAGCTTAACGCGGACAAGACGGTGCACGGCATCCTGGTGCAGCTTCCGCTGCCGCGCCAGATAGATCCGGATACCGTACTTGCGGCGATCCGTCCGGAGAAGGACGTGGACGGTTTTCACCCCGTGAATATCGGGCGTCTTGTGGCGGGCCTTCCCGCGAGCGAACCGTGTACGCCGAAGGGGATTCTCCGTCTTCTGAAGAGTACGGGGATTCCTCTCGCCGGGAAAGAGGCTGTTGTTATCGGGCGGAGCAACATCGTCGGCAAGCCGGTAGCTCTGATGCTGCTCGCTGAGAGCGCGACCGTCACCATCTGTCACAGCAAGACGGCGGACCTCGCGGAGCATGCTCGGCGCGCGGATATCCTTGTGGCTGCCATTGGGAAACCCCGTTTCGTCACCGCCGATATGGTGAAAGAGGGCGCGGTGGTGATCGACGTTGGAATCAACCGCCTGGAAGAGGGGCTCGTCGGCGATGTCGACTATGAGCCGGTTGCGGAGAAGGCGTCGTGGATCACTCCCGTGCCAGGCGGCGTCGGCCCGATGACGATCGCGATGTTGCTGGAGAACACCTTGGAGCAGGCTGAAAAGACGGGCGCCTCGGGCAGATAACGTGAAGGATAAGCCCCCCTGCCGGAAGGCCGGGGGGCTTTCGGTTTCAAGAGAGGCGTTTGAAAAAACGTGTGCATGCGGGGAGGTGACATTGAATGAACGGTTCCAGTGAAAAACTGTCTTTTGCTCCATTCTTCAAAGCGATTGGGGGCAGGCAAGATGTCCGGGCCGTTCTCGATGTTGCCGCCGAGTATCTGAGGACGGGAGCAGCCTTCCGGGAGGCGTACACGGGAAACGTCAGCGTCGTCTCCTCTTCCGAAATCTTTCGGGAAAGTGCGAAGACGTTTCCGATGCTTGAGCTGTCCAGAATATACTGTTCCCGCGAGGTGCAGGTCGGGAATGTCCACTCCGGTATCCTCATCTTCGACATTCCGTCGGACCGCGCCCACGCTCTTTCAGACGAGGAAGCGATCTATATCGAGAACGCCGTGATCGCGACGGCGCTCTGCCTGGAGCGTTCTTTCAGCCGCACGCTTCCCGGGAATGAGAAAAGGGACGAACTCTTGAAAGATTTGCTCGCCGGGGAGGTGCGCGACTACAGGGAAGCGGAGGAGTCGTTTGCGCAATGGGGGTGGAAAAAGGACCAGGAGTTTCTTGTGCTGGTTCTTCGTCTTGCGGACGATGTAAAGGAAGATGATGGGTTTTCGGCGAGGGAGCGTCATATTTCCTTCTCACTTGCACGAAGCAAGGTGCTCCCTTTTTTCCCCAAGTCTTTTTGTGTTTTTTATACAAAGATGCCGGTGTTTCTCCTTCCGCTCCCCTCCGGAAAACCGGAGGCCCTTTCCGGAGTGAAAGATGTTCTTGAGAGCATACTCCTTTCGCTGAAAGACGAGCTTCCGCCGAAGAAAGGACGCGCTTTTCTCTTTGCGGCCGGAGGCGCCAAGAGAGGTGTGAACGCAATTCACCGGAGCTTCGACGAAGCGGTACGAGTGCTTTCAGTCTCAGAAAGCCTCCGGAGAGAAGGGGGCGTCATTCTTTGGGATATGCTCGGCGGATACCAGCTGGTTGCGATCCTCTCCGAAACCGAGGAGGCGCGCCTTTTTTGCGGCCGGATCCTGGGCGAACTGCTGGAGGGAACCGATTCTTCCTCAGTGGAACTTCTGGAGACCTTGCTGGTGATGGACGGGTGCAACTGGAACGTCAGGGCGGCGTCCGAGTCGCTCCGTTTTCATTATAATACCGTGAAGTACCGCCTTGGTGTTCTGCGGGAGCGGATTGGATTTGACTCTTCCGACCCGGCGCAACGCTTTGATATGGGGCTTGCCCTTCGCCTTGCGCCGTTATTTTTTAAAGATAAATTTGTTACTATTTGCCAAAAACCTTTTATCTGATTTGGCCGAACCGGATAATGAAAAAAAAGGTGTTTCCCCGTATCCTTGAGATACTCAAGGAGGGGATAGAATGCCTGTTCCTCTGGATACCTCGCGGGCCCTGGAAATACTGCGTCAGCTCATCCGTATTCGGACAGTGCAGCCCTACGGCGATGAAAAGGATGCCGTCGGGTACATCCTCTCTCTCTTTCCCGAAGAATGTATTGAAAAAATAGTGGTCGATCACGGAGATAACCGTGCATCCCTGGTGCTTGTCGTGCCGGGGGAGGACCGCTCACGAAAGATAGCCGTTTCCGGTCACCTGGACACGATCACCGTGGGCGAGCGCTCGTTGTGGACGAAGGCGCCGTTCGGCGCGGAAACCGACGGAACGCGCGTCTACGGAAGAGGGGCAGCCGACATGAAGGGCGGGCTTACCTCCATGCTTCTCTCCGCGCGGGCCTGGCTCGTCTCCGGAAGGCGCCCTCCGACCGATGTTCTGTATTGCTTCACCGCCGACGAGGAGGTTGGGGGTACCGGGGCGAGGACTCTTCTGGGGGGAGGATTCCTTCGAGGGGTCGAAGAGCTGCTCCTTGTGAAACCAACAGGAGAGAAGATCGGGCTCGCGGAAAAAGGCGCCCTGTGGCTGCGCTGCCGTATGACGGGAAAGAGCTCGCACGCCGCCATGCCGGAACAGGGGAGCGACACCATCGCGTCGTTCTTCGCTCTCTACGAAAAGATACGCCACCTGTTCAACGGGGAGAAACGGCACGATCTGTTGGGACATTCCAGCTGCGTGCTCACTTCCATAAAGGGGATGGATATGCCGAACGTCGTTCCCGAATGCGTCGAAGGCGTCATGGATGTCCGCACGCTTCCGCATGTCGATCACGATGTTTTTTTGGAGAAAGTGCAGGGAGTCATTGCCAGGATGAGGCGAACGGGGCTTTTTCATGAGTGTGCGGTCGAAGTCATCAACAACCGTCCTCCGGTCGGGATGCACTTCCACTCGCCGCTTCTGAAGAACCTTGAGGAGATTTATGCGGAGAGGTCGATGTCGTGGAGTGTAACGGGGATGAACTACTTCACCGACGCTTCGATCCTCGTTCCGGCTCTCGGCGTTCCTTTCGCCATTCTCGGCCCCGGAGACGAAGGTTTTTTCCACCAGCCGGACGAATATGTCGATCTGGACTCCGTGGAGCGGATAGCCGGGGTTCTTTTTGACTTCGCGGGAAAACGAAAGGCATAGGAAGGAGTGATCGTAATGGTTTTTTTTGCACGCGTCAATTCTCTCGTGGAGAGGTTCGAGAAATTCATGGTTTCGTGGAGCATCATCCTCATGGCCGTGGTGTCGATCGCCAACGTCGTCGGACGCAATCTTTTCAGCTACAGCTTCACTTGGGCTGAAGAGGTGACCCAGTTCGCCATCGTTTGGGTGACGTTCATCGGCGCGAGCTATGCCGCAAGGATGGGGGTGCACATCAGGATGACCGCGATCTTCGATATCCTGTCTCCCCGCCTGAAAAAGGTCCTCATGATCGTGATTACCTTCTCCACCGCGGGGCTGATGTTCTTCCTTGCGTGGTACGGGTACAAGTACGCCCTGAACCTGTACACGATCAAGAGGCATACGCTCGGTCTCCAGATTCCGCTCTACTGGATCATGATGTGGGTCCCCATTGGGTTTGCCCTTACTGGAATCCAATATCTGCAGACGGGTGTGCTCAACATGATGAAAGAGGAGATTTACATCTCTCCGACGCTCGTCGACGGCCTTGAAGAAGATCCTTCCAGGCAGTTCGAAATCTAGGAGGTGCAGCCATGCTTCTGATGCTAATGGGTTCCATGATCGTCCTCCTTCTGCTCGGATTCCCCATGATGGTTCCTCTTGCAGTCGGCGCGTTTGCTACAGTAATGACCTATTTTCAAGGGGTCAATCCGATGATGCTTGTTCAGCAGATCATCGGGGGGGTACAGCCCATTTCCCTGATCGCCGTGCCCATGTTCATCTTCGCGGCGGACATCATGACGTCCGGTCAGATTGCCGAACGACTGCTCAACTTCGTGGTGAAGTTCGTCGGTCATAAACGCGGAGGGCTTCCCATCGCCACGACGACGGCCTGTACGCTCTTCGGCGCGGTTTCCGGTTCGACCCAAGCCACAGTGGTGGCCATCGGAGGGCCTCTGCGTCCGCTCCTGCTGAAGGCGGGGTATTCCTCATCCTTCTCCACGGCGCTGATCATCAACGCGGCAGTCATCGCGCTCCTTATTCCTCCAAGCGTCTATATGATCGTCTACGGCGTCGTGGGGGCGTGTTCCGTGGGAGAGCTTTTCATCGCGGGCGTCGGCCCGGGGCTTCTTATCTGGTTCTTCTTCTGCGTCTACTCGTGGTTCATTTCCAGCAAGGAGCTCCAGGCTGAGAAGGCCTCGCTGAGCGAGCGCCTGAGCGCGTTGAAACGGGCGCTTCTGAGCTTCACCTTTCCGGTTATCATCTTCGGCGGTATCTATACCGGCGTGTTCAGCCCCACCGAAGCGGCCGCGGTCTCGGTGCTCTACGCGTTCATCCTGGAGTTCTTTATCTACAAGTCGATCACCCTTGCCGATATTCCGAAGATTGCTCTCAGAACGGGCGTTGTCACCGCCATCGTCTTCATTCTTATTGCGATGGGACAGGTCTTTTCCTGGACGGTCTCTTTCGCCCGAATCCCGAATCTGATCCTGCCGCCGCTTTTGGGCGATGCGCCGTCCACTTTCAGGATACTCGCCGTCCTCAGCATTGCGTATTTCCTTGGGTGCATGTTTGTTGATCCCATCGTCGTGATCATGATCCTAACGCCGATTTTTAAGCCTGCTGTCGTCGCTTCCGGACTTGATAACGTGCTCGTCGGCACCATCGTGACCCTCCAAGCGGCCATCGGTTCCACGACGCCTCCGTTCGGGTGCAACATCTTTACCGCAATCGCCATATTCAAGCAGCGATACATCGACGTTGTACGAGGAGTCTTTCCGTTTATCGCGATGATGGTGATTGTCTCTATCCTTATCATCATCTTCCCGCAGATCGCGCTCTTCCTCAGGGATTTGAT
This sequence comes from Synergistaceae bacterium, assembly GCA_018436785.1. Classification (GTDB taxonomy): domain Bacteria; phylum Synergistota; class Synergistia; order Synergistales; family Aminobacteriaceae; genus JAAYLU01. Next base: position 2,445 of record JAHDKR010000126.1, on the reverse strand, counting down.
GATTCAATAAGACGACGGTTACGCTCTAAGGGATTCAACCGTGTTTGGGGTGAAAAAATAAAGGGGATTTTTAGAGGAAGGAGGGGGAAGTTCACGGCGTTTCGGGGCATAAAGAAGAGATTCCGGAGAGTGTTTCGGACATGACTTTCGAAAGAAAAAGGAGGAGTTCTATCATGAAAAAGAGAATGATGCGTTGTGCGAGTCTTACCCTTGTGCTGGTGTTCCTGTTCGTCTTTGCCGGAGGAGCTGCGGCCGCTCCCAAGTATCAGTGGCGTCTGGCCTGCGAGACGATCGCGGGGAGCATCGCCGACCTCTATGCGCAGGAGTTCGCCCGCCTGCTGAAAGAGAAATCGAACGGAGATATTCAGCTTGACATCTTCCACTCCGGCACGCTCGGCACGCCGACGGAGATGTTCGAACTGACGCTCAACGGCGCCGTCGAATTCTGTCTGACCGGGCCGAGCCAGTCCAGCTCCATCGTTCCGGAGAATCAGATCATGGGGCTTCAGTTCCTCTTCTCCGACGATCCCATCGTGAACAGAGACTTCTTCGCTCAGAGCAAGGCGCTCAACGTTATGCTCAACGACATCTACCGGGAGAAGGGGCTCTCCGTTCTCTCCTACTTCACCGAGGGCGCCATGTTCTGGACAGCGAACAAGGCTATCCGTACCCCCGACGATTTCAAGGGCGTCAAGATCCGCGTTATGCCCTCCGAACTGCTCGTGGAAACCTACAGAGCGTACGGAGCCAACCCGACGCCGCTCTCCTTCACCGAACTGTACAGCGGACTTCAGCTCAACGTAGTGGAGGGGCAGGAGAACGCCCCCGCGACCATCCAGGAGATGAAGTTCATGGATGTCCAGAAGTTCCTCATCGGTTCGCGCCATAACATGTACGTCATGCAGCATCTTGTGAACGTCGGATTCCTCGATTCCCTTCCCGAGGATGTGCGCAAGATCGTCCTCGACTCGGTTGACGAGGTACGCCCGTATATTCACGACGTTCAGGAAGAGCTGAACAAGACCCGCCTGCAGATGATGATCGACGACTTCAAATCGGGACAGGAGTACTACGACCTGACCCACGAGGAGAGAGAAGCGTTCAAGGAGATTGCGAAGAAAGCCGACGCGAAGTACTTCGAGCTTTCGAGAAATCCCGAGTTCGCCAAGGAGCTCCTTGAAACGTTCCGGGCCGAAATGGCCGAACTGGAGAGCAAAAGAGGAAAGTAGCGGCTGAAAGCGGCAGAGGGGGGCTTCGGCCCCCCTCTTCATGAAGCATTCTATCGATGTGCAACGGGTCATTGACAGGAGGAACGCATTATGGCAAAGAAACAGTATGTGCATGCAGTCCCGAATTTCAGCAACGGAAAAGATCCTGAAGTCTTTGAAGCGGTGGTCGATCAGATACGAAAAGCGCCGGGAGTCAAGCTCATCGACTACTTCCCCGACGCGGATTTCAACCGTACCGTCATCGAGTGCCTCGGCGAGCCAAAGCCGCTGAAGGCGGCACTTCTTGCCATGGCGGGGAAGTCCTACGATCTTATCGACATGGAGAAACAGCAGGGGAAACACCCTCGCATCGGCGCACAGGACACCATCCCTCTCTTCCCGCTGCGGAACATCTCCCTTGAAGAGTGCGCCGCGCTCGCCGAAGAGATCGGAGCGGAGGTCTGGGAGCGGTACAAGGTCCCCGTCTACTTCAGCGGAGAGAATGCGCGGACGCCTGAGCGGAAGGAACTTTCCTTCATTCGCAAGGGGCAGTACGAAGGGCTGAAGGAAGTGGCGCACCTTCCCGAGAGAGCGCCCGATCTGGGGCCTGCAAAGCTCCACCCGACCGCGGGAGCGACCATCGTCAGCGCGGCGAAGGCCAACCTGGTCGCGGTGAATATGATTCTGAACACGCAGGACCTCGAAATAGCGAAGTCAATCGCCAAGATGGTGCGCGGACCCAGCGGGGGTTTCAGCACGATCCGCGCCGTGGCTTTCAAACCGGACGGATACGACTACGCCGCGGTCTCCATGAACATGTTCGACACCGCCAATACGCCCATCTACCGTGTATTCCAGCTCGTCGACAACGAAGCAAAGCGCTTCGGTCTCACCATCGTCGGCACTCAGATCTGCGGCACGCTCCACCAGAGCGACCTGATCGACAGCGCGGCGTACTTCCTCCGCGTCGTCGACTTCAAGGAGAATCAGATCCTCGAGAACAGCATCCTTGCGCTTGACGAAGAGGCGGAGTAAAAAGTTTCGGTTCACAGAGCGGTTCGCGTGAGAGTTGAAGAGGTCATTGAAACGTACTACGGGAGGACTGAGAAGTAATGCATGTGCCGAGCGACATAGAGATAGCGCAGGGATCGGAACTGCGGCCGATAGTGGAGATAGCGGAGAAGCTGGGAATCGGAGAGTCGGAGCTTGAGCAGTACGGGAAGTACAAGGCGAAAAT
>JAHDKR010000177.1 GCA_018436785.1 Synergistaceae bacterium | reverse complement strand
CGAGACGCCGCTCTCTTCGGATAGTCTCATTATCTGTACGTTCTCCGGCGGCATCATCTTCCGCACGACGGACTCCTTGAATTCAGGGCTGTATCTCTTCATCCTCATCGCACCTCCCGAGTGTCGACTCACACTTCTTTAACACCTCGGTTCAAGCGACTTCTATTATGACACAGGGGGGTATCGAGTGTGTAAGCAGATACAGAATGTGCCGATAGGCGGAAAAACCTGGGAGTGATCCCGACTGGTACGAAAAGGACTCCTGCACAGTTCCAGAGAAGATATGGAATCCAAGGTGATCCGAGCATGGTTGAACCCGGCTCCTCCGGGGCGACGATTGAAGGAGCGATGTAGCGCCGTGCTTCCAAGGGGCGCAGCACGGCGCGAGCATCCCTCTTACTGCGAAGTTAGCATTGGTTCCTGTCACGCGAGGATACGTTAATCATTTCTTCTTAAGGTATCTTCGCACATCCGACGAGCGCCGCCGCGATAACATTCTAACGCCTTCGAAAATATGAAAGTATTAGTATGAATTGCTTCTTGGCAGCCGCCTCATCGCCTCGCGCATCTCCTCTTCGCTTTCCTCCATTCCGCCGAGGGAGGACTGGAGCGCTTGCTCCGACTCCTCAAGTTTGGCGACGGCGCCGAGGGTGCGCATTACCCGGAACATGCAGCGGTTCGTGTCTTCGTACCCCTGTTCCATCCACGACGAAACGGCGTCCGTGTCGCCGAAGGCCAGCATGTCGGCCATGCTTCGGGAAATCGGCCGTTCGGGGCGTATTTCCAGCACGGTTGTTTCGGGGAAGTCGTGCCGGTCCCAGAGAGAGCCGTCGGAGAGGTGATTCACCACGACGGTGCGGTAACCGGCCTCGACAAGAGGGGTGATCGGGGTGTTCCCCTGTACTCGCCGTGTGCCGCCGAGGCCGCCGTCGGCGTACTCCTTTCCGCCGACGGTCTGCGCGGAGTAGAGCAGCGGAAGGGCTGCGGAGGCCAGAAGGAGCTTCACTCGTTCTTCGCGGGGGAGGCTTTGCAGGTGGAAAAAGCGGGAGTCGCGCGACTCGCGTACCCCCAGCTCGGCGAGGAGCCAGTCGAATATATCCCCCGCCGCGCCCGAGAGGGAGCTTGGATAGACGGAGACGTACAGTGGGAGGCCGTTCTCCAGCGCGTCCATGTCGAGGAATCGGTCCAGCAGTCTCCTTACCGGGCTGTTGGTGAGCATGCCGTCGTCGGAGGGGGCGACCCGGTCCTTGAGGCTCCGAAGCCAGCGCACCGGAGGGAGGTCTTCGGGCAGCAGCCTAGAGGCGGCCACGGAGAGCCACGCTATCGCCCGCGCACCGCGAAGGCTCATTCCGGCGGCTGTCAGCAGAATGACGTAGGTCGGCAGACGGAGGTTGGACTGGGCCTGCAACAGCTTCTCGTCGCGCAGGCCGCTCCAGAGTTCCCGCAGTCTCTCCGCTCCCTCGGACAAGGAGGGAGCGGCGGCCAGAATCGCGCCGTTGAGCGCGCCGATGCTGGCTCCGGCGACCGCGCCGACCGGCGTCTTCAATTCGGCGAGGGCGCGGGCGACCCCCGCCTGATAGGCACCCTTGGCGCCGCCCCCGGAGAGCACCAGCCCGACTCCGTTCCGTTCTATGTTCATGCGACTACCTCACTTTCAAGAATTTCTTCCACAAGCGCGTGAGTCATACGCCGTCCGTCGAAGCGCCTCGGGAAGAGGAGAGGATATTCCGAAGGATGTCGCGCCGTCGCGTAGGCGAAGGGTTGCTTTTGTGGGTCGGTCCAGTCCATCAGCCACTCGAGCGCTTCCGGCGCGTCCTCTACGCCGGGGAGCGCGGTGACGTTCCGGGGCTCGCCAATCCACATCTCGGCGTCGTACCGCAGGTTCGTGGATGCGACACTCTTCTGAAGAAGTATCAAGCTCCGGTTCCGCAGATCTCCGAGGAAGTCCGAGCGTCGCCGTTCGGGAACGCGCGAAGAGCGGAGCATGTCGCCGAAATCACCCCACCGCAGCTCCTCCATCGCAGCGCAGAGCGAGCCAGCCGGGGAGAAGCAGGCGAACACCCCGGCCTCCCACTTGTTCATCACCTGGCACAAATGGCGATGCGCGCTCTGCTCCAGATCGACCCGCTGGATCTCGGCGCTGAGGAACCGGAAGCGTTCGTCCACGCGCCGCGAGAGCGATTCGAGCAGGTCGCTCGTCTCCTTGGAGCGGGCGGCCAGAATCGCCGTGTTTCTCTGTAGTTCCTTTACCTTGTCGCAGACCTCGACGATCGCCAAATTCGAGGCTTCGACCGATTCGGTCAGGCGGACGAAGGATTCGAGCGCCCCCTCCACACCGTCCACGAGGCTTTCGTGAACGGCGACGGCTCGTCGCGCTCCCGCCCCCGTGAAGCCGTCCACCAGACGGGAGAAGAAGCCGGAGCGGGACTTTTCGACCCTGATATGATCCCTTGCCACGTCGATTCCGTTGGCGAAGTCCACCAGCAGCTTCTGCGAGAGGGAGGGGAGCGCCTTCAGAAGCGGCGCGTCGGGCATTATAGGGGAGAGCGGGCCCATCTCACGCGACCTCGCTGCTCTGCGACAGGAGTGACTTTACGTCCTTCTCAAGGCCGTCTATGTCCTCCGAAGGGATTCGCTTCCGAAGGTCTTCGAGCTTCCGGGCGATTTCCCCTTGTTCCGCGCTGCTCTTCTTCTTGTCCTCCATACCGGTTCTGATGTCGCCCTGAATCTGTTCGACGATGCGCCGGAAATCCCTGAAGAACTCCCCCACGCCCTCGCTCATCGGCGTTGCGGCTTTCTTTTCGAGGAGGCGAAACATCTCCTCTTTGTAGGAATTTACTGTATTTATCATTTTTTCTTTCAATCTTTTCTTATCCACGTTGAAGTATCTTTTTTCCACAGTGTACTCTTCTCTGCCCCAATCGTCGTTGAACCAGTTTATGAATCCCGCCCATAAAGAATCGCGGACACGGCTTTTCTTCTCCGTTCTGTTAATGGTATCGACCACTTCGAGCTGAAGACTCCGACTTCCTGCGATCGAGACTTTTGCAACAGAAGGCGGCGTTAGCGACGGAATGTCGAAATCGGCCCCTTTGAGATGGTCCAACATCTCGGCGATAATATCTTCGACGCGCCTTTCGATTTTCGTTCTGAAATCCTGGTTGAAGGCCTCCGCAGTTTCTTTGACCGATTCGTTGATGACTTTTTCCGTCTCTTGGAGTATTCTCCGAAGGGTTTTTTCGACTTCCGCGAGCATTTTTCGCGCTTCTTCCTCTTTTTCGTATTCGAGGACGGCTTTGCTGGCATCACTTAAACCCTTGGAGAACTTTTTCGCCTCATCGTTTTCTCCTGAAGCGTTCCCTCCCAGAAATTCGCGCCAGAAATTTTTGATTACCGGCACAATCTTTTGTTCTTTCTTCTTTTTCTCCCTCTCTTCTTGCTCCTCCCGCTCTTTCGTCAGCGATTCAGACGCACTTTTGAAAAGATCCTCGACTGACCGTGAAACTTCTTTCAGTGTGTTTTCAGCCGATTCTTTGATCTCTTCTTTCAGCGTCTCCGTTATTTTTTTTATTCTTTTTACTGCTTCATCCTGTTCGTTTATTATCTTCTCCTTGTCGTTTTCAAGCTTTTTCAGTTCATTCCGGAGGGTTTCGAGATTCTGCTTCAGTGTTGTCAGTCGAACCTCCGTGAAGTTTTGCATCCGTTCCGCTTCGCCCTTCAGCTTGGAGGCTGCGGAGTCGAGCGCAAGAACTGCGGCGTGCGCGTGCGCGTGCAGGATGACCTTGTCGAGGGGAGCTTGGAAGAGCGACTCATTCCAAGTTTCTTCCGCCAATTCCAGAACCTCGTCCGAATCATCCACTGCTTTCTTCCAGCGAAGACCAAAGGCAACCCCAGCAAAATCCTTCACCCAAGCCTCCCACCCCTCGCCCGATTCAGATTTGGGCAGCTTCCCGTTCGTCTCTATCTCCCGCTTGGCTCTGTTGGCAAGATAGGCACGCTGCGCCGAAACGGGGAAGATGTCGTCATCCGTTACCTTTATTTCGCACTCACTCATCAGACGAAGAAGATGTGTCTTCGTCTCCTCAGGTCCGCTACCATGCTCGTTCTTTTGGTCGAACTTATTGGACAGAACGAAGATGCGTCCTTTCGCAGCCTTCGCGACCGCCGCCAGACTATCCCTGACCTCTTTGTCGGCATCCGAACCTATCTGCGTGTAGTCGACCACCGCGAGCACTGCCGAAGCTTTCTCCAGTTGCTTTCTCATCACATCCGGAAGATAGGCGGCTTTCCCCGCCTCGTTCGGCCCCGGAGTATCCAGAATGCAGAGTGTCCCTTGAGCGTCTCCGGAGTCACGAAGATGGAAGAACTCGACCTCTATGCAGGGGAAGTCGGCGACCGATTCGAACTTGCCGTAGGGGAAGGAGACATCCAGCTCGTCGCCGAGTCTGACGAGGTCGTTCAAATCTTTCAGGAAGGAAAATACCCCATCCGCGCCTCTTTGAAGTCCGCTCCCGTCAGCGCTTTCTTCCAGGTCCTTTAAAACGTCCTCGTAGTCATTATTGCTCAGGATTGTTGCCTTCTTCTCTTCGCAAACTAATGCAAAAGCAGAACGAAGGTCGTTCTTGAAAGCAGCCACATGCTTATACCCAGGAAACGACAGTTCCGGTTCGGTCTTTCCCGGAACGTGCCGGATAAGCGTCGGCAGGGTGGTCATCGGGCGATTTCTGTTCGGCAGCACCTCGTTCCCGACGATGGCGTTGATGGTGGTGGATTTTCCGGCTTTCATCGTGCCGATGACCGCAATCACGAGTTCCAGATCACGGAGTTTCCGTCTTTCTTCATCCAGAATCCCTCTGTAATTCGCGACGCTCTTGCAGTCGTAGGTCCCTTTCTCTTTCTCCTCTCCAAGAAGCCCCTTCTCCTTTTCCAATCCCTCCAGCAGAGAGGCCGTCAGCTCCAGAAGACGAATTCCTTCATCTTTCAGAACCTCCACCCTCGCCGTCGGGACTGCCTCACGAACACCGATCACGCTAACGGCATTCATAACTTCGTTCATACGAACTCCTCCTTCGTCATCCGGATACTCGCCGGCCAGTCCGGCGTTCGATCGCTCTCCTGTTCTTCGAGTATTCCTCGCCGTTGAAACAGGGCAGGGTATCGATGGCGTGACCGGGGCATCTTTCGTCTCCTTCATCATCGCGTCGTAATTTTCCGCGGCTATCGTTTCGTCGGCATCTTCTGCTCCCGGGAGTGTGCGAAGCGTTTCAAGCGTGTGCGTCAGACTCTCCAGAAAGGCCGAGACCGCCTCGTTCGTCCGTTCCGTCACGCGCTCTTTCAGCATAGCGCGCACTCTTTCTCCGCAGTTTTCAATCTCCTGCTCGGCGTCGCTCAGGACTTTTTCGGGATCGGCTTCTCCCCAGACCTTCTCGTACTCGAAAGGTTCTCTCCCCCATTTGTCGTAGAGGCGGTTCAGCGCTCTTCCCCACCACGCTTCGCGAACAGGGAAGGCGGTTTCTCGTTTCGATCTCTTTTGCAGAGCGTGCCGCAGGAAGCCCCCCTCCGGCACGCTTTCGAGTCTGTCGAGGGGCGGTACGGTGAAAGTCGGGCGTGCGCATTCCCTTCCGAAATCCGAGAAGGCATCGCGCACTCTCTCGTCCGCAAGTATCGCCGTCGAGAGGGAGAACTTTTCTTCGAATCCGGAGAGCGCTTCTCTCGCCCCCTCGTCGATCCGACGGCAGCCGCCTAGAACCGTATCGCGGACGATCTCCTCGGCATTCTCTCCGAACCGGCGAAAGTCTTCCGCGCTCTCGAAGCAAATGGTTCCCGAAGGCTCCGGCGGCAGCATCTCCGCGAACAGTGCATTGCCTCTCAGTCTCCTCAACGCCTCCAGCATTTTGGCGACGGGCTTTTCTGCAGCCTCTTCCGCTCTTCTTCTCTCCTCGATCCTCCGGAGGGCGATTACTTTTTCCCCCTCCCGCTTGGCGTGCGTCAGACGCTCCTCAAGCAGTTCGCGTGCCCTGCGGGCGGCGCTTCCCATCTCTTCGAAGACGAGCGAGTCGAGGTGTGCGGAGAGTTCTTTCATGCTTCGCGCCGTGTCTCTTCGTCCGTCGGCCACCATACGAATATCTCGACGTATCGCCTTCACCCGACGATGAAGCAGTCGTGATTGCTCCGCGACGGAGCGCGCTTCCGCTCTCGCGGCGGCGAATCGCTCCGCTTTTAAAAGAAGGGTGGTTGCCGCCGATTCAAGGGCGAGGAGGGGCGACTGCGCGAGTGCTCTGCGGATTGTCTTTTCGAGAGCCGCCTGAAAGAGAGATGCTTCCCAGAGATCTTCGGCCGCTTCCCGAACCTCGTCCGCGTTGCCGATCATCTTCTCCCAGCAATAGCCGAAGGCCTCCTCTCCGAAGTCTTCTATCCACTCATATTGGCCGCACATCTCAGGCGTTTCCTCCAAGTAGGGCTTCGGTGTCGAAAGACCGCCGTTCCGCAGCACCTCGTCCTTCGCCCGGTTGGAGAGATAGGCCCTCTGCGCCGAAACGGGAAAGATGCTTCGTTCGTCGATCAAGCCGTTCATCATGCGGACAATCCGCGCTTTAGTCTCCTGTTCGTCAGAGGAATGGCGATCCTTCTGGTCGAATTTGTTCAGAAGAACGAAGATGCGTCCTTCCATCGATTCGGTGTTTTCCAGCAGATGCCTCCGAACCTGTTCATCCGCCTCGGAACCGATCTGGGTATAGTCGAGAACGGCGATGACGGCGGAGGCTCTTTCCAGTTGCGCCTTCATTACGCCGTGAAGATAGTCGCGCTCCGCCTCGTTCGGCCCCGGCGTGTCCAGCAGGCAGAGGTTCCCCTGATTCTTCCGGCAGTCGCGGAGGTGCCGGAACTCCATCTCCACGCAGGGAAAGTCCTTGAGCGAAGCGAACTTTTCGAACGGAAAGGGGGTGTTCAGCTCGTCACCAAGCCGCACCAGATCATTTAGCTCCTTGAGGAGGTCAAAGACGGCGCTCCTGCCAACTCTTTTCCCGGAGAAGTCTTTTGCGGATTCCAATGAGTGAAGAACATCGCGGAAGTCGTTTCTCCGACGTATGCTCTCGCCCCGATGCTCTCCGGCCTCGCGCAGCGCTTTCCGAAGGCGCTTCCCGAAGACGACGACATGTCCGTATCCGGGAAAGGAGAGTTCCGGCTCCTTCTTCCCCGGAACGTGGCGCAAAAGGGTGGGGAGAGTGGTCATCGGGAGATTCCGCACGGGAAGCACCTCGCTGCCGACGATGGCGTTGATGGTGGTGGACTTTCCAGCCTTCATCGTGCCGACGACGGCGATCACGATTTCATTTTTTCGGAGCTTGAACGCCTCCTCTTTCAGCATTCCCATACTGTGGAGGAAACGTTCTCTCTCCTGATCGGCTTCCGCTTTTGTGACCGCGTTCGAAAGCAGACAAACAGATTCGTCGAGAAGAACCATCGCTTCTTTCTTTAGCGCGATGATGTTTTTTTCATGCATTGTGCCGGTCTCCTTTTTCAGACCTCCAAGGATTACGCATCTTTTTGTCGTTTCACACTCCAGAATCTCTGAAAAAATAATCCGGGCAGGAGTCCATTTGTGTCCAACACCCGTTTCCCCCAAAAAAACGCAATCAGTTCTTTAACGGAGAACAGAAAGGTTGCTACGTGAGATTTTTCATGCCAATTATATCATTACATTCTTTTAAAATGACAATTCATATTACCGAATTGCCTCCACTCAACAATAAATTGAATGCATGAGATCAGCTCAGGAAATGTGCACATCCTTAATACTCAAGCTACTGACCCGGCTAGGATTCTATCGGAAGAGAGCGACATCATAAGACGGCAAAACTATGGATCAACATGGAAAAGAGATTCTTCAATCTCCAAAACTTGCTGTACCCTGACGCAGGAGCTGCAATCTCCAGGAAATTGAGCGATACAAATGAATGCCGAGGAAAGACCGTCTTAAGGTGTCGCCGCTTCATTGTACAGTACTTCCGTCGCAGGAGGTTGCGTGCGGAAGGGTGCTGCAAGAAGGGGGGCGGATTGAGACAAGGCCTTCTTTCCGCATGTATCGGCGCTGTCTGGCGCGGGCATACGATACCGCGAAGAAAGCGCGTCCGAGGCTACTGGGTTCAATACTTATACGGGAAAGAGGAGGATGTTGCGATGCGTAAGAAGATGGAGATTCTGGTTCTGGCTGGGCTTTTTCTGGTGCTTTTTGCTCTTTCCGCGGTTGCCGCAGGCGGAACGATAGCGAAAGACGGTTTTTTCGCCACGACGGGCGGCGCCGTCGGCGGTGTTCTATTCCTCGTCAATCTGGTGGTCGTCTATCTGTGGTGCCGCCGGACGTTTCATTCCATGGTCACGGTATATCACTTCACGTTCACTTCGTTTCTTATGGAAATACTGGCCACCGCGATGTTCGCTTTTCTGGTGATCATGTTGCCGGCGCAGAAGATCGCGAGGATGGATCTTTCGCAAGGCACGAAAGACGCGCTTACGTTCGCTTATCTCTCGATCATCCCCGTCTTCTACTTTCTGAAATACAAGAGGAAAGGCGCCGCGCCGAAACAGGAAAAGGCGTAGGAGCGAAAGAAGCAGGAGGGAGACCAAGCCTCCCTCCTGCTTTAAAAGCGATCACTTTCTGCCGTCGCGTATTTCATCCAACTGTGAGAGGGAAAGGCCGGTGTAGCGGAGAATCTTCTCCTCGGGTTCGCCGGCTTCGAGCATCGCCAGAGCCATCGAGATTCCCTTTTCAAGCTGTCCCTCTCCTCGCCCCTCTTCTCGTCCTTCTTTCCGCGCCTTTCTAAACTCTTTTTGCATGTAGGTCAGCATCACATCAGCCTCCTCCCGTTCCAGGCAGAGGTCCAAAGCCTCGTCGATCTCCAGACCTTCCTTCTT
>JAHDKR010000144.1 GCA_018436785.1 Synergistaceae bacterium | reverse complement strand
GACGGGAAAAGACCACGCGCGGAAACACCGGGAGGAGCGAAATTGACGTAGGCTTCGTCGAGCAGCAAGAGCGTCCCCTCATCTTCGCAGACGCGCAGCAGCGAGGCGGCCTCTTCCCGCGACGGCGCCGCGCCCGTCGGGTTGTTCGGCGAGCAGACCCAGAGCAGCGCGGGCCGGTGCGCCATCACAGCCTGCATCAGCCGTTCGGCGGGAAAGGCGAACCCCTCTTCCTCCCGCGCCGGGACGAACAGGACCTCGGCCCCGGCAAGACGGGAGGCGGCCTCGTACTCCCCGAAGGCCGGCGACGCGACGAGCGCGCGGCTCCCCCTGTCGCAGAACGCGAAGGCAAGGAGAACGATCGCCTGGGCCAATCCGTTCGTCACCAGCACTTCGTCGGGCGAGAGACCGTTCGCCTCGGCTATGGCGCGCCGAAGCGCCCCCGACGAGGAGTCAGGGTACCGGTCGAACGCCGCCCGCGCAACGGCTCGTTCCACCTCGGGGTGCGGGGGCAACGGGTTCGTCGAGACGCTGAAGTCCAGAATGCTCTCCGGCTCCACCCCTTCGCCCCGCAGTTTCGCGTAGTCGAGCCCGCCGTGGACCGTCTCCCCGGCGAGCAGAAGTTCTTTTCTAACCGAAAAGGGCATGGAGCCCTCCCAGCGCCGCGACGAAGGCCAAAATCAACGCGGCGGCGATGCGAACCACCTTTACGCAGCGGCGCAGCGCCTGCGTGCACAGCGGCTCGGTCCCTCCGGCAAGCGCGTACTGGCCGCGCTTCTCCAGCGTCACCCTGAGCATCCCCGCCATCACCGACATGGTCCACCCCGCATTGGGGCTGGCGGTGTTCCCTCGTTCATCGCGCAGCGCCTCGGCGCCTTTGATGACGTCCTCCTTGGCGAGCACGCCCGCCCCAAGGAGCAGAATCGAGGTCACGCGAGCCGGAATCCAGTTCAGGAGGTCGTCGAGCTTCGCGGCGATCTTCCCGCCCCACTCCGTATCCCCTCCGCGATAGCCGATCATGGAGTCGCAGGTGTTGCAGAATCGGTAAAAGAAGGCCCCCGGAAGGCCGAAGATCGCATAGAAGAAGAGCGGCGAAGCCAGGCTGTCGGTGAGGTTTTCGGCCAGCGACTCTATCGCCGCGCCGACGACCTCCTCCTGCGACAGATCCTCCGTGTTCCGGCTGACCAGGCTCCACGAAAGCAGCCGCCGGGCCTCCGGCACATCGCCGAGTTCAAGCGCCCGCAGGATGCTCTCTCCTGCGTTGATCAGCGCGGAGATGGAAAAGACGCTCTTCAGCAGCGGAATGGTGAGCAGCAGCGCCGTCAACCCCGGAAGGAGCTTCAAAAAACGCAGCGGAAGGGAGAAGAGCAGCGCCCCCGACACCACGAGCACGCCGCCGAAGATGAGCATCTTCCGGTCGTCCGCACCAGACGGACGGCGGTTCCAGAACGCGCCGATGTACTTTCCCATCCAGACCACAGGATGCACCTTCGACGAGGGCTCCCCAAGCAGGAGATCCCACACTGCGGCGGCGAAGAGAACGACAAACACTTCCATGCGAATACCTTCCTTTCGAACGGATTCTACCGCGGTCCCCCGGCCGCCAGGGCGTGAAGACGAATCTCCGCCGCCTCCGGCAGCGCGCGCGCGGCGGCCTCCGTTACATGCTCTTTTTCATTCAGCAGGGCGACGGGGAGGAGCAGACCGTAGAGCGTGCCGCTGTGCGCAACGCAGACGCCGTACCCCCCGAGCGAACGAACGAGCGCGCGGCACCGCTCCAGCAGCGGTTTTTCCAGAACGCGGCGGCACGCCTCCGCACTGAGCGTTGCAGCCTCCCCCACTTCGGCGGGGTCTCCCCGCTCCACGCCCTTCTTCAACAGAGCGAACGCCTCTTTGTGCGCAGCGGCGAGCGAGGCGAGAAGAGCGCGGCTGTCCCTCCGGTTGAACTCCTCGGTGTCCACGACGCCCCCCTCGTCCACCACAAGCACGGCGAGAGGCGGAGGCGGGCCGAGGAACTGCATGACGCGCCCCTCCCGATGGTCGAGCAGCGCCAGGCCGGACCATGCGATGCTGTCCGTCGGTTCGACGGCGAGCGCGATTCGCGAGGCCTCCTCCGGCGTCAGCGGCGTCCCCGAAAGGTTCGCCAAGCCGTAGAGCGCGGCAAGAATATCCGCCGTGCTGCTGGCATACCCCTTTCCCTCCGGAAGCGCCTCAAGGCGGCGAACCCGCAGCGCGCCAGCGAGAGGGCGACGGGTAAGCGCCAGTTCGAGCGCTCTCCGCGTCTTGCTCATCTCGGGCGGAACCGAAATGCCTTCCCCCTCTTCAAGTAGAAGTTCCAGCCAGGCCATCCGGTCGACAGGGCAGGAGACAAGACACTGCACACCGTCAAGCGTCCCCTGAAAAAGCTCCCCGCACGTTCCGGGGAAGGCCGCGACGACGCGCTTCATAGCCCGATGATCCGCTCCAGCAGCTCCATGTTGAGCGCGGCCTCCACCTCGTCCGCGAGACGGTCGAAAGCCTGGTTCCGCACTTGGGCGAAGGAGAGCGGACTTTCTTTCCCTTTCCAGCCGAGCGAGCGCAGCCATGCGGTCCTGAACGGGCCGTTGTCGAAGATGCCGTGCAGATAGGTTCCCCAGACGTGTCCGCCTGCGGAGACCGCGCCGTCGACGCGGCCGTCCTCGAACCGGAGCAGCGGGCGAGCCCCGTCAGGCAGCACGCTCCGTCCCATGTGGATCTCGTACCCCTCCACGTCGAACGGCTGCGCAAGAAAACCGGAGGCGGGGCTCTCCGAAGACGGTATCGTTCGCCCTCTTGAAAGCGTCGTCTCCTTCGCCGGTTCGAAGACCGTCTCGACGGGCAGCAAACCGAGTCCGGACTCCTCCGATGCGGGGTCCTCCACTCCGAGCGGGTCGGAAATGCGCCGTCCGAGCATCTGGTAGCCGCCGCAGACGCCGACGACGGAACCTCCGGCGAGCGCGAGGGCGGCGATCAGTCCGTCGAAGCCGGAACTGCGCAGCCAGGCCAGGTCCTTCAACGTCGTCTTGCTCCCCGGAAGGATAACGGCAGCGGGATGGCCCAAGTCCTCCGGACGTTCCACGAAGCGGAGCGAGACCCTCTCTTCAAGGGCAAGCGGGTCGAAGTCGTCGTAGTTGGAGATGCGGGGGAGCTTGATCACGGCGATGTCCACGCCGCCGGAGGAATCGCCCGCCGTTCGCTCTTCAAGCCACACGGAGTCCTCCTGCGCCACGGCGAGGTTCTTCAGCCACGGAACGACGCCGAGCACCGGACGCCCCTCCGTGAGACCGGAGAGCATGTCGAGGCCCGGTTCCAGCAGCTTCACGTCCCCACGGAACTTGTTGATCAGGAACCCCTTCACCAGCGCGCGCTCCTCCTCGTCGAGCAGCGCGAGCGTTCCCACAAGCGAGGCGAAGACGCCGCCCCGGTCGATGTCCCCCGCGAGGAGGACCGGGCAGCCGAACGTGCGCGCCACGCGCATGTTCACGATCTCGTGCTTCTTCAGGTTGATCTCCGCCGGGCTCCCCGCCCCTTCGACGAGGACGAGGTCGTTCTCCGAGGCCAGCTTCTCATACGACGCGACCACAGAACCCCACAAAACCTCCCGGCAGGCATAGTACTCCCCCGCCGACAGCGTCTTCCACGGTTTCCCCATCAGCACCACCTGCGAGCGGGAATTCCCCTCCGGCTTCAGCAGCACGGGGTTCATCTCCACCTCCGGAGCGCGCCCCGCGGCGGCGGCCTGCACCGCCTGCGCACGCCCCATCTCCTCCCCCGCCGAGGTGACGAAGGAGTTCAGCGCCATGTTCTGCGCCTTGAACGGGGCCACTTTCAGCCCCCTCCGCGCGAAGATGCGGCAGAGCGCCGCCACGAGGACGCTCTTCCCCACGGAAGAGGACGTTCCCTGAATCATCAGTCTGGACGCACGAATAGCAATTCCTCCGATCCGGTGAATTCCTGGACAATCCTACCCAGTAGCGAGCGTTTTGGCAAGCCGAGGAGCGGAACAAGCGGCGTGCGAAAACGTGAAAAAGTGCGCAGTACGGTTGCTTTCCTCTCGCGAGATTGTGATACAATGAGCGCCATCTTACCGAACGAAAGAGGTGTACCCATGAATAAACGCTCAGTTCTTCTCCGTTTCCTGGCATTTCTCTGTGTCGTTTCGCTCCTCGCCCCGGCGGCGTTCGCTGCACAGCAGATTCCGCCCGAGGTCAAAAGTTACGTGATCAAATTCTTCAACGAGTACGGGAACGCCACAAAAACCATGGCGGACAGGGTACAAAAAACCGACGACCCCGAACAGATCGCAGGCGCGCTCGACAAGTACGTCGACACGGTAGCGCCGCTGATGAAGGGCATGGACGACCTGCAGAAGAAGTACAAGGACTTCTTCGACGCAATGGAAGAGGAGGACCGGGAAGACAGCGGAGACGCCGACATCGACAAGGCCAACGCCGAGTTCGAAAAGACGCAGCAAGGAATGATGGACGCCATGCAGAAGATCGCCTCGCACATGGAACACCCGAAGGTGGAGGCCGCTATGGAGCGACTCGAAAAGATCATGTCCGACATGGACGAGACCGCGGAATAAGCGTTTCCTGAAAAGCTCCTCACCGAAAGAATAAATGAAACGGCCCGGCCGCTCTTCACGCCGGGCCGTTTCATTGAAATCGCTCAGTGCGGATTCATCCGCCAGAGCCTCCGGATGAATCCGTCGATGCTCCGGTCCGCTCCCGCCGCGATCAGGACGATACCGATCGTGTCGACGAAGCCGTGCACGAAGATCACCAGCCACAGGTTGAACCCCTCGAAGATGAAGAGCGCTCCCAGAAAGAGCCCCACCATCCCCGCGCTCACCATGCCGCTGCGGTTCTGGTAGCCGTGCGCCAGGCCGAAGACGACGGAGGTGAAGAGCGCGTTGAAGCCGAGTGCGAGCGTTCCCGTTCCGGCAACCTTCGCGATCTCCGTCATCAGGAACCCCCGGAAGATTCCCTCCTCCAGAAAGACAACCAGCGTCCACACCAGCGCGAGCCACAAAAGCAGTGTCCTCCAGTTCCCCCTGACCCCGTCGAAGACGCTGTGATCAGGCTCCGTTCCGGTGAGCTTTTCGCTCAGCGGCCCGACGAGCGTCACGGCAAGGAGTTGGAGCAGCGCGGCGTACGCGAACCCGAGAAGAATCGTTCCACCCCAGTCCTCCTGCGGACCGAAGCCAATGGCCGAGGGAGATTCGCCCCGAAACCAGAGCGCGCCCGCTATCAGCAGAACCGACGCTGCGGCCCCGATCCCCGGCTGTTTTCTCAGGCCGGTACCGACAAGAAGCGCCGAGACCGCAACGATCAGGAGCACGGAGACGGCGTCAGCGGAAAGCTGCATGAAGGCTCTCTTTCACAGCTTCACAGCTCGCCGCGGACATCATACGGTGATCTCTATCCTGTTGCCGTCGGGGTCGAAGACGCAGCTCTCGTAATACCCGTCTCCCGTCCTGCGAGGCTCCGAAACAATCGTGTATCCGTCGCGGCGAAGTTCCTCCGTCTTCGCGTCAACATCTCCCTCGCCGCCGACCGAGATCGCCATGTGGATCAGTCCGATGTATTGCGCTTCGGGGTCGTTCGCGTTCCCCGGGATGGACGCCATGTGCATCAGCTCGATGCTGCACCCTTCCTCGAAACGCAGGAATATCGAGGAAAACCCTTTCCCCCTATTGACGTACGTTTCGCCCGCGCACGCGCCGAAGTACTTCCGGTAAAAAGCGGAGAGACGCTCTATGTCCTTGGACCAGAGCGCGATATGATGGAGCCTCATGCGTGCCGCCCCGAAAGCGTCCGCAGTCCCAGAGGAGTCCGTATATGCGCGACCAGATACGGCGCCTCGCCAGGACGCGCCTCCTCCACCGAAACAGGCCCTTCGAATTCGAGCGAATGCAGCAGACGGGAGACGCGCTCCGGTTCCGGGTGAAAGAGCTCCAGCCGGACGAGCGACAGGCCGCAATCCTCGAGCCTACCCGCAGGATGCGGCTCCCCCGCTTTCCACTGGATCAGCGAAGGGGCGAGCCCCCCGAGCGCGAGCGAACCGTCGGCGGAGATGGTGATATGCCATTCGAGTGAACCGCGCGTCATGGCCTCCACTTCGCCGAGACGTTCGGACGCCGCCGTCGAAGCCGCGTGAATATCCTCAGTGCGCGTCACCCACGCGCCCAACCTCGGCGCGGAGTCCGGACGAAGCGTATCCAGGCCGAACCAGCGCGGCCGCCCGGGCCGCTCCGCATTCGGATTGGGCGCGATCACTTCGAGATACACGGTCTCCCCCAGGCGCAGCAGCATATTGTGCGTCCCCATCCGGGGGTGCTCCCCTCCCGGCTGCGGAGAGACGCCAAGCGCCTCGCGGACGAATTCGGCCCCGCTCTCAAGCGTCGGTGCGGTCACTGCTATATGGTCGATGAAACAGCGCATCTTCTCAACCTCCCTCATATAAACGGCATTCCGCGGCTCACGCTCCCGATGCGGCGCTTACGGCCGAGAAGGTTCACCCTTCCCGGGGGCCTCCAGCAGATCGACGTACGCACGGTCGACGAGGGCCGCCTGCGGAATCGCCAGCGCCGCCAGAAGCTCTTCCGCCTCGCGAACTCCCTTGGCCTCCGGCTCCCCTTCTTCGAGGACCACCTCCAGCTCAAGAAAGTCGCCCAAATCCTCCACGCGGTCGATATGCACGCGCGTCCGCCCGACCAGGAAGAGCGTCCGGTCTTTGCGCACCCGCCCCGCCTGTCCCAAAGCTTGCGCGAGGGTCTCCCGCATCGCGTCGGCATTCTCCACGGGAGCGATGCTGTAAGACGACGTCTTCGGCCCCTCCGTATCCGGACGCTTGTAGAAGATGAGCTGCCCCGCGCCGTCCGAAAAGGCGCGCAGCTTCAGCCGCCCCTCCGGACAGCGGAAGAACGTATCGTCCTGGGCGATCTCCTCGGGGCCGGACGTCGCCATCCGGCCCACCCTGGCCGTCAGCTGCGCGACATTTCCTGCCCGCGCCTTGATCTCGACGTTCCGCGCCATCGTCCTCAGAGCGAGTACAGCTCGCCGAACTTCCCGCGCAGATAGCGGATGTACGGTGCGATGTCAAGCCCGCCGCCGGTAACCCTGTACAGCAGCTCGGACGCCGTGTACTTGCGGCCGTGGCGGTAGATGTTCTCCTTCAGCCACGAATGGAGCGCGCCGAACTCCCCGCGACCGGTCTCCGACGGAATCTCCGGGTGCGCCGCCAGCGCCGCGTCGAAAAACTGCGCCGACATCACGTTCCCCAGCGTGTACCCCTGGAACGCCCCGCCGATATGCCCGCCGAACCAGTGGACGTCCTGCATGCATCCGTCGACGTCGCTGGGCGCCGTGATGCCGAGGTCCGCCTCGTACGCCGCATGCCACGCCTCCGGAAGATCCCTGACTTCGAGACGCCCTTCGAGCATTTGAAGCTCCAGCTCGAAGCGGATCATCACGTGCAGGTTGTACGTTACCTCATCGGCCTCGGTGCGGATCAGCGATTTTCGTACCGTGTTCACAGCGCGGTAGAAGGTTTCCAGCGGGACGGTTCCGAGTTGATCGGGTAAGGTTGCCTGTAATTCCGGGTAGAAGTGCTCCCAAAAGGGGCGGCTGCGTGAGACAAGATTCTCCCAGGTGCGCGACTGCGACTCGTGCGCTCCGGAGCTTGTCCCCTCGTTGAGGGGCGTACCCTCGAACGAAGGGTTCACCCCCTGCTCGTAGAGAGCGTGCCCCGACTCGTGCGTCGTGGAGAAGAACCCGTACCCCAGGTCGTCCTCCTTGATGCGCGTCGTGATGCGCACATCGCCCGTCGAGAACTTCGTCTCGAACGGATGATGCGTCTTGTCCTGGCGGCCGCGCGAGAAGTCGTACCCGAACCGCTCGATCACCTTCCGTCCGAAGGCGAGCTGCTGCTGCTCCGGATAGTGTTTCTTGAGGCACGAATCGTCGGCGGGCTCCTGCGACGTGATCGCCCGCACCAGCGGCACAAGCGCTTCGCGCAGCTCGGCAAAGACCTTCCGCACGTCGGCGGTCTTCATGCCGTAGTCGGCGAAGTCGATCAGCGGATCGGCGATGTGGTCGTATCCGGGGAAGAAGTCCGCCATGCGGCGGCTCATGTCGAGGGTCTTCTCCAGCAGCGGCCGCACGCGGGCGAAGTCGTTCGCGGGGCGCGCCTCCGTCCATACCTGGTAGCTGGTCGCGGAGTGCTCGTAGAACGCGGAGAGAAAGTAGGGCGGTATCTTCACCGCCTTCTCGTAGTCGCGCCTCGCCACGCGGATCAGGGAGGCGTCGTCCGAGTCGTACGGCAGGCTCTCCTCGTAGGGGCGCAGCTCGTCGAGCAGCCGTCCCGTCGCGGGATCGGAAAAGAGCTCCTGCGCGATACGGCCGACGACGGCCATCTGCCGTCCGCGCGCAACAGCTCCGCCGGGCGGCATGTAGGTCGCCTGATCCCAGTGCAGCACGGCACCGACGCTGTTCAGGTCGGCCACATCGCGCAGACGGGCCTTCAGTTCATTCAGTTTCTCTGTTGTCGTAGTCATGGGAAGCCTCCTGTTCGAGGTAAAATCACCCGCTTATTATACCCCGAACAGGAGAAGGGCTCGTTACAGGCGCACAACCTTCGTGGCAACCTCGTCGCAAAAGGCCCTGTCGTGCTCCACGAAGAGCATCGTCGGCTTGTGTTCCAGCAGCAGCTCCGTGATCTGGATGCGGGAGATCACGTCGATGTAGTTCAGGGGCTCGTCCCAGATATAGAAGTGCGCCTGCTCGCAGAGGCTCCGCGCGAGCAGCACCTTCTTCTTCTGCCCTCCGCTGTAGTCCGCCATGTCCTTTTCAAACTGGAGCTTCGAGAAGTCCAGCTTGTCCAGCACCATGCGGAACAGGCTCTCGTCGATCCCCGAGGCGCGGGCGTACTCCCTCGGGCTCCCGCGCAGGTCGTCCGCGGACTGGGCGACGTATGAGATCTTCACCCCGCTCCCCACGACCAGCCTTCCACAGTACTCCAGAGACTCTCCGTGAAGGAGCTTGAGGACGCTCGACTTGCCGCTGCCGTTCTTCCCCTGAAGCGCGATGCGTTCCCCGCGCCCGATGGTGAAATTCACCCCTTCGCACGCGACTCGCTCTCCGTAGCGGATGGAGACGTTCTCCAGCTCCGCAAGAAGCGGGGAGTGGTAGACGAGGGGGATGATCTTCAGTTCGTCGCTCTTCTCCACGTTCCGCAGCAGCGCCGACTTCTCTTCGATGGCCGACTGCCGCCTTGTGTCGATCGACTTCGACCGCTGCGCCATCTTCGCCGCCTTGTGACCGATATACCCGGTGTCCGGGCGCAGGCCGGAGTTCCGCACGCCCCGCTTCGTCTTCTCGACCTTGTCCGACCAGTCCGACGTCCGGCGGGCGGCCTCCTGCATCCGGCCGATCTCCTTCTTCAGGCGCTCGTTCTCCGACCGCTCGTAGTGCTCTCGCATCTGCATGTTTTTCCACCAGGATGAGAAGTTCCCCTTCTGTACTTCGATGTTCGTCCTGTTGATCGAAAGGATGTGATCGATGCACGCGTCGAGAAAGACCCTGTCGTGCGAGACGAGGATGAACCCCTTCTTCCGGTTCAGGTAGGCGGTCACGGCGGCGCGCGCCTCCATGTCCAGGTGGTTGGTGGGCTCGTCGATCAGCAGGAAGCTGTTCTCCTTCAGAAAGAGGGCAGCGAGCAGGACTTTGGTCCTCTCTCCGTTGGAGAGCGTGCGGAACGGGCGGCGGAGCGCGTCGTCCGCCACGTCGAGGAGCGAGACTTCGCGGGCGATCTCCCACTCCTCCGCGCCGGGCGCGACGCTCCGGATCAGCTCCAGCGTCTCCATCTCCTCGTCCGGAACATCGTAGGGGAAGTACTCGAAGTCCACGCTCGACGAAATCGTCCCCTCATACTCGTGCCGTCCGAGCAGTAGGTTCAGGAACGTGGTCTTCCCTCTGCCGTTCCTGCCGGTGAAGCCGAGCTTCCAGTCCGTGTCGATCCGAAAGCAGACGTCCTCGAAAATTTGTTCCAATCCGCCCTCGTAGGCGAAGGTAAGGTGCGCGACGTTGATCAAAGACATGAGCATATCCTCCTGTGAAGAAAAAACCGCAAGAAGGCCTTTCTGATTTTCCGAATCCCTTCAGGACATCCGCCCGGATTTTTAGTATCATAAACCGAAACGCTTCGAAAGAGGAGACGATTGCACAATGTTCGCAGCATCAGAAGAATGGAAGGCGCGCTATCCGGACGCATGCTTCGGCGTCCTCATTATGGAGGGCGTTGACAATACGGGGAAGTGCCCCGCGCTGGAGGAGCGAAAGGACGCTCTGGAGCAAAGTCTCCGCACTCTCTACGCGGGGAAGAGCAGAAAGGAAATTGGAGCTGAACACCCCTTTGCATCCTACGGACGATACTACAAGACCTTCGGGAAGAACTATCACGTGCTGTTCCAAGTCGAGTCGGTGGCGTTGAAGGAAAAGCCGATTTTTTCGCCGTCGCCGCTTGTGGCGGTCATGTTCATGGGCGAACTGAAAAACGGGCTGCTCACCGCCGGGCACGACCTCGACCGGACAGAGCCGCCCTTTCTCCTGGACGTTGCGAAAGGGGGAGAAACCTTTACTTCACTGGGGGGAACGCAACGTACTCTTCCTCCGGAGGACATGTTCTTCTCCGACCGGAACGGCATTCTCTCAAGCATCATCTACGGCCCCGACGATAGCAGCGCCATTACTGCGGCGACCTCCCGCGCGCTCTTCACGGTGTACGGAACGCCGTCTATTTCCGCAGGAGAGGTGCGCGCGCACCTTGAGGAGATCGAGGAACTTGTGCATATCCTGAACCCGGAAGCCGCACGCAAAGAGCTGCTGTTCCTCTGATAGATCGCTTTGCACGAAGCAAAGGGAACTCCGGCGGAGGAGAGAACGCTTCTTTCACCGCCGGAGTTCCCTCGTCATATCATCCAGGCCGGGACATACCAGTTCTTCGAATCGACCGGCAGCAGGTCGTTGGCCATGCAGACAACAGCCCCGTTCCCTATCCCGACTTTCATTCCGGCCGGTTCGCCGGACTTTTCAGGGTCGCTCAGGGGCTCCAGCACCCGGAAGTGCTTCACAGCGTCTTTCCCGGGGGATGCCGACTTCTTGATCTCCACGGGAGAAAGCATACCGTTTTCATACAGCAACAGATCGATCTCCCGTTTTTCCTTGTCGCGGTAGTAAAAGAGGGGAGGCTCTCTTCCGGCGTTCAGATAGCTCTTGTACACTTCGGAAAAGACGTAGCTCTCGAAAAAAGCGCTGGACATGGCCCCTCTCTCCAGCGCTTCGGGATTACCCCACTTCAGCAAATACGCACAGAGCCCCGTATCCAGAAAGTGAAGCGCGGGCATTTTGGTCACTCGCTTTAATATGTTGTTGAAGTACGGCTGCACAATCGCCACGATATCGGATGAGACGAGCACGGAGAGCCATTTCTTCGCGGTCGGCGCGGAAATGCCGCACTCGCCTGCCAGTTCTTCGTAGACGACCGGCCTGGATGTTCTGGCGGCGACAACGGTCATGAAGTTATAGAAGGCCATCTCGTCCGCCACCTGTGTCAGATCCTTTATATCGCGTTTGAGATACGTGTCGATGTAGGAACGGTAATAAGTCTCCCAATCCACTCTCTCATCCGCATACAACCTCGGCATGGAGCCCTTGAATATGCGCTCGTACAGCGCGTTCAACTCAAGCCTTTGTACTTCTTCGGCGCGCTCCAAAAGGCTTTTCGGATCCGTCGTGAAGGGCTTCGAGGGAATTCCCCGAATCTCACTGGTCGAAAGCCCCGAAAGCCTGATGATCCCGACGCGCCCGGCCAAAGTTTCGCCGACATTTTTCATCATCACGAAGGATTGGGAACCGGTAAGCCAGAAGTCGCCGCTCCGTCCGGAACGGTCCACAGCCATCTTGATATAGGGCAGCAGCTCCGGGGCGTACTGAATTTCGTCGATCAGCACCGGAGGCGTGAATCGCTGCATAAAAAGCGCAGGGTCGTTTCCGGCAAGATACCTGACGTCAGGATCGTCCAACGTCACGATCCTGCGTTCAGGCTCCGCAAGGCGTTCGAGAAGCGTCGACTTGCCGACCTGGCGCGGACCGGTCACAAGCAGCACCGGGAATGTGGCCGCCGTCTTCCTGACGGTATCCTCGACGGCTCTTTTGATATACACTGACCTCACCTCGTTTCCGGGAGCGGAGCCAATTATCCGACCAAACTAAAACACATATTTATTATAGTCAAATTACTGTGAAGACGCAAGCCCGTTTTGCCGGAACTCCGCTCCCACAGCAGGCAAACAACTCTATGGGAAGCGCAATCATGATGAGGCGACGGTTTTTAGAGTTATTTTTTACGCAACCACGGACTACAGCGGCGCGCCGGAGAGTTCGAGTTTCCGTTCCCTGCGGCGGATAGCAGCAAATATCACCAACTGGAACAGCACGATGGAGACCCAGCCCACGCCTGTTGCCAGCGCCACCGCCTTCAGCCCCATCACCGGAGCGAGCCAGTAGGAAAGAACCACGCGCACGCTCAGATGCATCGTCGTCCCGATGAAGGGGATGTTGATCCGTCCGCTGCCTCGAAAAAAGCCCACAAATGAGCTACCCGTATAGGAGAGGACGTAAAAGAAGCAGACCAGCCGCATGTAGGCGACGCCCTCCGCGATCGCGGCCGCCTGGTGCGTGCCGATAAAGAGCGCGATCGACTGCTCCGCGGAGAGGTAGAGGATACCCGTCGCTACGACTCCAAGCGCGACGAGCGCGAACAGCCCCTCGCCGAACCCCTTGAGCGCGCGTTTTTTGTTGCCGGCCCCCGTGTTCTGGGCGACAAACACCGAAATGGACTCCGACCCGCTTTCTCCGAAAGCAAGGGATAATCCCTCTATCCGCGCCGTCGCCGTGTAGGCTGCGATGGACGCCGTCCCCAGCAGGTTGACCGCGCCCTGCACCAGAATCTTGCCTATGTACAGGCTCGACTGGTGCATCGCCGACAGGGAGGCGAAGATGATTGTTTTTTTCAGCAGCGCACTGTCGTACCGCATGTCCTCCCTTGTCGGCACGAGGAACGGCAGTTTTTTCTTAATGTACGCCATGCAGAGAACGGCCGACAGCCCCTGTGAAAAGACGGTCGCCCAGGCCGCGCCGGTAATGCCCCATCCCAGCAGCACAACCAGGACGAAGGTCAGCCCAACGTTGACGGCGACCGCGATCATGAGGAAGAAGAGGGCGTAGCGGGTATTGCCGACTGCCCGGAGAGCGGCTGCGCAGAGGTTGTAAAAAAAGGTCGCCGGCAGACCGGCCAGTATGATGAGCAGGTACTGCTGCGTATACGCGAATATCTCGGCGGGGGTGTTGATGCTCTCCAGCAGCGGCGAAAGCAGCATGATGGAGACAAGGCTGACAACGAGGGTAAACCCGGCGCCGAACACAATGGCCAGGAACGACTCTTTCCGCAGCGAGTGAAAATCTCCGCTCCCGAAGAGCGAGGCAAGGATAATGGAAACGCCGGTGCAGCCGCCGATGAGCACGAAGATGAAGAGGTTCATCACCGTCCCCGCCACGCCGATCGCCGCGAACGCCTCTTCTCCTATGTACTGCCCGACGATGACGGCGGCGACGACGTTGTACAGCTGTTGCAGTATATTGCCAAGCAGCAGGGGAAGCGCCAGCGCAAAGAGCTGCGAGCTTATTTTTCCCGATGTCAGAGAACGCGAATGGGTGATGACAAGCCCCTCCTCCAAAATTATGGGGTCCATTATACGCCAGAAAATGCGGAAACCGCTCCCGCCTTTACGAGTCCATCGCACAGGCGGCGGACGCACAGGGCAGTCAGTTCCTCAATATGGAGGAATCAAAAAAGGACGCCCGAAGGCGTCCTTTTGCTCTTCTCCTCTGATCCGCCTACTTCTTCAGCGCGAGCCCCCGGCTCTCTTCGCTCACCTTGAAGCGCGACACCGCCTGCTGCATCGACGCGCTCAGGCGCACCAGCTCCTCCGACGACGCAGCGATCGACTCCACGACCTTCGTCTGCTCCTGCATGGAACGGCTCACGCTCCCGACCTGCTCCGCGATCTCGATGCTCGACTTCGACACGCTGTCCATTCCCGCCGTCATCTCCTCCGCGCTCGCGGACTGCTCCTCCACCGTCGCCGCTATGGTCTGGATGTTCTCCGTGACGTTGTTCATCCGCTTCACGACG
>JAHDKR010000125.1 GCA_018436785.1 Synergistaceae bacterium | reverse complement strand
CCGTACTCCACTATTTTAATCAACGGCGCGAAGCAGGCGGCGGCCGACCTCGGAGTCGAACTGACGATCGTCTATTCCGACTGGAACGCGGAGAAGATGCTGGAGAACTTCAAGAACGGATTGGCCTCCAAACCGACGGGGTATGTCGTAATAGGCGTTCCGGGAGACGACGGATACGGCCCCTTGGTCGACGAGGCGTTCGCCGACGGCATGATCGTCACGGCTGTGGATACGGAACTTCCCCGCCTTCAGGCGAAGTATCAGTCCAGAGGCTTCGGCTACATCGGCCCGGACGGCTGGAAGCAGGGCGAAGATATGGCGAAGGAGATCCTCCGGCGCAAGGAGTTCAAGCAGGGAGACAGGGCGTTCGTCTGGGGTCTGAAGCGCCTCGAAAGCAGGGGCCGCAGGGCGCGGGCGATGTTGGAGGTCTTCGAAAAGGCGGGCCTGACGGTGGACTATCTGGAAATATCCGACGAAGTCAACAAGGACGCCGCGCTCGGCGCTCCGGTGCTCGCGGGGTACCTGGCGGCCAACCCCGACTGCAAGCTGATCGTGCTGGATCACGGCGCGCTGACCGGACAGACCGCGAACTTCCTCCGGGGAGCGGGGCTTCAACCGGGCGACGTCTACGCGACCGGCTTCAGCTTGAACCCGGCGACGGCGGCCTCCATCGAGAGCGGCTACCTGAACCTGGTCTCCGAGGCGCAGCCCTACCTGATGGGGTACCTCGGCGTCCTCCAGATCGTCCAGACCGCGAAGTACGGCTTCGGCGGGCTGGTCGTGGATACCGGCGGCGGCTACGTTTCGAACGAGAACATCGGGGCGATAGCGCCGCTCGCGAAGAAGGGCATTCGCTAGAATCGCGGCGTTCGGTTCGGGGGAGAGACGCTCTCTCCCCCTTTTTTTCGTCAAGGAGAGATCGCATGGAACCGGTAGTCCGTATGCGCAACATCGTGAAATCGTTCGGTTCGGTCCGCGCGCTGCAAGGGGTCGATCTGGATCTCTACGGAGGAGAGGTACTCGCCCTCCTCGGAGATAACGGCGCGGGGAAATCCACCCTGATTAAAATT
>JAHDKR010000037.1 GCA_018436785.1 Synergistaceae bacterium | reverse complement strand
GGAGTTTCTTTTCCGGATGGAGAAGAGCCGGATGCCCATGGAGCTGGTGGACCAGGTGCGCACGCTGGGAACCGTGTTGCGCATGGAGAGAAGCGCCCATCTGCGGCGCGCCTTCGCCCTCTTCCTGACGAAAGTGCTGCTTCCCAAGAAAACGGGGCGAAGCGACTTTCCGGATGTATCGGACCTTGTGGAGGTGGAAAGAATGATCCTTGAAGGAAAGCACGAATGGGCCGAGAACTGGCTGAAAGAAGGCGAGGAGCGCGGCATCAAGCTCGGCGAGGAACGCGGCATCAAACTCGGCGAAGCGCGCGGCATCAAGCTCGGAGAGAAACTCGGCGAGGAGCGGACCAAGCGCGAGAACGCCCTCAGGATGCTGGACAAAGGCTTCAGCGTCGCCGACGTCGCGGAATGCGTGAACCTCTCCGAAGCGGAAGTCCGCCGCCTCGCCGAAGAAACCCGGCAATAAACGGACCAAAACGACAAACTACAGAATCCACTTAACGCGAGCGCAGAGAGCAGACTCTCCGGGCTCGCCATTCTGAAACTTCAACCCCCGATGCACACGTACTCGAAGCTCATCGGCTTCATCGTTGAGGGGCGAATACTCATATAATACTTGCAGAGAAACGGCTTCTATCCATACCATATCTTGAAACCATACATCAAAACGCTGGAAAGGGGTGACACTGTATGCCGGCTGTACGAATTCCCGAAGATCTCGACAATCGCTTGAACACCCTCGCTCGCCGCACCGGACGCTCCAAGAACTCTTTCGTGCGCGAAGCGTTGCTGCACCAGCTCAACGACATCGAGGACTACTATCTCGGCATGGAGACCCTCGAACGGATACACAACGGAGAAGAAAGGGTGTACTCATCGGCGGAAGCGAGGCGCGAGCTTGGCCTGGACGATTGAATACTCGGAAGGGGCGCTCCGAACGCTCAAGAAAATGTCTCCTGCGACAGCCCGTCGAATTTTCGGTCACATGGAAAAAATCGCCTCGTCCGAAACTATTCGTTGCACAGGCAAGGCCTTGAAAGGAAACTTGGGAACTCTCCGGCGCTATCGCGTCGGCGACTACCGAATCGTATGCGCCATCGACGACAAAATCCTTCGAGTGCTTGTCGTCAAAGTTGGACATCGCAACGAGGTCTATAGATAAATTCCAGGCGACTTTTCGGAGATATCGGATCTTGTGGAGGTCTACAGATATATTGAAAAAGGAGGCCGTTCCCATGAGCTACTCTAGGAGAATGCAAACCTTCGCCGTCATGTCCCAGGACGACTTTCGCCAAATGACATTGGATATTGCATCGGGGGCGTTCCGTCCTTCTCCCGACGCTCCGCGCAAAGTATTCTGCACTTTTTCTGGTTTAGCGGAATACGCCCGAAAAGAAGCCGAAAAAGAAAAGACGCGGGATGGAGGTACGCTACACTCCGACAGATGACTGCGCGCCTTCGCGCCACCGGGTCGTTCGCGCGAAGGCGCGCC
Organism: Synergistaceae bacterium; assembly: GCA_018436785.1. Classification (GTDB taxonomy): domain Bacteria; phylum Synergistota; class Synergistia; order Synergistales; family Aminobacteriaceae; genus JAAYLU01. The sequence continues at coordinate 37,297 of JAHDKR010000037.1, read as the reverse complement.
CCCGCACGATCTTATTCACTTGCACGCGCTCAAAATGTGACGCGCTGCGTCACGATTTCAGCCGACTTCCTGCCATAGCCCCGACATTCACCGTATTTTCCGACGACGCACCTTCCGTTTTTTCCCGGCGGATGCTATCATTGATCCGATGAAGGAGGCGACAGCGTGACCGACGACAAACAGACGGAACAGCCCGCCAACGAGAATGAACGACGCTCCGAAGACGAACTCTGGAAGGAGTTTCTGAGCGTTTCCTTTTACAACATGCTCCGCTCCGTCCTTCCCGATCTGGCGAACGTCGCGGACACGGCGAAACCCGTCCGCTTTCTGGAGACCGAGCTTCGGCGGCTCGCCCGCTTCACCCGGCGCTACTCCGCGAATCCGCCCGACTCCAGAAAGTTCGTCGACATCCTCGCCGAAGTTCCCCTCCTCTCAGGAGAGAACGCATGGGTGCTTCTCCACGTGGAGATTCAGGGACGCGGCGGAAAGGAGAACTTTCCTCTGAGGATGCATCGTTACCGTTGCCTGCTCGAAGGACGGTTCAACCGCCCCGTCGCCGGGCTCGCCATACTCGTCCAGCCGATACCGGCCGACCAGACGGAGGGAATCTACCGGTGGGAGGGGTACGGTTCAGAAGTCACCTACCGCTATCCCGTCTTCAGAATCTACGAGGGCGATGAAGACACGCTGCGGAAGAGCGACAACCCCTTCGACCTCGCCCACTACGCCGGAATGCAGGCGTGGAAGCAGCGGAGCGACGACGTCCGCAAGCTGGACTACATGAAGATTCTGCTCGCCGAACTGAATAAACGCGGCTGGAGCCACGAAGAGAAAATAACCCTCCTCTGGTTCATCGAAGGCGTGATGCACATTGAGAATGATAACGTCTGGAATGATGGCGGCCAGGTGCATGCCGCCTAAGCGACCGACACAAACGGAAAAATCGTCCGTTTGGTCGTCTGCTTATGGGAAGAAGAGCTCGAAAGTAGAAAGGAGGCCGGCGCAATGTATGTGAGCCTGATGGAACGAAAAGGTATCGAAAAAGGCATGGAAAAAGGCATGGAAAAAGGTATTGCAAGAGGAATTGCACTCAACCAAATCCAAATGGCCCGAAAAATGCTCGCGGCGGGAGAGCCGGACGACAAAATTCTCGCGTATGCGGAAATCACCTCCGAACAGCTCGAAAAAATCCGCAGAGAAGACCACCCTACGGCACACTGATTGCCTGGCATCCACCCTGAGAAGAAAAAAATCCAATCCGAAAGGCGCTCCCCTGGGGGAGCACCTTTCCTTAGTACTCTATCAAACCGCTCCACTCCGACAGGCGCCCACGCGAAGACGCGCCCCTGACGCACCTGGTCCACGTCGCCGCCCACCAACTCGCAAAAGCGCGCCGGCTTGTTCATGAAGCTGATCCGCGTGGCGAGCATCGCGTTCGCCGCATACTTCGTCAGCTCCGCCGACGGAATGGACATCGACAGCATCCGGTTCTCCCGCATCGTGAACAGGAAGAACAGCTCCTTCAGCATCTCAAACTTCAAGCACTTTTCCGATCCGATTTTACCGCATTCAGCTATTTGACAAAACGCATTTCGAGTAATAAAATTGCTCGTAAAGCATAAAGAATAGCGCACACTACAGGGGCGCGCCCCGGACAATCATCCGAGGAAGCGCCCCGCCTCCACACACTGAAAGAGGACGTGAACTCATGACCGAAGCCGTATCTCGACCCGCCGCCGCCTTGCCGAATGCCTCCGCAGAAGAACGCGTCACTCCCAAGTCCGCGGCGCGCAAGCTTTACGAAATTTTTACCCCCCGCGAACGGGTTCAAGCCGGATTCCTCTTTCTCGGCAATCTCTTCGCCGCTTTTGCTCAGGTCATCGGCGTTGCTGTTATATTCCCGTTCATCAACGTCGCCATGAATCCTCAGGTCATCAATGAAAACAAGTGGCTCGACGCACTCTATAAAAAGGGCGCCTTCGCTGATTCCAACTCCTTCATCGTCTTCCTCGGAACAGTCGTCTTCGTCGCCATCATCGCCTCAAGCCTCGCTCCCGCTGCCGTAAGCTGGGCGCAGACCCGTTTCCTGCTGAAAAAGGAGCACGCCATCTCCCTGCGCCTCCTCGCAGTCTACCTCTCAAGACCCTACCAGTACTTTCTGGGCAAAAACACCAGCGAACTCGGGAAGAACGTCCTCTCCGAAGTCAGCGGGCTCACCATGGGGATGCTCATGGCGCTCTTCGAACTCCTCATCCAAGGGACGCTGCTCGTTGTCCTCGTCTCCATGCTTCTCTTCGTCGACGTACTCGTCACGGTCGGCGCCATGCTCGTTCTGGGGGGCGGCTACGCCCTGCTGAGCTTTCTGATCAAAACAAAGCTCCAAAAGAGCGGCAAAGAACGCCTGACGGCCAACGCAGCACGCTACCGCTACGCGACCGAAGCCCTCTCCGGCATTAAAACCACAAGAGTGATGGGCATCGAGCGCTATTTTCTCAACAACTACGCCGACAACTCCCTGACCTACGCCCGCCTCCAGATCTTCGCAAGCCTTGCGGGAACTCTGCCGCGCTACTTTCTGGAGGCCATCGCGTTCGGCGGCATCGTCCTCTTTCTCGTCCTCAGACTGGCCGCCGGAGGCTCCATCGCGGAACTCATCCCGCTGGTCAGCCTCTACGCCTTCTCCGCCTACCGCATGATGCCCGCGCTCTACAGGCTCTACTATGCGGCCACGCAACTCCACTACTACCAAGCCGTCCTCGACAAGATCCACGCCGACCTGCTGGATGCGGAAACCGCCGAAGATTCCGCCTCGGACGATGCATCCCTCCCCTTCGACCGCGCCATCCGCCTCCAAGACATCGACTTCCGCTACACCGACGCGCAGACCGACGTCATCAGAGGACTCGACATCGATATCCCCAAAAACTCCTCCATCGGCTTCGTCGGCGCCACAGGCTCGGGCAAAACCACGCTGGTGGACATCACCCTCGGCCTTCTCGTCCCTCAAAGCGGCTGCATGCTCGTCGACGACACCCCCATCACGGAGAAAAACGTCCGCGCATGGCGGCGCAAGATAGGCTACGTCCCGCAGGAAATCTACCTGAGCGACGACAGCATACGCAAGAACATCGCCTTCGGAGTCCCCGACGACAAAATCGACGACGACCGCGTTCGTGAAGCAACCAACATCGCGGCGCTCGACAACTTCATCCAGACGCTGCCGGATAAGTACGATACCGTCATCGGCGAGCGGGGCGTCCGCCTCAGCGGAGGACAACGCCAGCGCATCGGCCTCGCCCGCGCACTGTACCGCAGCCCGGAAGTCCTCGTCCTCGACGAGGCCACCAACTCCCTCGACGGGGCAACCGAAGCTACCGTCCTGAACGCCGTCCGCAACGCATCGAAGGCGCGGACTGTTATAATGATCGCGCACAGGCTGAACACTCTGAAGGACTGCGACACCATACACGTCATGGAAAACGGACGCTTCACAGCCAGCGGGACGTACGAAGATCTGCTCCGCAACAACCGGACATTCATGAGCATGGCGAAGGTAAGCAGCCTGCACGATACAAACGAAAAGCAACTCCAGGAAAGAGGAGGAACAGCATGAAAATCCTCGTCACCGGCGCGGGCGGCTTCATCGCCTCGCACCTCGTAGAAGAACTGGTACATAAAGGACACGAAGTACGCGCCTTTGTCCGCTACAACTCGCGCAACCTCTGGGGGTGGCTTGAGGACTCTCCTTGCAGAGACTCTGTCGAAATCGTCTCCGGCGATATTCGCGACTACGACCTCGTCAAATCCGCCGTGGAGGGGTGCGACACGGTCTTCCACCTTGCCGCGCTCATCGGCATTCCGTACTCCTACGTCTCCCCGCTGGCGTACGTCCGCACAAACGTCGAGGGGACGTACAACATCCTCCAGGCCGCGCGGGAGTGCGGCGTCCAGCGCGTCGTCCACACCTCCACCAGCGAGATCTACGGCACTGCGCAGTACGTCCCCATCGACGAGGCGCACCCGGTCAACCCTCAGTCCCCCTACGCGGCGAGCAAGGCGTCTGCGGACTTTCTCGCGCTCTCCTACCACCGCTCCTTCGGCCTTCCTGTCACCGTCGTGCGCCCGTTCAACACCTACGGTCCCCGGCAGTCGGCGCGCGCCATCATCCCCACAGTGATTTCGCAGATACTCGACGGGAAGGAGTCTCTTTCACTGGGGAACCTCACCCCCACACGCGACCTCACCTTCGTCTCGGACACGGTCTCCGGCTTCCTCGCGGCGGTCGCCTCGCCTCAAACAGTGGGAGAGACAGTGAACCTGGGCACGGGGAGCGAGATCTCCATAGGCGACCTGGTCGCCAAGATTGCGTATATAATGGGACGCGAGGTGAAGATCGTTTCCGACGAACAGCGTGTCCGCCCGGCGAAGAGCGAAGTGGAGCGCTTGCTCTCGAACCCCGACAAGATGTGCGCCCTTACAGGATGGAAAGCGGATGTGTCGCTCGACGAGGGGTTAGCCCGCACCGTCGAGTGGATGAGAGAACGCAAGTCGCTCTACAAGAGCGGCATCTACAACGTATAGAATCGAAGGTGAACGCAATGCCATTGCTGCTTGACGCGCCGAACCTCGGCGAACGGGAAAAAGAAATGCTGTTTCAATGCGTCGACTCCACCTACGTCTCCACTGCCGGTCCGTTCGTTCCGGAGTTCGAGGAACGCTTCGCCCGGTATCTTGGCGTGCCGGCGGCCGTCGCCGTGCAGAGCGGCACCGCCGCGATCCACATCGCGCTTGAAGAGCTTGGCATAGGAGCGGGCGACGAGGTGATCGTCCCCGCGCTCAGCTTCGTCGCCTCGGTCAACCCCGTTCTCTACGCGGGAGCCACCCCAGTGCTGGTCGACGTGGATGCCGACACGTGGACGCTCGACATCCAAAAGGTCCGCGACGCCGTCACCCCCCGGACGAAGGCGATCATCCCCGTCCACATCTACGGCAACCCGTGCGACATGGACCCACTGCTCGAAATCTGCGAACAACGCAACATCACGATAGTAGAGGACGCCACAGAAAGCCTCGGCGGCACGTGGCGCGGAAAGCCCACCGGCACGCTGGGGGAGTTCGGCTGCTTCAGCTTCAACGGCAACAAGCTCATCACCACCGGAGGCGGCGGGATGGTGACGACACTCGACGCGGAACGGGCGAAGCGCGTCAAGTTCCTCGTGAACCAGGCGCGGGACGCATCCAAGGGTTACTACCACCCCGAACTGGGCTACAACTACCGGATGACCAACCTCGAAGCCTCCCTCGGCCTGGCGCAGATGGAGCGCGTCGAAGACTTTCTGCAAAAAAAACGGACGTTCGCGCGGATCTACAAAGAAGCCCTGGACGGCCTTCCCGGCGTCGCCCTCCAGAAGGAGACGCCGGAGGGGACGAGCGCCTGGTGGCTCCCCTCCATCACCGTCGAACACGTTCCCGTCCCCGAGCTTCAGGAAGCCATTCGCGAACGCGGCGTTCCGACACGGCGCATCTTCTCGCCGTTGCATACCTATCCCTATCTGCGGCAGCACTCTCCCTTCCCCTGCCCGAACGCCGAGCGCATCTACGAACAGGGATTCAACCTCCCCGCTTCGACGGCGAACGACGAGAACTCAGTAAGACGCGCTGCGGAGATCGTGCGGGAGGTGCTGCTCGAAAAGGGTGGTCGAGCATGACCCGCAAGATCGCCGTCGTTACCGGCACCCGCGCCGAATACGGGCTGTTGTACTGGCTGATGAAGGAGATTCAGGTCGATAGTGTGCTGGAGCCGGAGAAGAGATTGAAGTTATGACCGACGGACGCATTTCCAAAGAACGAAAACCCGGCTTGACAAACCGAGACAGCGTGCCCCATAATACGCTTAACATATAGGTTAATCGCATGAGACTATGGCTTGTCGCAAAAGAGATTTTCGCCGTATACGCTGCCGAACACCCGAACAACGAGCACGATTGTTCGGCTTTTCTCTCCGGAGAATGGACGCCTCCGAACGGAACATGCGCAACGGAAAGAACGCGCCTGCTCCGCCTCGTCGAACAGGCGTGCAGAAATCCACGCACCCTCTCCGAAACCTGCCACACCATCGCCGACGGAATCTGGCAGTTCAAGGTGAGAGGCGGCTCGTATCGAATACCTTGGTTCTACGACGCGAACAGACTGATTATCTGCACGCATTTTTTCGTCAAGAAGGGGCAAAAGACGCCTTCGCCTGAGCAGGAGAGAGCGATCAGGATCAAACAAGAGTATTTCGCAAAGAAAGAGCAAAACGCTCTTGAATGGATGGAGTGATACGCATGGAATACGGAAGCAGATATGAATCGGCGTTCAAAGACGCCGTGAAATCGCCAGAATACTGGCTGGAAGACGTCCAGATTTCGTTTCTCGACGCAATTCTGAAGGCGATGGAGACGAAGCGCGTCACCCGCAAAGAGCTTGCCGAACGCCTCGGAAAATCGCAGGCCTACGTCAGCAGGACGCTCAACGCCGGCGCGCTGAACTTCACCGTCAAAACCATGGTCAATCTTTCGCTTGCTCTCGGTCTTAAGCTCTCGCTCGCATTTGAAGACATCTCTCCGACCGAAGCCGCGAACTGGAAGAGCCAACCGAACGCGGGAACATCCGCTCCCGTTTCCTGGGATGCGCTCGAACCGCCGAAAAGCGAACCTGCGATAAATACGGAGGAGCCGCATGAACATCGCGCCGATACCCTCGCCGCTTGAACTGGAGCACTACTTTTTCTCCGAGGTCATGTTTCAGGCTTTTCCTCCCGACAAGGGGAGCGAACAAACTCCGCCGCGCTCCGTCACCACGCATTCGCACACACCTGTCGGCCAAGACGGAAAGTTTCAGGTTCTGCTTCAGGTGGCCTCCGGGGACGAAGAAAAGGATACGCATCCTCTGTATCGTTTCAGCCTCTCCTGCGTCGGCATTTTCAGATGGAAGGACGAGCTTCCCGAAGCCCCCGGTGAAAGGGAAGCATTCGTCGAGCGCCTGATCGTCACAGGACTGAACATTCTCTACAGCGGGGCGCGGAACATGCTGCACACCATCGCCGGGTCGGGACCCCACCTTCCGCCGTACATTCTCCCGCCGCTTTCTTTCGTAGCACAAGCGATTCCGGAGACAAGAGATCGCTCGAAACAGGGATGAAGCATCGTCTTCGAAACATGAAATAAGGTGAGTTGCACTGGCATCAACCGTCAAGAAATACTTGAAGGTTCGGTTCAAGAAATAACTGTGAAAGGAAACCTGTTTGCCTCCAATCGGCGGAGAGCGTCCAGAGTCTTTTTTCGAAAGGAGATGCCGAGCATGACCCGTAAGATCGCCGTCGTTACCGGCACCCGCGCCGAGTACGGGCTGCTGTACTGGTTGATGAAGGAGATTCAGGCCGACCCGGAATTGCAGTTGCAGCTCATCGTCACGGGAGCGCACCTTTCGCCGGAATTCGGCTCCACGTGGAAGCGGATCGAAGAGGACGGATTTGCCATCGACGCCAAGGTGGAGATGCTTCTTTCCAGCGACACCCCCGTCGCCGTCGCCAAGTCCGTCGGGCTCGGGACGATAGGCTTCGCCGACGCGCTCGACCGGCTGAAACCGGATATCCTGCTCGTCCTCGGCGACAGGTTCGAAATCCTCTCCGCAGTCACCGCCGCCACCATGCTGCGCATTCCCGTGGCGCACCTCCACGGAGGGGAGTCCACCGAAGGTCTGATCGACGAACCCATCCGCCACGCCGTCACAAAAATGTCGCACCTCCACTTCACCGCCGCAGAAGCCTACCGAAAACGCGTCGTGCAGATGGGGGAATCTCCCGACCGGGTCTTCTTCGTCGGCGCACCTGGGCTGGAGCATCTGCAGCGCCTTCCGCTGCTCTCATGGAGCGAGCTGGAAAAAGAGCTTGACTTTCCACTGTCATCTCCACTCCTCCTGATCACCTACCACCCCGTCACCCTCGAAGGGAGCCCGGAGAAACCGTTCGGAGAGCTTTTGCATGCGCTCGAAGATTTCCCCGACGCGCGATTCGTCTTCACCATGCCGAACGCCGACGCCGAAGGGCGAGGATTGATCCGCATGACACAGAATTTCGTCGACGCGCATACAGAGCGGGCGAAGGCGTTCGTCTCCCTCGGGCAGAAACGCTATCTCAGCCTGATGAAACTCTGCGACGCCGTTGTCGGAAACTCCTCCAGCGGCCTCACCGAAGCCCCCGCCTGCGGCAAGCCCACCGTCAACATCGGCAACCGCCAGAAGGGCCGCCTCAAGGCCGACTCGGTCATCGACTGCGAAGAAGAACGCGAAAAAATCGCCGACGCCATCGCGCTCGCCCTCACCCCCGCCTTCGGGGAGAAGGCGAAGAACACAGTCAGCCTGTACGGCTCCGGCGACGTTGCGAAAAAGATCGTGAAGCTGCTGAAGACATGCAGTCTCGACGGCATTCTGGAGAAACAATTTCACGCACTCGAGGTGGACGAATGAAACCCAGGGTTCTCTTCATCGGATGCGTGGATTTCAGCAGGGCGCTTCTCAAGCGGATACTCGAAAACCGCGTGGTCGAGATCTGCGGCGTCGTCACGAAAAAACGCTCCCCGTTCAACAGCGACCATTGCGATCTCTCCCGAACTGTAGAAGGGTTCGGTATTCCCGTGCTCTTTACGGAACACGGAGACCAGAAAGAGATTCTCTCTTGTATAGAACGCACTGCCCCCCAAGCGATCTACTGTTTCGGCTGGTCGCACCTGCTCGGAACCGCTCTGCTCTCGGCGGCTCCTCTGGGGTGCGTAGGCTATCATCCTGCGCTGCTCCCCTTCAATCGGGGAAGGCACCCTGTCATCTGGGCGCTGGCGTTGGGCCTTCCCAAAACAGGCTCCACATTCTTCCGCATGGACGAAGGAGCGGACACGGGCGACGTACTCTCGCAACGCGTCGTTGTCATTGACAAAGAGGACGACGCCTCAAGCCTCTATCAAAAACTGCAAACCGTCGCGGAGCACCAGACCGAAGAGATCGACACAATGATCGTAAGCGGCGTGCTTCGGGGAACGCACCAAGCCTCGGGAGCGGGAAATTCATGGAGGAAACGGACCAAATCGGACGGCCGCATCGACTTCCGTATGCCCTCGTCGGGAATTCGCAATTTGATACGGGCGCTTCGCCCCCCCTACCCGGGTGCGCACCTCGAATACAACGGCGAAGAGTATGTCGTCGGCAGAGCGGATGTTCTCTCCGACTGTTTCGACGGCGCTGAATACGCCGAACCGGGGAAGATTCTAGAAATTCGGGGGAACACGATCATCGTGAAAAGCGGCGACGGAATCGTGGCCTTATCGGAGCATACGCTCCCCGATACACTCTGCAAAGGAGAGTATTTCGTATGAAGACCGTGCTTGTAATAGCCCCGCATGCCGACGACGAAACGCTCGGATGCGGCGGCACACTACTGAAAATGAAAGCCGCAGGTGATCGTTTCGGCTGGCTGCTGGCAACGTCGCCCACACCGAAGAACGGATTTCTTGTGGAATTCGCACGCCAAAGAGAACAGGATATCCGGACGGTGAAAGAGCGGTACGGGTTTTCTTTCGTTGAAATACTCGACTTTCCCCCGGGAGGGATCGGCGAGACACCCAGAAAGAAGCTGGTTGAAGATCTGTCGCGTGTGATCGAAACCTTCAAGCCTCACACGGTCTTCCTGCCTTTCGAAGGGGATGTTCACTCCGATCATCGCGTTCTCTTCGAGGCATGTCAGTCGGCGCTCAAGACCTTTCGCGCACCGGACGTCGAGCGCATCCTCTGCTATGAGACGATTTCGGAGAGCGATCAAAGTTTCCACCCATCGTTCATACCGAACGTCTTCGTCGATATCTCCGGTTTTCTGGAAGAGAAGATTGATATAATGAATACCTACTCCTCCGAGATCGCACACTCCCCCTTTCCGCGTAGTGAGAAGGCGATTGAGGCGCTGGCACACCTCAGGGGAGCGCAAGCGGGATTTGCCGCTGCGGAGGCATTCATGCTGATGAGGGAGAGGGTGCTTTGATGAGCGTCTACATCATCGCCGAGGCGGGCGTGAACCACAACGGGTCTTTGGATACGGCGCTGCAACTGGTGGATGCGGCCGCAGACGCAGGGGCCGACGCCGTCAAGTTTCAGACGTTTTCTGCTGACCTCCTCGTCCGGAGGAACGCGCCCAAGGCCGAGTATCAGAAGCAGACCACCGGGACGGACGAAAGCCAGTACGAGATGCTCCGACGACTCGAACTGCCACGCGCTGCCCATGAAACGCTGCTTGAACGGTGCTCGGCGCGGGGAATCGACTTTCTCTCCACTCCCTTCGACGAGGAGAGCCTCGACTTCCTGACGGACGGCTTGGGGCTGAAGACGATCAAGCTCGGCTCGGGGGAGGTCACCAACGGACCGCTGCTCCTCCGCACAGCCCGAAAAGGCGTGGACGTCATCCTCTCCACCGGAATGAGCACGCTCGGCGAGGTGGAGACGGCGCTCGCCTGCCTCTCCTTCGGCTATGTCGCACCGAACGAGTCTCCGTCGCTTGACGCATTTCTCTCCGCCTTTGTTTCTCAGGAGGGGCAGGACGCACTGCGCAAACGCGTTACCTTGCTGCACTGTACAACGGAGTACCCGGCCCCGTTCAGCGAGGTCAACCTGCGCTCGATGCGCACATTGAGAGATGCGTTCAATCTCCCGGTCGGCTACTCCGACCACACCGAGGGAATCGCCGTCTCCATCGCCGCCGCCGCCCTGGGAGCTTCTGTGATCGAAAAGCACTTTACCCTCGATAGATCGCTCCCGGGACCGGATCACAAAGCCTCACTCGAACCGGACCAACTCGCCGAACTGGTGCGTTCCGTCCGCCGGACAGAGGCAGCGCTTGGAAGCGGAGTAAAAACTCCCTCACCCTCGGAGTTGGAGAATCGGAAAATTGTACGCAAGAGTCTGACGGCAAAATGTGCGATAATACAAGGGGAACGCCTTTCACCGGAGAACGTAACGTGCAAGCGTCCGGGAAGCGGCGTGTCCCCCTTCTCCTTCTGGAGCCTCTTGGGACGAACGGCGATCAGAGAGTACGCGGAGGACGAAGCGCTTGAAGAATAAACTCAACGACGGGGCGAAACGCTCTGGACCGGAGCGGCGCATACTGCTGCTCGGCGCCGGAGGACACGCTTCCGTGCTACATGTTATGATGCTCGCCCTCGGATTACCTCCGCACGGCGTGATCGACCGGAAGTTGAACGCCGGAGACCTTTGGGAGGGGCTCCCCGTCCTGGGCGACGACGACCTGCTCTCGACGCTCTCATCGGAGGAGTACGTTCTGGTCAACGGCCTCGGCGCAAGCCCCAACTGCGCCCCCAGAAACGCGCTCTATACACGCTTCCGCAGAGAGGGCTTCTCCTTCCTTCCTCTGGCGCACCCATCGGCGGTTCTCGCCCACAACGTCGCGCTCGGGGCCGGATGCCAGATCATGGCGGGGTCGGTGCTGCAAAGCGGCGTCGAAGTGCGCGAAAACAGCGTGATCAACACACGGGCAAGTATCGACCATCACTGCCGCATAGGACCGGGAGCCTTCATCAGCCCCGGCGCCGTACTCTGCGGCGGAGTGACGGTCGAAGAGGGGGCATTCATCGGCGCAGGGGCCATATTGCTCCCCGGTATGCGAGTAGGGGAACAGGCCGTCGTCGGGGCGGGGGCTGTGGTGCTTCGAGATGTACTGCGGGATTCCAAGGTTGTGGGGAACCCGGCGAGGATATGCGGCGGACGTTGACGGCAAAAAGCCTTTTCGAAAAAAAAATATACTCAGGACATTATAATGAATGGTTCGTTTTTACCTTCCCTACAATCAAGAAGAATGTGTTTGACTCGTTCCGCTCTCGTGAAAAGGAGGTCTTGCAACAATGAGGGTCTTGTTAATAGCTTACGATAACGACTCGTTTGTCTCTTGCTTTCCCCAAGGTCTCGCATATATCGCTTCAACTCTGCGGCATAAGGGGTATGATGTCGAAATCTACAATCAGGATGTGTACCACTATCCCGAAGAACATCTCACTAACTATCTCGACCGGGAGCGCTTCGATGTCGTAGGTATCGGAGCGTGCGGCGGTTACTACCAATACAGAAAAGTGCTCGCGCTTTGCCGGGCGATCAACAGCTCGAAAAACAGACCGCTTGTAATGCTCGGAGGGCACCTCCCTTCTCCGGAGCCGGAGTTCTTTTTGCGAAAGATGGAGGCCGACGTTGTCATTATCGGTGAAGGAGAAGAGACCGTTGTCGATTACCTGATGACTAAATTCAATGGAGGCGACCTGAAAAACGTAGCCGGAATCGCGTTCTTTGAAAACGGTAGTTTCCACCAAACGAAGAGACGCCCTCCAATCATCGATGTAGACGCCATACCCTTTCCGGCTTGGGATATATTTCCCATGGATCATTATACTCTGTTGCGCATGCCGAACATAAGGAACAATCAGCGGTGCATGTCGGTACTGTCCGGACGAGGCTGCCCATTTAAGTGTAATTTTTGCTACCGGATGGACGAAGGATTCAGACCACGCTCAGCGGAGAGTATCTTGCAGGAGATCGAAATACTTGTAAAAAAATACTGTGTTTCTTTCATTGATTTTTCAGATGAACTGCTGATGAGTTCTCCCGAAAGAACGCAGTCCCTCTGCGAGGCATTTCTCTCCAGCGGCCTACACTTCAAATGGGATTGCAACGGCAGATTGAACTATGCGCGACCGGAAGTACTGAAGTTGATGAAAAAGGCGGGGTGCGTCTTTATCAACTACGGCATCGAATCCGTAGACGATGTCGCATTGAAGAACATGAGAAAAAACCTCTCGGTCAACCAAATCATTGAAGGAGTCGAAAACACGCTCCAAGCGGGGATCAGTCCCGGATTGAACATTATTTTCGGCAATATCGGCGAAAACCACTCCTCTCTTGAGAACGGAGTGAACCTCCTGCTCAAATACGACGACCACGCTCAGTTGAGGACGATTCGCCCTGTAACGCCGTATCCCGGAACCGAGCTTTACAATCTGGCTGTGTCCAAGGGACTTATCAAGAACTGCGAAGATTTCTACGAAAACAAACACATCAATTCCGATCTCTTTACGGTGAATTTTTCGGATCTTTCCGATGACGAGGCATATGCAGCTTTATATGATGCTAATGAGAGACTGCTGGATCACTACCATTCGTACAGAAACAAACAGCAACAAGAGACGCTGCGGAAACTCTATATTGAAAAGGATGCTTCTTTTAGAGGATTCAGGCAAAATTAATGTTTTTTCAATGAATTCCTCTATAACCTGAGAGAGGCAACCCAAAAGTAGCGATTTCGAAAAACCGGCGAGAATATAGGCCGAACGCTGAAAAAACAACGCAGCCTCAGTTAAAACGGGATGCAAAGGAGATGCGGAACATGGCGAACGTCTTTTGGTGCACGAATTGCCTGAACATGTCTACCCGTCCGAGGGTAGCCTTCGATGCTCGCGGATGGTGCAACGCCTGTCAGTGGGCGGAGGAGAAAAAGAGTCTGGACTGGACGAAGCGCCAAGAGGAGCTTCGCGAACTACTGGACAAGTACAGATCGAAGGACGGAGGTTTCGACTGCGTCGTTCCCGTCAGCGGGGGCAAGGACGGCTCGTATGTCGCATGCCGCCTGCGGGACGACTACGGAATGACTCCCCTGTGCATCACCGTTACCCCGGCGCTCTCTCTTGATCTGGGGAACACGAATCTCAAGAACTTCATCAACAGCGGATTCAACCACATCCAGATCAATCCGGACTCGGAAGCCATGAGAGTGCTCAACAGGGCGGGATTCATCGAAAAAGGTTTTCCATACTACGGCTGGCTTATCTCCATACAGGCCGCAGTCGTTCGCCTGGCGGTGAACTTGAACATCCCCCTTCTCTTCTACGGAGAGGACGGCGAGGTGGAGTACGGCGGCTCCACGGAGTCGAAGAACCGCGCGATCTACTCCATCGAGTATATGCGGAGAATCTATCTCGAAGGAGGGTACGAGAAGGTGCTGGACGCATCCGGACTCTCGGAGGCGCAGCTCTACTTCTTCAAGTTCCCCTCGGAGAAGGAGCTTCTCGGCAAGGAACTGAGCATCACGCACTGGTCGTACTTCGAGTCGTGGGATCCCTACCGTAACTATCTCGTCGCCAAGGAGAAGTGCGGGCTTCAGGAGGCGAGCGGGTCGAACAGCGGCACCTTCACCAACTTCGCCCAGAACGACCAGGCGCTCTACGCGCTGCACACCTACATGATGTATCTGAAGTTCGGCTTCGGGAGGGCGACTCAGGATGTCGGCATCGAAATCCGACGCGGCGCGATGACGAGGGAACAGGGAGTCAATCTGGTACGGCTCTACGACGGTCAGTATCCCGACGAGTTCGTCCCGACCTATCTCGACTACTACCGGATGACGCAGGAAGAGTTCGACGCGGTGCTCGACCGCTGGGTCAACAGGGATCTTTTCGAAAAGAAAGACGGGCGCTGGACGCCTCTCTTCACGGTGGAGTAATGGGCGGGAGGCGGGTGTTCGTCGTCGATTACGGAATGGGGAATATGCGCTCCGTTCTGAACGCCTTCCGCTACTTGGGGTGCGAGGCGGAGGCGACGGACGATCCTCTCGTCGTGGCTTCCGCGCCGTGCCTTGTTCTTCCGGGGGTGGGTTCCTTCCGGAAGGCGATGGAGACGATCCGCTCGAAGCATCTTGACAGGGCGATTCTGGAAAGCGTGCTAGAAAGAGGAACGTGCCTGCTGGGCATCTGCCTCGGAATGCAACTGCTCTTCGACTTCGGAACGGAGGACGGCGGCGCGGAGGGGCTGGGCCTGCTCGGAGGCGTCGTCGAGCGCTTCCCGGCAGAGAAGATGAATGGATTGAAAATACCGCATGTCGGCTTCGACTCGGTCGACTTCTCACGGCGCGAGGGGCTCTTCGAGGAGATGCCGGAGGATGCCGTCTTCTATTTCGTCCACTCCTACAGAGCCTCGCCGATTGAAAGCGGCGATTGCAGCGAGGGTATCTGCGTCTACGGAGAGCCCTTTCTCGCGGCCGTTCAGAGGGAGAACATCTGCGGAGCGCAGTTCCACCCCGAGAAGAGCCAATCCAACGGGCTGCTTCTGTTACGCAATTTTTTGAGGATGAGCGAACGATGCTGAAAAAGAGAATCATATTCACCCTGCTGTACGATGGAGGTTCCTTCATACTGAGCAGGAACTTCCGCCTTCAGCGGGTCGGCAGCCTCGACTGGCTGAAGAGGAACTATGTCTTCTCCCGGATCACTCTGGCTATCGACGAACTGATCGTGCTGGACGTCTCCAAGGGGGAGAGGAACAGGGGGGCATTCGCGGAGTGCCTCGCCGCCCTCACCGAGGAGTGCTTCATCCCGATAGCGGCGGGGGGAGGCGTTCGGAGCGCCGAGGACGCCGGGAGGCTCTTCGCCTCCGGGGCGGACAAGATCGTGGTGAACACGGCCCTCTTCACTCTTCCGGAGGAGGTGCGGAAGATCGTCTCGCTGTACGGCGGGCAGGCGGTCATCGCTTCGTTGGACGCGAAACGAAGCGGCGAAGTGTACGAGATCCGAACGGAGAACGGCGAGCGTCTTGTGGATGGGTCGCTCGCCGAGAGTGTGCGCATGGCTCTCTCGCTCGGCGTGGGGGAGATCTACCTCTACTCCATCGACCGCGATGGTACGGGGCAGGGGCTGGATATGGAGATGCTGGACTTCCTTCCTCCGGATATGCCCGTTCCGTTGATCCTGACGGGGGGCGTGGGAAAATCTCCGCACTTCCTCGAAGGGCTGCGGGACAGCCGAGTGGACGCGGTGGCCACGGCGAACCTCTTCAACTTCGTCTGCGACGGTCTCTGCCGCGCTCGGGAGGAGCTGCTTGCCGAAGGCGTCGATCTGCCGTGCTGGGATGGCGAAACTACGGAGTCTTTACGAAATCTTTTCAAGGGGGCGAACTGAATGCCGGAATCCGCAATACGGGAAAGCGATGCCACGGAGTTGCATCGTCAAAGAAAACAGATGTACGATACTACGGATGCTTACAGGCGCTCTTTTATCGACCCCGCGACGGGGCTCGTCGCGGAATGCCTGACGCATCACCGGCCATGCCCGGTGTGCGCTGCGGATGCTCCGCGCCGCATGTTCGAGAAGAACGGCGGAACGTACGTCAAGTGCGGCGAGTGTGGAATGGTCTACTTGAATCCAGTCTTCAAGGATGACGCGCTTGTCGAATACTACAAGAACAACAGTTCCTGTCAGGCTTCCGCGCACGAGAGCGAGAGCGACTTCTACGTCTCCATCTATTCCAAGGGGCTCGATACGCTTTCACGCTTCAAAGATGGTGGCGCTCTGCTCGATATCGGCTGCTCGGGAGGTTTTTTTCTCGACCTTGCCTCTCGACGAGGCTGGAAAACTTGCGGCGTGGAGCTGAACCAAGCCGAGGTCGCCATCGCCCGTGAAAGAGGCCACCGGATTTGGGACGTGCCAGTGGAGACGATCGACTTCGACGTTTCATTCGATGCGATCACCATGTGGGATGTCTTCGAGCACATGCAAAACGGCGCGGAGTACCTTAATACCCTTCGAAAGATTCTCTCTTCGCAAGGCGTCGCCTTTTTTCAGATTCCCAACGCATGGTCGCTTGCGGCGCGGACGCTGCACGCACGGTGCAACATGTTCGACGGGATAGAGCATGTCAACCTCTACACCCCCGATTCGATCTCGTCCTTGTGCGAGAAGAACGGGTTTAGGATTCTCTCTCTTGAAACGGTAATAGACGAGAGCAAGGTGCTAGGCAAGCACTTCGACTACGAGGATCCCTACTTCGGCGACAAGGATGGAGGGAACGATCTTCCGTTCCTCTCCGGAGAATTCATTCATAAGTATAAACTGGGATACAAAATGCAGATCGTACTGCAACCATGTTGATGTCGAAAAAAGAGGAAAAAAGTCTTTAGAGCGAGGACCAACTATGATATCCAAAACAACTGATGCTCTTCGAATACTCATTATAGGTCTTGGTTCCATGGGGCGTCGCCGCCTTCGTCTTCTCTCGCGCTCCTTCCCCGACCTCTTTCTTGCCGCCGTCGACAGCCGGGCGGACAGGAGGGAAGTGGTCGCCCGCGACTTCGGCTGCCCTGTCTTCGAGGGGTTCGAAGAGGCGCTTGAGAAGTTTGCACCGCAGGCACTGATCGTCTCGACACCCCCGGAGGCTCACGCTCCCTTCGTGACGGAGGCGCTTCGGCGGGGAATCCACACTTTCACGGAACTCGACCTGGTGGAGGACGGGTACGATGAGATTCTCCCCTTCGAAGAGAGTGGCTCTCCGGTGGTCTTCCTATCATCCACCATGCTCTTCCGGGGGGAGAACCGCTGGATAGCGGACAACCACGGGAGGGCAGGGGAGCGGAAGTTCTACAATTACCACGTCGGACAGTACCTCCCCGACTGGCATCCGTGGGAGCGGTACGACCAGTTCTTTGTCGGCTCGACGCGGACGAACGCGGTGCGCGAGCTGCTCTGCATCGAGCTTCCCTGGCTGATAAAGAGCTTCGGAGGCGTGACGGAGCACAGCTGCCTCTGGAGCCACACCAGCTCGTTGACGCTCCCCTATCCGGACACATGCCACCTGCTGTTGCGCCACTCCGACGGCACAACGGGGGCGCTGACAGTGGACTGCGTCTCCCGAAGAGCGGTGCGTGAGCTTCGCATTGACGGCGAGGATGGGATGATCGTCTGGAAAGGGGGGGCGGAGTCGCTTCACTTTCTCGCTCCCTCGGGCGAGGAGATTGTGCCTCGGCAGGGCGAGAGGGAGCTTGAGCGGATGGAAGGGTATGCGGAGTTCATCAGCGAGACGCCTTATCTTGAGGAACTTCGCAGCTTCTTCAGCATGATCGCGGGGGAGCGAACGGAGAGGCTCTACAGCTACGCCGAGCACCTACGGATTTTGAGGCTGGCAGACGAGATCGAAAAGGAGTGGCGGAAGCAATGAAGGTCTGTTTTTTCGGGATGGGATCGATAGGAACACGGCATGCGATGAACCTGCGGGCGCTGCTGGAGCGGCGCGGGAAGCGGGCCGAAATCCACGCACTGCGCTCCTCCGGCGGGACTTCGAATGCTGTGGACAGATGCTTCTCTTGTTGGAAGGAACTGGAGTCGCCATACGACGCGATATTCATCACCAACCCGACCTCGCTGCATTACGAGACGCTGCTGAGGGCAGAGTCTCTGGGGAAGTCCTTCTTTGTGGAGAAGCCGCTCTTTTTGACCTCCGCGGTAACTGCGGATGCACTCACCCCCTTCGTGGAGAGGACGACACACGTCGCCTGTCCTCTGCGCTTCCACCCTGTGGTGGAATACCTAAAGGAGCGAATGCCCGAGAGGGTACTAGCGGCGCGCCTGCTCTGTTCCTCCTATCTGCCGGAGTGGAGGAAGAGGAGGGACTACCGGACGGTCTACAGCGCGCGGCGCGAACAGGGGGGAGGCGTAGCGCTCGACCTGATCCACGAGCTGGACTACGCCCGCCATCTCTTCGGCGACCCTAGGGAGGTGATCCGAGTGGTCGGTAAGTTCTCGCGCCTTGAGATCGACAGCGACGACGCGGCGGCTTACATCCTGACCTACGCCAACAAACTGGTGGAGGTTCATCTCGACTACTTCGGGCGAAAAGCTCGGCGGGAGCTGGAGCTAATCTGCGAGGAGGAGAGCTACCTCTGCGACCTGCTGGCAAACAATGTGACGGCGCTGACCTCTGGAGAGACAACAACCTTCCCACAGGCGAACATCCATGAGCAGGAGATGGCGTACTTTCTGAACCTGCTGGAGCATGGGGAGCGTTCGTTCAACCCGCTGGAGAACGCACTGGAGACGCTTCGTATCGCCGAGGGAGGGAGAGCTCAATGAAGGAGATTCTGATCACAGTCTGCGGACGAGGAGGCTCGAAGGGAATCCGGAACAAAAACCTTCGCCCCCTCTGCGGCGTACCCCTGATCGCGTGGACACTGTACGACGCAGAGCACGTCTTCGAAGGACGAGAGGACGTGCGAAAGACGATTGTAGCGGACAGCGATTCGGAAAAAATACTGGCCGCTGCTCGCAACTTCTGCCCCGTAGCCCTGCTGCACAAGCGCTCCGACGCGCTGGCTGGTGACTCAGCAGCTAAGATGGATGCGCTGCGAGCGCTACTAGCCGATTTTGAGCGCGAGGGGAAACACTTCGACGCGTTGATTGACTTGGACATTACCTCACCGCTGCGGACCTTCGATGATGTGGAGGGGGCGTTCTCCCTCTTCGAGCAGGAGATGTGCGAGGTGGTCTTTTCGGTTGTGCCGTCACGGCGGAATCCGTACTTCAACATGGTGGAGACGAATGAAACGGGGGGATACGCTCTCTGCAAGCCCTCAGAGTTCGTCGCCCGCCAGCAGGCACCGCGCGTCTTCGACATGAACGCTTCGATTTACGTCTACCATCCCGAGGTCTTCCGGGGAGCTGTTCGGTCACCGACCCGGCTGGATTTTCGCGTCTACAAGATGCGCGACTACGGACTGATCGACATCGATTCCGAGGAGGATTTACAGATGATGGAGCTGCTGCTGGGGGCGGGGGAGAAGATGCTTTCGGAGGGGCTGAGGGGGAAGAAACTGGCGCTGACGGGCGGAAAGGAGTCGCCATGAAGGATACCGGAAAGCAGCACAACATCTTAAAGATAACTATTTCGGAGACCAAGACGATCCTTGAAGCGGTGCAACTGCTGAACGAGGCTGCTTCGCAGATCCTCTTCGTCGTGGACGAATGCGGTTCGCTCAAAGGGACGATCGCGGATGGGGACATCCGTCGCGCGATCATCGGCGGGAAAGAACTTTCCTCCTCCGTCCGGGACGTCTATAACCCGAACCCGAAGAGCCTCACTTCCCGCTCGCTCGACGAAGCGAAGGCGTTGATGGAAGAGCACGGAATCACTCGGATTCCCGTGGTCAACAGTGCGAACGAGCCCGTCTCGCTCATTTGCTTCGATGACATTCTCTCGTGCGAGCGGACGGTCGAAGCCCGCTCCAACAAGGTAGTCGTGATGGCGGGGGGGCGCGGCAGCAGGCTCGACCCGATCACGAAGATCATTCCCAAGCCGCTGCTCCCCATAGGCGACAAGCCGATGTTAGAGCTGATCATGGAGTCATTCGCCGAGTGCGGCTTCCACGACTTTCTGATCTCGGTCAACTACCGCAAGGACTTCATCAAGACATGGCTTACCGAGCGCGGCAATCTCCGCTGTTCCGTCACGTGCGTCGAAGAGAAAGAGTTCCTCGGCACAGCGGGGAGCCTCACCTTGATGAAGGACAGTTTGAAAGAAACCTTCTTCGTCAGCAACTGCGATATACTTGTGGACATGGACTACGCCTCAGCACTCCAATTCCACCGCGAGAACGGATACGCCTTCACCGTCGTAGGCGCGCTTAAAAAGGTGAACGTCCCTTACGGCGTAATCCATCTGAAAGAGGGCGACTTCGACCGTATCGAGGAGAAACCCGACGTTCCCCTGATCGTGAACTCCGGCGTCTATATCCTCGAACCACAATGCTCAGATCTGATCGACGAAGGAGAAAAGATTGACATGCCCGACCTGATCGAGCGCGTGCAATCAAACGGCGGCAGAGTGGGGGTTTTTCCGGTACACAGAAAGTGGATCGACATCGGTCAATGGGGAGAGTACAAAAAAACGCTTGATTAAAAAATAACTTTTTTATTTGG
Source organism: Synergistaceae bacterium (assembly GCA_018436785.1). GTDB lineage: Bacteria > Synergistota > Synergistia > Synergistales > Aminobacteriaceae > JAAYLU01. The sequence goes on along the minus strand of JAHDKR010000037.1, from coordinate 16,484 downwards.
TAACTATCCAGGTACCCGCACTTTGACAATGCACAGCAGTCTTGCTACAATATTTCAAACATTTCAGGGTGATGTTTCTTTCAAACGCTGCGACAGCGAGGTGTAAAGATATCTTATGACGGGCAATCTCAAAAACATCTCTCCCTTGATCACCTACGAGTTCCTCGCTCCGGAGGAGGATGCCGCTTTGGACCTCATGAAGCGCAATCCCACTCTCGTGAGCGCCGAGCAGTATGTCGCCGCCATCTCCCGCCTCCACCGGAAACTGCGCACTCTCGAGCCCCTCGCCATCCGGATGCAGCTTCTTCTCGAAGAACAGCAAGCAATGCTGGAGGAACTTGCGGAACAGAACAACGCCTTGTCGGAGGAACTCAGAGAAAAGGACGCCCGCATAGAACGCCTGGAAGAACGGATGAAGCTGCTCGAAGACCGTATTTCGATGAACAGCCGGAACAGCTCCAAGCCGCCCTCCTCCGACGGTCTGAAGAAACCTCCCGCGCCGAAAAGTCTTCGGGGGAAAAGCGGCCGAAAACCCGGCGGGCAGCACGGGCATCCGGGAACGACCCTCGAACAGACCTCCGATCCGGATTCCGTGGTACAGCAGCGCGAAGCCTCCGGCATGCTTTTGCCGGATGTGCCCGACCGTTGCTCCTGCGGGTGCTCCCTGGAAGCGGAGACGGAAGAGATCGTCCGGAGGCATCAGGTCTTCGAGATCCCCGAGAAACCGGTCCTCGTGACGGAGCATCAGGTTTTTCGCAAGCGCTGTCCGCGGTGCGGGCTGAACGTCGAGGGTTCGCTTCCTGGAGAGGTGAAACCCGTCCCCGTGCAGTACGGCCTGTCCTTTCTGGCGTTCGCGCTCTATCTCAGGTCCGTCCAGTTCCTGCCGTACGAGCGTCTTTCGCAGCTCTGCCGCACGCTCTTCGGGGTGCCGTTCGCCAAGGGCACGGCGGAACTGTGGGAAAGGCTGCTCTACACGAACCTCGAAGCGTTCGAGGAGACCGTCCGCCGTCTTCTCGTCGAAGCCGGAGTCGTGTACGTCGACGAGACCGGACTGAGAGTGGCCGGCTCTCTCCACTGGGCTCACGTCGCGGCCACCGAGGGGGCGACGCTCCTCGGGGTCTTCAAGCGGCGCGGCAAGGAGGGGATCGACGATCTCGGCGTTCTGCTGCAATACACGGGAGTTCTCGTCCACGACTGCTGGAAGCCCTACTTCGACCCGGCGTTCGAATGCGCTCATGCTCTGTGCGGAGCGCATCTCCTTCGGGAGCTTCGGGCGGCCTTCGAGAACGAGTCCCAAGACTGGGCGAAGAAGATGTTCGATCTGCTCTCGGAGATGAACGGAACCAAGAACGCGACTCCGGACGGAGTTCTTCCCCGCGAGAGGATCGACTTCTTCAGAGAGAGGTACCGGGCCGTTCTCGCCTCCGGCGAGGCGGAGCTTCCGCCCCCCGAACCGAGAAAGGAAGGCGCGAGAGGCCGGGCGAAGAAGTCCAAGGCCGCCAATCTTCATGAGCGACTCGGCAAGTACGAGCGCGAAGTGCTTCTGTTCATCGAGAAGCCGGAAGTGCCCTTCACGAACAATCTTGCGGAGCGGGGGCTTAGGATGATCCGCCTTCTCCAGAAGATCTCGGGATGTACCCGAACTCTTGAAGGGGCGCGGCGTTTCGTCCGCATTCGAAGTTTCGTCGACACCGTCCGGAAACAGGGCGGCGATGTTTTCAAGTTGCTGAAGGAGGCTCTCCTGGGGCGCGCTTGGATTCCCGAGCATGTCTAACGGGGAGCACCTGGATAGTTACTTTATTTGGTAATTATCTAAGTGCCCAATTTTAAAGCTACGGAATAATTGCAATAGTATTGATATAACTGCAAGGCGCTAAAATCTTACAAAGCAAATACGGAGGTGACAGAATTGATACCGAAGGAACGAATACAATCGACGGATTCCTCCCCATTGCTTCCTTACGAACTCACCACCCCAGAAGAGGACGCGATGCTCGAAGAGTTTCTTCGGAATCAGCCTCCGGAGGTTGTCTGCGTCGTCCAGTTTCTCCGCAAGAAGATCCGCATGCTCGAGGCCGCTCTTCTGGACAGGGATCGCCGCATTCTCGAGCTGGAGCGTCAAAACGCGGATATGGCGAATAGAATCACGGATATGGCATGTCAAATCGCGGAGCTGAAAGCCAGCCTCGACATGAACAGCCGGAACAGATCTAGGCCTCCTTCCTCCGACGGTCTGAAGAAGCCTCCCGCACCGAAAAGCCTTCGTGGAAAAAGCGGTCGAAAGCCCGGCGGGCAGCACGGGCATCCGGGAGCGCCCCTGGCACAGACCTCAGATCCTGATGTCGTTGTTCGTCACGAACCCGAGCGGTGCTCATGCGGGTGCTCCTTGGAAACCGAGGCGGGAGAGGTCATCCGGAGGCGTCAGGTCTTCGAGATCCCCGAGAAGCCGATCATCGTGACGGAGCACCAGGTCGTCCGCAAATGCTGTCCGCGGTGCGGGCTGAACGTCGAGTGCCCCGTCCCCGATTTGATAGACAGTAGAAAGAGACATATACTGTAAGTCAGAAAGGGGCGGTGCGAGATGGCAGCGAAGTACTATTCGCCGGATTTCAAACTGGAAGCGGTAAGGCGACTGGAGCGCACGGGCGAACCTCTGAAGCAAGTGGCGGAGGAGCTGGGAGTGAATCCGAACACGTTGAACGGTTGGATACGCCGGTTCCGGAGTCGTCCGGACAATCCTTTTCCCGGCAGCGGGAAGCTGAGCACCGAGGACGAACGGCTTCGTAAGCTTGAGAGGGAGAACAAGGACCTTCGCGAGGAGGTTGAGATCCTAAAAAAAGCGGCGGCGTACTTCGCGAAGAACCACAAGTAAAGAGGTTCGTGTTCATCCGCGCCAACCGTGAAAAGTACAGGGTAGCGAAGATGTGCGCAGTGCTCGAGGTATCCAGGAGCGGGTACTACGCATGGGAGAAACGCCCGAAAAGCGCCAGGGAGATCGAGAACGAGGAATTGGCGGAGCGAATAAAGGAGATCTTCGAGAAGAGCCGCCGCGTCTACGGCAGCCGGAAGATCAGGAAGGAACTCTTCCGCCTCGGGAAGCATGTGAATCACAAGCGGATCGAGCGGATCATGAAAGAAGAGGGTCTGAGAGCGAAGACCGCGCGGAAATACAAGGCGACGACAGATTCCGGACACCGGATGCCGGTGGCGGAGAACGTACTGAACCGGGAGTTCGAAGCGGTCGTGCCGGGCGAGAAGTTCGTTTCTGACATCACGTACCTCTGGACCGACGAGGGATGGCTGTACATAGCCGGAGTGCTTGATTTGTACGGTCACAAGATGATCGACCTGTCGATGGGGTCGAGAATGACGAAGGACCTGGTTATCGTAGCGCTGGAAGAGGCGTATCGTCGCTCCGGGCGTCTGTCGGGAACGATAGTGCATTCCGACCGGGGAAGCCAGTACTGCTCCAATGAATATCGGAAGAAACTGGAAGAGTATGGACTTGTTTGCAGTATGTCGAGAAAAGGGAATTGCTGGGACAATGCGCCAATGGAAGCGTTCTGGGGGAAAATGAAGTACGAATGGCTGCACGAGTGGCGTTTCCGCACGCGAGAAGAAGCACGGGCCGCAGTGTTCGAATATGTGGAGATTTTTTACAATCGACGCCGCCTGCACGAGAGCAACGGGTACCTGACGCCCGAGGAATACTACTCCGGGAAGAGGGCGGCGTGATGAATCGAGAAGGATCAAGAGGAATTGAAAGCGATTCTGTGAAACCGTAAGATAAACGTCTGTTTTCGATGTCTATTTAATCGGGGAAGCCGCAATTTTATGTAATCAAGGGGAGATTCAGATGGAGTGTCTAGAGTCATTTGTTAACTACAACTCAAAGATTTGGTCCAAGGTTCCTACCTTGCCCCAAAAAGTGCTCGTTGAAGGCAATTTTTCTTTATTCGACGTCCCGAGAAAATCCATTGTAGCCAGAATTATCCACCAGACGCTAAATTGCGAACCTATAGTACTAATGAATAATAAAAAAAATATTAGCAATAGGAAAATCTTTGAGTCATTTGGGATCGCAAATTTTATATATATAGACCACACGCTAATTTCTAACCCCCTTATCCTTATAAAGTCTATTGCTAAAACCATAAAAGAGGGAGGGAGGTTATTACTTAAGCGACATTATTACGATGATTTTATAAGTAATTTTCATGTAAATGGCGTTGAAATAGGTGAAAATGTTTATGATTTCTTTATTCGCAATAATCATTGCTACAAAAATCCACGAAACTTTAAATTGCATTTTTTAAAAATTCTTTTTAAAGCATTGCTATATTTTTATACATGTGATTTCCTAATAAAAAAGCATGATATAGCATGCGTGCTTGTAAATGATTGGTATTACCCCGAAATAGGCTTACCTCTCGCAAGAATCGCAGCAAGAAAGGGGCTTCCTGTCTTTTGCTCATTCTTCAGCATCACAACCAATCGAAACTATACCAGAAGATTAGGATCTTCAAAGGATGTCTTTCGCTCCCCCCTGCATCCCCCGAAAGACTTTTTTCAAATATCAGAGAAATATCAATGCGAAATCCTAACAACCGTTGATAAATATCTTAAGAAAAGATTTAAAGGAGAGACCTTGTATATCGACGCAGTAGACGCCTTTAAAGACAAAGCCCAATGCTCGAGAGACGAACTTTGCAGAGCTCTTTCACTTGACATGAATAAAAAGATTGTGTTTATTATGCCTCATGCCTTTTCAGACGCAAATCATGTGTATAAAAAATTATTATTCAGAGACTTCCATCAATGGTTTATTGAAACTATTAATTTTATTTCAAAAATACGTAATGTAAATTGGATAATTAAACCACATCCTTGTAGTTATTTATATCAAGAAGACAGACATTATATACAAAGTATTATTGAAGAACACAATGCTCCTTTTTTAAAATTAGCTCCAGAAAACTTCAGCACATCTTCCGTATTCGACATCGCCGATACACTGGTAACAGTAAACGGAACAGCTGGCCTCGAAGGTGCTTGCATGGGGTTAAAACCAGTATTAGCAGGAAAAGCAGTTTATTCCGACATTGGACTTTCCTATGACCCAAAAACACAATCAGAGTATTTTGAAATACTTAGCACACTCGATCAAGTCGAACGACTAGATGAATTAATGGTTGCTAAAGCTAAGCGCCTTTTGTATTGGTATCATATTGCGCTTTATCCGGAAAGCGAAATAATTCCTTCGGTAGGACTTGTTCAAGGAGAGAGAGCTGAAGACATGTTACAAAAATATGACATCTTCTTCTATGAGTTAACCAGAAATTTAAACTCACTTCCTTGGAATGAAGATCCGTATGTCAAGGCAGTTACAAAAATTGTAGAAGGAAATGAACTTTATTTCTTTGACGATAAATCATTTCACTATCCCGATTAATTTTAATATAATAAAATTTTATCTTTTTTATTATTATCAGACTTATTATAACTGTATATAATTTTTGCAAGAAAGTGCTCATCTAAACAATTTTTTAAAAGAAAGGCATGGTGCTAAAACATGATTTCAACATATAAAAAGCGTATACGTGTTAAACTCTCGCGAGCATTCAATGCAGATGCCCTTCTGCTTCAAACACCAAATAATTCCGGTATTTGGGATAACGTTGAGTTTGTTACTGATAATAACTGTCCCGACGCCGATTTTTGGGTTGTTAGTGACGATCTCCCTGAACCTATTTCCACAACATGCCCTCCATCTCACCTTCTTTTGATAACGGGAGAGCCCCCCTCCATTAAAAGCTACGCGCCAGCTTTTCTAGCACAGTTTTCTCGAATCCTAACTTGTCATGAAATTGACCACCCTGGGCTTATTCATAAAAACCCACCCATTCCATGGCGCTATGGGCTTGCCGGGAAGAGCTGCCATCTCTCATCCAATGACTCCTTCGTTGAAAACTATGACACCTTAACTTCAATGTTTTCCTACAACCAAAAAGAACGTTTAATATCGGCTATCTGCTCTACCAAAACCATGTGTGACGGACACATAAAACGAAGCGAATTCATTTCTTTTTTGGAACGAGCAGAAATCCCTGAATTAGACATTTTTGGTAGAGGACGAAAGAATGAAGTTTTATGTAAGCGCGACGCCATAGCACCATACAAGTATCATATTGCGCTGGAAAATAGTTCCTTCCCCAACTACTGGACGGAAAAACTGGCAGACGCGTTTCTCGGCGGGACACACCCCTTCTACTGGGGATGTCCGAACATAACAGACTACTTTCCTCGCGGTTCCTTCACTTGGATAGATATTGAGCATCCAGAAGAAGCATTACGCACAATATATGCCACAATTGAAAAAAATACATTTGATAATTCCATAGAATTGATTTCTGAAGCCAGAGAACGTGTACTAAATAAATATAATCTGTTTTCAGTAATCACATCGCTTATAAAAGATACTCGCAGATTTGAACCTTCTCCCCCTACTAAGATAACTTTACAACCCGAAAATAGATTCACGCTTCAAGGCAATTTGCGACGTTTCTGGACTTTCCTTAAAATGCAAGCGGGCTCTTGTTAAAACATAATGCCCGCTTTCCTAAATCTAAAAGGAGTTTTTCGGTGAATTTAAATAAACTTTTATCACCCAGCTTTTGTTCTTCTCATAATATTGATGTTAATTCAAACTATGAAATTGAGTGGCTTTTTCCAGATGAACTTATTGTTCCTGAGCGTATTGATATAATTATTAAGATTAAATATGTAGAAATGCTTCAAAGAGGCTATAAAATACCCTTTCTCGTAGATATGTACATGGCACACATTGAAGCTTTTTCGCTCGGAAAATATGTTGAACCTGGCAATAGGGGGAAAAATTCTATTATTAGCTATTTCGAAGAATTCAATTCGCTTATCACTAGCCTCAAAACAAAAGGATTTGATCCGAATCTTTCGGTAATCCCTGTAGGGAGAAATAACACTATCCTCAACGGGAGTCATAGGGCTGCAATATCTGCTTTTCTTCAAATAAAGGTTCCAGTCGTACGTTTTGACAACTTATCAACAGATTACAGTTTTTCTTTCTTTCGACAACGCCTTCTTGGCGAAAAATATCTTGACTTTGCAATATCGGAATATTGCAAGCTTAAAAATAAAAATATTTACGCTATATGTTTATGGCCAATAGCCAACTCAAAAACAACTCAGCAAGTGCTCTACGAATTATTGCGTAGCACAACACGAATAATTTACACTAAAGAAATATCTTTAAACTTTGAGGGCTTGAGAAGTTTTATTATTGAAACTTATTTCCATCAAAATTGGGTAGGAACACCCAAGAATGACTTTGCAGGAGCACAAGACAAAGCTTTCGCTTGCTATAAAAAGGACACTCCTTTATTCTTGTACCTAGTGGAAAGCGAAAACGTAGATATCATCAAAAATATAAAAAATTCTATTAGGAATTTATTGGCACTAGGCAATCATAGTGTTCATAGCACAGATTGCTACGAAGAGACACAAAGTATTATTGACATGCTATTAAACAAAAACTCAATTCACCTTTTAAATAACGCTAACATTTACAAATATAGTAAATTATATAATCTTTTGGAAATATTTAAGATTAAAACGCAAAAAGAGTGTTTTAATTTGCGGGATTTTATTATAGACTCTAGCGCTTCATTAAGCCTTTACGGTTTACGAGAACTTGGTGATTTAGATTTTTTATCTTTAGAAGAGCACTGCGAACATATCTTCTCAGATGATCCAATAGACAACAATAACAAATATTCAAATCTATATAATAAATCTCTTCCGGAGCTCTTCTTTGATCCTCAAAATTATCTTATATTTAGAGGAATGAAATTTATTTCTTTGACTAACTTAAAGATGTTTAAAATAAATAGGAACACGCCAAAAGACAGAGAAGACATATGTCTCATCGATCTTCTTCTGGACAAGCCTTCCTACTTCAGATGCTCTGTAGTAAAATTTTCGACATGGATTAGAATCAAAAAACGAAATATGAAATTTGCCACAAGAGATATCATAATACGTTTATTAAAGGCGGCAGGCTTGCATCGCTTTGTACGAGCAATCTATCGAAAGATATTTAAAATAAATGCCTAAGATTCTGTTTCTATATTTTTCTATTATCTGAAAGGCGATGAGGTCGTGTCGAAGCTAGTAAGCGTGATTGTTCCAGTTTACAATGTAGAGCAATATCTGGAGCGATGCCTTGAAAGCGTGGTCAATCAAAGTTACCGTGACTTAGAAATCATCGTCGTCAATGACGAGTCCCCGGACAACTCTCAAGCGATTATCGACACATATGCCGAAAGAGACTCTCGCATCAAATCTCTTAGTCAAAAAAACACGGGGCTGTCCGGTGCGCGAAACACTGGAATGAAACATGCCGAGGGGGAGTACCTCTACTTTCTTGATTCTGACGATTTTTTAGCTCATAACGCCATTGAAAAACTTTTAATAAATTCACAAAAAGCAGACGTTATTATTGGCAATTATTCAATTTACGATTCCACTGGAAAAATCACCAGAAGAAATGCGATACCCGAAGGAGCAATAACCAACCCGACATCTTTAAGCTCTCAGTTTAAGTTCGACTTTTTTTTTGGTAAAAACTACGGCCTTTGCGCTTGGAACAAGCTTTATAAAACGGGCTTCATCAAATCCATTGATCTGTTATTTGAAAAAAATTCGGATATTTATGCAGAAGACCTGTTGTTTAATATTAAGCTTTTTATACATAATCCGCAAATTTACTCTATTAATGAATACACATATTTTCACTGTGTAAATCCGGAATCAATCACCAAAACATATAAGAGTTCACTTCACATTCGTTTTTTTAACCTCATTGAAAGCTTTCGTGAGTACACTGCATCCCTTGGCGCACTTGAAAAGCACAGCGACCTTCTGACGTACACGACATGTATCGCTTTAAGCAATATCTGCCTTAACGACTACCTATACAACAAGACACGCTTCCAAAAAATGAGAGAGGATATCGAATGGTTTTATACTCGATCGACTATTTCTTATTCGTCTCTTCGTTTTCACTTGCACAAGCTCCAACCTTTTTTCTGGAGAACATTCCACAAAGTGTTCTACTTTTTTTGTGAAAGAAAGTGTTTTTCTTTTGCCACAGCGCTTCAGTATTGTAGATTTTTGGTAAGGCATTATTAACAGGATGACTCTTTGGTAAGCTTCTCGATGAAAATCCTCCTCATCGACGTCAACTATAAACACAGCAGTACGGGGAAGATTGTTTACGACCTGCATGTTCTTTTGACGGAGCAGGGGCATTCTTCGCTGGCCTGCTACGGACGAGGACCTTTGGTGCGCGAGGCGGGCGTTCACAGGATCAGCGGGGTGGCGGAGGTCTATTTCCACGCGCTGATGACTCGCCTGACGGGACTGACCGGATGCTTCTCTCCCCTGGCCACGCGAAAGCTTTTGCGCATTATGGAGGAATTTCAACCAGACGTGGTGCATATTCACGACATCGTCGCCTACTTCGCCAACATCGCGCCCGTAGTGGAGTATTTGAAGCGCAACGCCGTTCCGACGGTATGGACGCTGCACTCGGAATTTTTATACACGGGAAAGTGCGGGCACGCCTTCGAATGCGAGCGCTGGCTGAGCGGGTGCGGACAGTGTCCGCAAAAAAGAGTTTATCCGGCGAGCTGGTTCTTCGACCGAACGGCGCGGATGTTCGAGGAGAAGAGACGGCTTTTCGGCGATTTCGAGCGCCTCTTTCTGACGACGCCGTCTTGCTGGCTGGCGGAACGGGTAAAACGATCGTTCTTGGGTACTAAGCCGCTTCGCGTAGTACGTAACGGAATCGATACAACGAATATCTTCTTTCCCCGAACCCCCGCGCAACTGCGGGAGAGGTTCGATGTCGGCGACAAAAAGGTGCTGTTGGCCGTGGCGCCGAACTTGATGTCCGAGGATAAAGGTGGGCGTTGGGTAGTGGAGCTTGCCGAACGTATGCGCTCGACCAACTCGCTCTTTTTCCTGATTGGTGTGGACGATCTGAGCGAGCGCTTCCCTCCGAATGTGCACGCTATAGGGCGAACGAAGGATCAGCGTGAGTTGGCGACATTCTATTCGATGGCGGACCTGACGATTCTGACCAGCAAGAGAGAAACCTTTTCGCTTGTCTGCGCGGAGTCCCTCTGTTGCGGAACGCCTGTGGCAGGCTTCGATTCGGGGGCGCCGAGCGAGGTGGCTCCTCCACCGTACGGAATCTTCGTGCCGTACGGTGATTTGAATAGCTTGGCCGATGCAGTCGAAGGGGCGCTCCGGCGAGGAACGCTCACGTCGAAGGAGGAGTGCGCGACATTCGGAGCGGCGCGTTATTCAAAGGAGCGAATGGGCTCGGAGTACGTCGCTCTCTACGAGAAGATGCTCTCCGAGAGGAGGAGAAGGACTTTATGATCACCATCGTGGATTATGGCATAGGGAATTTGAATTCGGTGGCAAATATGATCCTCCACGTGGGCGGCGAGTGCCGTATTACTGGCGACGCAGGCGAGATCGCGAGCGCGAAGAAGCTGCTGCTGCCGGGAGTGGGAGCGTTCGACCGGGGGATGGAGGCGCTGCGCGAGTCGGGCATCGCCGAGGCGCTTTCAGTCGCGGTGTTGGAGCGAGGCGTGCCCGCCCTCGGCATCTGCCTGGGGATGCAGCTTATGACGAAGCGGAGCGAGGAGGGGCATCTACCCGGCCTCGGCTGGCTGGATGCCGAGGTGGTGAAGTTCCGCTTTTCCGCCGATTCGGGGCTGAAGATCCCCCACATGGGCTGGAACACGCTCTCCATCCGTCGCGACAACCCGCTGATCCTCCCCGAAGAGCGGCAGAGATTCTACTTCGTCCACTCCTACTACGTGGTCTGCGCGGACGAGTCCGACGTGACGGCTACGTGCGACTACGGCTGCGACTTCGTCGCCGCCTTCGCGCGCGGCAACATCTTCGGCGCGCAGTTCCACCCGGAGAAGAGCCATCGCTTCGGCATGGCCGTGATGCGCAATTTTTCGGAGATGATATCATGCTGAAACACCGAATAATCCCCTGCCTGCTGCTCTCTGACGGCGGGCTGGTGAAGACGTTGAAGTTCAAGGATCCCAAGTACGTGGGCGACCCGATCAACGCCATCCGCATCTTCAACGAGAAAGAAGTGGACGAGCTGATGGTGCTGGACATCGGCGCGTCGAAGGCGGGGCGCGAGCCGGACTTCGACCTTGTGGCGCAGTTCGCGGAGGAGTGCTTCATGCCGCTCTGCTACGGCGGGGGCGTCCGTACCTTCGCGCACGCCCGGCGGCTCTTCTCCTCCGGCGTGGAAAAGATCTGCCTCCAGTCCGCCGCCCTCGAAAACCCCGCGCTGATCTCGCAGATCGCCGACCACTACGGCAGTCAGGCCGTGGTCGTTTCCGCCGACGTGAAGAAGGGGTGGCTGGGCGGCAAAAAGCTTTTCGCCTCGCGCACCGGGAAGACGCTGGACACTCCGGTGAGCGACTTTCTTGCACGCTGCGTCGAGGCCGGAGCGGGAGAGGTGCTGCTGAACTCCGTCGACCGAGACGGCACGATGGAGGGGATGGACGTGGAGTTGATCAACGAAACGTCGATCAGGCTCCCCGTCCCTCTGATCGCCGTAGGGGGCGCGGGGAGCCTGGCCGATATGAAGGCGGCCGTGGACGCGGGAGCGAGCGCAGTGGCTGCGGGGGCCTTCTTCGTCTTCCACGGCCCGCACCGCGCCGTGCTGATTACCTACCCGAAGTACGAGGAGCTGGAGGCGCTGTTCGCAAACGGCGCGTGAGCCTCACCGTATCGACCTTTTCTCCACACCCAGCGCGTTGAGGATGCGCGTGCCGGTCTGGAAGAGCCATTCCTGCGATTTATAATCGCGATGCGTCCTGTTCGGCGCGTTCAGGTACCCCTCCAGCTCTTCGACGGAGATGCGCAGCTTCTTGGCGATGTAGGCGAAGTCCGCGGCGATGTTCTTCTCGTCGCAGGGGGGAGTTTTCAGCTTCTCCAGCGCCTCGTCGCGCGTCATCTGGCCGGTGAGGATCAGGCTGGAGAACTGCACCTTGCGCGTGTCGTAGCCGAACTTCTTCGGTAGCCAGTACCCCTCGAAAAAGCGGGTGAAGACCGACTCGAAGTGCTTCTGCGGATACTCCTTCCACCCGAACTTCTCCGTCAGCAGGCGTACGGCGTCCTCTTTGACGTACGGCATGAAGTTCAGCGGCGCGACGACCTTTATCCCCTTGACGTAGCGCAGATAGGCCTTGTGGCGAAGGATGTTGCTCTTGGGGAAGGTCTTGAGCGGTCGCGTGCCGAACTTCGAATGAATGTCCCGAATCTGGACGAGATCGGTGGCGTGGTAGGTCCACTCCAGCGGGTTGCGGATACACTCGGTGGAGTAGTTCGCCCCGGTGAGGATGTGCTTGATCCGGTGCTTCTCGGCGAAGTTGTACATCGTGGCGAAGAAGGCGTGGTCCTGCGGCGTGTCGATATGCGGCACTCCGGCCTTGAAGAAGGCGAGCTGAAGGTCGCGCATCTCCTCCCAGTCGATGACCACGGTATAGAGGTCGAGATTCAACCCCTTCACCAGCCGCTCGATGTTGTGCACCGCAAGTTCGGAGTTCCAGCCGCCGTCCACGTGGAAAACCAGCGGACGCAGGCCCAGCTCCTCCTTCGCAAGGTAGGTCAGATAGGAGCTGTCGATGCCGCCGCTGATCCCGAGGATACAGTCGAAGTCCTTCCCGCGACCGTCGCGGCGGATGGCCTCCACGGTGCGTTGCAGCTCGGCGCGCCCCTTCTCGCCCGTGTCCCATACAGGTTGGATGCCGGCCCGAAAGTTCCGGCAGTGGTCGCAAACGCCCTGTTCGTCGAACGTGATCAGGGCGTCGGTCGTGTCCATGACGCAGTTGGTGCAGATTCGGTATTCGATGGTCATTCTTTCACCTCGGTTTCGGCCGATTTCTCCAGCCGGTAGACTGTCAGGGGCCCCAGCACGGGTGCGCGTCCGGGGGTGCGGAAGGCGTGATGCACCGCAGCATTGTTTTGGTAGATCGCCTCGCTGGTATAGTCGGGAAAAACGCCGGGGGTAGGAGCGTATCCGAAGGCGAAGGGCAGGCCGGTATCTTTAAGTAGAGGCAGTTCGTTCTCGGCATGCACAACTCGTCTGGGGGCGTATACAGGCATGGAAATCTGATTGACCAGCAGAACCGCATCCTTCGGTAGCAGCTCGTCGAGCTTTGCGAAGTCTGCGTAGAAAGGAGTCAGGCGCTCGACGAACGCTCCTGCAGACTGGACATTGAAGACCACGGGAAAAAACTGCGACGAATACCAAAGCTGCAGAAAGAGCCACGGAATAACAAAAAGGGATGCACACGCATACAACAACCTTCTCCCGCGCAGAAAGCGCACCCGGCAACATTCCACCGTATTCGCCCAGAAAAAGAGCGCGAGGCCGAAATGAAGCCCTCCAAAATAACGGAAGTGCAGCGGTAGCTTCCAGACGAACAGTGCGATCTGTATGGTGAACAGAAAAGAAGCCGAAGCAAACGCGAACCGCTCTTTCCGCATCCACGGAAGCGCAAAAAAGAACATACATCCTCCCCACACAAAAGGACTCAGCTCGGCCAAAGCAATGGCCACTTCGTAGCGGATGACCTCCCAGGACCAGCTCGCCATACCCATTGAAGTCTCCGCCGCGTTCGCCGGGTCCGACATCGGACCAAAGAAAAATCCGGATACGCTCCACGACCACAGAAACGCCGGCAGGTAGAAAACCGCCCAGAACGATACCGATACTGCGAAGACCGTCCAGAATTTCCTGTAGTCGGCCCTTTGCCATACGAGCAGCGCGCAGATCGCCAAGCAGAAAAATGCGACGGGCAGATAGGTGAGTTTCGAGACGGTGGTCGCCATCGAGAAGAGCGAGGCCATTCCCAGCAGACGGAAGGAGCCGAAACGGCCGGCGAGCGCCCGGCTGTCGAGCGTCATATACGTCAGCACCGTCATGGAAAGCACCGAAAAGGCTCCCGCGCCGCCCGTAACGTACCAAACGGGGCTGTGCATCCCGACGTACAAACCCAGCGCGATCAACAGCGAATACACCGTGTTGCTGGTCTTCTCGTAGATCGTGCGCACGATAAAAAAGACGAAGAGGAGGCTCAGGCACCACGAGACTACATTCAGCGCGTCGGTCAGCCCCAGCGCGTAGAAGGGGGCGGCGATAAGCTGATAGTGCAACTGCGGGATCCAGGAAGCGATATGGATATGCGCGATCCGCTCGTAGAAGATGCCTCCGTCCTGCAGCATCCGCAGAGGAACGTGCATGTAGACGTACACTTCGTCGGCCTTGGTCGAGGGGGCGAGCGCGATGATCAGGTTGACGAACAGGGAGAGCCCCAGCAGGAATGCAAGCAGCATCGCGGTCTTCGAGGAGAGAAGCGAACTCCTCCATTCCGCAGGCATATCGCTCCGCTCCGCCGAAGGGCGCAGCGAGAGGAGCAGCAGCGCGTTCCCGAGGCCGAGCTGTGCGCAGAGAAGCGTCTTCAGCACGGAGTGAGAGGCCGCATGCGCGAACCCCGCCGCCTGCAGAAGAAGGCTGTACGAGAGCAACCCCAGAAGCATCGAGCCCGGGAGCGCATAGTGCGAAGGAATTCGCTTCCCGAAAAGGCGGTCGAAGAAGAATCGGCCCGTTCCAAGAAAGGAGGAAGCCCCCAGCAAACCGAAGAGAAAGACCTTCAGCGACGAATATTCCATAAGAAAGTGAAATAGGGTGTCGGTCATATCAAAACCGTCCTTGCAGTTTGATTTGGCGCCGGAACGAGGGAGGGCGTTTCAGGCGAGGGACTCCGCGCAGTCGCGGAAAAAAGGCGCGCCGCATGCCGCTCACCCCGCCCTCGAGGCTATCAGAATACCGATCACGATCAGCGAGGCGCCCACGACGTAGGCGAGCGAGATCTTCTCGCCGAAGACGAAGACACCGGCGACCGGCACGATCACGAAGCTCAACGACATGAAGACGTACGCCCGCGAAAGAGGAACCGCCTTCAGCAGGCTGATCCACAGGAACGTCGCCGAGACGTAGATGGCGAAGGCCGTGCCCAGGAGAAAGAGGTTCCTGAGCGTGAACCACGTCCCAGACTCGCGTATCTCCATACCCGACTTCTTGAAAAGAATCTGGCCGGAGGCTATCATCCCCACGCACAGAAGCGCCAGTAAAATCTGATTCTTACTCATCGTTCACCTCGAAAAGGACGTGCATCGCCTCCGTCGGCTGCGACGCGAAATCGTACGCCAGGAAGTTCAGCAAAAACTGCACTCCGACGATCACGACAAGGGCAGACAACACCACAGTCCCGGTCGCCGCCCCGATCCCCGTTCGTACGGAGGCTATCCAGTGATACCCTCCGTAAAAGAGGCCAAACAGCAGAAAGATCGCGCCGAAGATCAGCTCGAACGACGCGACGCTCATATCCCTCAAAAAGTAGTTGTAAAAAATCCGCTTCCCGAAGTTGCGGATGTGCTTGAATAGAAATTCGCCTAAGATTCTCGAGATCTTCAGACCGCTCTTCTCCTCGCCGTAGAGCGGATCCATCGGAATGTCGACGACCTTCGCCCGAATGATGTTCAGCCGGAAGAGCATATCCGTCTCGAAAAAATACCGTGCGCTGATCTTGTCGAACGGGAGGCGCCGCGCGATGTCCGCGTGGATGGCGGTATAGCCGTTCGTCGGGTCGAAGATGCTCCAGTAACCGGATGAGAACTTCGTCATGAACGAGAGCACCGCATTCCCGAAAATCCGGATCTTCGGCATCGCGGAGATGTTCGATAAATCGTAGAAGCGGTTCCCCTTGGCGTAGTCGGCCGTCCCCTCCAAAACCGGGCGCACGAAGCGGGGGAGAAGCGCCGGATCCATCTGGCCATCTCCGTCCAGTTTGACGATGACCGTTGCTCCCTCCTTCAGGGCTTCTCCGTAGCCGCGCATCACGGCCCCGCCGACTCCCAGATTCTCCTCGTTGACAACAACGCGGATACGGCGGTCGGTGCAGTGCGTTCGGACGTACTCTCCGCTCCCCTCCGGACAGCGATCATCCACGACGAAGATCATGTCGCAGAGAGGACCGATCCGGGCGATGAGCGGGAGGATGAACTTTTTTACATTGTAGCAGGGAATGACGACCGCTATTTTTTCCCCCGCTTCATGTTCGTTCATCGCTCCCCTACTTCCCCCACACAACCTTGTTCACAACCTTCGTGTAGCTCTGGATCACCTTGATCACCTTCACCGACACGTTCGTCTCCGCGTAGTCGGCCACGGGGGAGACGGGTTCGCCGTGCTCCCACATGCTGCGGGCGAGTTCGACGGCCTGGAGGATGTCGTCCTTCTTCACGCCGCCCAGCACGAAGGCCCCCTTCTCCAGCGC
>JAHDKR010000180.1 GCA_018436785.1 Synergistaceae bacterium | reverse complement strand
TGCCGACTCCCCTGTTCCTCGCCGCTATGCTCAGGTTCTCGTGATCCACGAACAGCGCCGTTTTCATTCGCAACCCCTCCTCGTGTTTTTTCATCCTTCACAAATACATCCTAACCCGCAAATCCGACGCAAAACGTCGTTCACTCTCCCTCGCGGGCTTCTTTTCGAAGAATGCGCCGAACCTCCTTGTTCCTCGCCCTTTTGATTTTCCTGCGCGACACCGACTTGGAGGCGTCGTATAACCACGCGCCCTTCTTCGTCCTCGGCACCCTCCCTACGCTTCCCATCGTCTTTCAACCTCCTAGAATCATGATCCCGTCCACATGGAACAGTATGCCCCGTCGCAGCGACGCAAACCGTCGTTTCAACGCGTCGAACAGTAAAGAACTTCCGACCCCTTCGTTTTCCTCGCCCCGTTGCTTTCCATCTCTTCGCGTACGCCCTTTCGGAGGGAACGGTCGAAGAGGGCGTACGTCGGCCTCGCGACGTCGGATCCCTGCGTCAGGAATCGAACGTCCCCCTCGTCGGAGGGACTCTCCGCCTCCCCGCGAGGGAGGCTTCGGGTGAAACCGGTGCAGGCCCACGGCTTCCCTCTTTCTTCGCGCAGAACGTTGTCCGGACTGACGAGATCCCTTCGGTCGGGGCAAGCCGCGGAGACCAGCATGGATACGATGTACAGCACCCCGTCCTCCTCGGGGGGAAGATGTTCGACGCCGGACATGTAGGTGAGCGACATCGGAATAATCCCGACGCTCCGGTCCTCCATCCGCCCGAAGCGGACCCGCGGAAGCTCGTATTCGCCGCTCTTCAC
This sequence comes from Synergistaceae bacterium, assembly GCA_018436785.1. GTDB lineage: Bacteria > Synergistota > Synergistia > Synergistales > Aminobacteriaceae > JAAYLU01. Next base: position 437 of record JAHDKR010000180.1, on the reverse strand, counting down.
GTCGGACTTGAAACAGGCCAACCGGCTCTTCTTGTCGCCGGACACGATGTTCACGTCATGAGGCGTAAGGTTGACGATCTTCATATCCATTACCCCCTTCTGCGAGTTCTGTAGAACCGTCGAAAAGCTGCTTCGACGGAACGGGAAGTTCCGGACTTTCCGCGCTCTTCCGGACCGGCAGCCGTAATCCTCAGTTTGCTCCTCCTGCGAGCACCTCGCCGACGAGGGTGAAGTAGTCCCAGAGGTTGTCCCCCTTCCTCCAGTCGTCCGCGTACCGTCCCCAGGAGGGCTGCCAGGCGCCCTGCTCCACGTACGAGCAGTACCATCTCCACCCCTCCCGGATCGGCGCGTCGCTGGCCCCGTGATAGGCGCTGTCGAACAGATGTCCGTTGGGGGAGTTCAGCGTCTTCGGAAGATAGAAACCCACGGGAGGAAGC
>JAHDKR010000045.1 GCA_018436785.1 Synergistaceae bacterium | reverse complement strand
CGCCCGATAATCGAGAAGACCGCACCCCTTCGTCGCCCTGAACGGAGCGACGATCGCCTCGATCACATCCTGACGCCGTCCTTCGCTGAAATTCGGAACACACTCGATGAGCTTGCCTGCCATGGGAACAACCTCCTGCGGGTATTAGTATGCTGCACGGTACATGATAACATTGAAACATGTACAACGTAAAGCGCGAAAGTAAAAAGAGAGGCAGGACCCCTTGTTTCAGCCCTGCCTCTCTCATTCGTTTTTTTAGAGATACTCGCGGATCGCCGCTCCCAGGCGTTCGATCCCTTCGACGATGCGCTCCGGCGGCATGTTGGAGTAGTTGAGCCGCATTGTGTTCTCGTGCCCCCCGTTGGGGAAGAACGCTCCTCCGGGGACGAAGGCAACCTTCTTCTCGAGCGCCTTGAGGAAGAGGTCCCGCGCGTTCACATGCTCCGGCATCTCGGCCCATGTGAAGAGCCCTCCCTCGGGACGCGTGAACACAACCTCCTTCGGGAATGATGCGTCCATCGTGCGGATCATCAGGTCGCGCCGCTCACGGTATACAGAAATCAGTTTCTTGATGTGTTCCTCTATATCGTAGTCGGAAAGGTAGGCGTCGATCTCGTACTGGCTGATCGTCGACGTGTGGAGGTCGGCAGCCTGTTTCAGATTGCAGAAGCTCTCAAGGAACGCGGGCTCCCCGCAGACCCATGCCACGCGGACGCCGGGGCAGAAGATCTTCGAGAAGGTGCCCAGCATCACGACCTGGCCGCGGGTATCCATCGACTTCAAGGAGGGGGGCGTCGTCCCTTCGAAGCGGAGCTCGCCGTACGGGTTGTCCTCCACCACCAGGATATCGTACTTCGAGACGGTATCCAGAAACGCCTTGCGCCGTTCAAGCGACCACGTCTTGCCGGAGGGGTTCTGGAAGTCCGGAATGACGTAGATCATCTTCGCGCGCTTCTCCGAGGCGAGCGCCTTCTCAAGATCGGCGATGATCATTCCCTCGCCGTCCGTCGCCACTTCCCGGTACGCCGGTAGGCACGAGTTGAAGGCCGAAAGAGCGCCGAGGTAGGTGGGACTCTCGCACAGAATGCAGTCCCCCTCGTCGATGTACATCTTCGCCAGAATATCCAGCGACTGCTGGGACCCGGTTGTGATCACGACGTTCCCGGCCGTCAGCGACGTCTTCAGGTTTCTGTTGGTGCGCGCGGCGATCTTCTCGCGGAGGGGAGGATGCCCTTCCGTGGCGGAGTACTGAAGCGCCCGTCTGCCGTTGGCGTCGAGCACCTTCACGGCCACCTTCTTCAAATCCTCGACCGGGAAGAGCTCCGGCGCCGGAAGGCCTCCGGCGAACGAGATCACTTCAGGATTTGCTGCAAGACGCAGGATGGGCGTCAGATCGGACTCTTGAAAGCGCGTCATTCTTCGTGCAAACTGTGGATTCATAGCAATGCCTCCTGGACGAAAGATTGGAGAGGATTATACCCCGAAGCGTTTCGTCCGAAAAGATGGCCTTTTCAATCGAAAGTGAGGAAGCTGAGAAAATTCCCCGGAATAAGCGCACAACGGATGCTCAGCGGGAAGCCGCTTCACGAAGAAAGAGTTCGTACCGGTCGAGCAGGTCGTGCAGTTCACGAAGGCGCGGATCGTCCTTTTTCAAACCCTCCGTCCTGGCATCAATCTCAAGAACGCGGAATAATGAGATGTCCTCTCCTCCCATGAGATAGCCAAGTACTCCCTTGAGTTTATGCAACGCGCGCGCTGCTGCGGAGGAATCGCCCTTTTCCAGGGAGCTCCGAAGCGAGCCGCGCAGCTCCGGGACTTCGGAAAAGAAGGCCTCCACCATCTCCGCCAACGCTTCCCGGTCTCCGTCGAGAGAGAGGAGCAGTTCGGCGAACCCGCTCTCCCAGCGCTCCCGCTCTCCATTTTCGGCAGAAAACCGCGCGGGCGTTTCTTCGCTGTCGGTGTGCAGAGAGGGAGAGGGTGTCCCGAGAAATCTGGCGAGCAACGAGTACAGCTTGCGGGACCGAATGGGCTTGGAGATATACTCCGTCATGCCCGCCTCCAGACAGCGCTCCCGGTCCCCTTTCATCGCATACGCGGTGAGCGCTACAATAGGAATACTCTTTCCGTCCTGTTCTTCGGAGCGAATCTTCCTCGTCGCCTCCAATCCATCCATCACCGGCATCTCGCAATCCATGAGGATCAGATCGAACGGTTCGCTGCGCCACATCTCGACCGCCTCCCGGCCGTTTTGAGCGTGCCGTACCGTGAGTCCTGTTTTTTTGAGCATCGCGACAGTCATCTTCGTATTGACGGCGTTATCCTCGGCAAGAAGAACGTTACCCTTCATCGATGAGAAATCCGTTTCCGTACCCTCATGTTCCTCAACAATCTCTCCGGAGCAGCGAAGAAGGGGAAGAGAAAAGCGGAAGACGCTCCCCCTGCCGACTTCGCTCTCCACAGTGATATCGCCGCCCATCAGGCGGGCGAGGCTGCGCGATATCGCAAGGCCGAGCCCGGTCCCTCCGTGTTTTCGGGTCGAAGAACCATCCAACTGGGTAAAATCGTCAAACAGAAGATGCACTTTGCTTTGCGGAATCCCCGGGCCGGTGTCGCTGACCGCAAACGCAACCTGCGCCTGCTCCTCATCCCCACCCGCGAGCGTCACGACGATCTCCACAGAGCCCTCGGAGGTGAATTTTACGGCATTGCCGACAAGATTCATCAGAATTTGCCGCACGCGGAGCGGATCTCCCTCGAAGGCGTCGGAGAGCTCCGGCGCTACCGACACTCCAAGCGCCACTCCGTTTTTCTCCGCGCGAGGGCGCATGAGCGCTCCCACCTGCTCCACGAGAGGACGCAGACGGAACGGCCGGTTCTCCAGCGACATCTTTCCCGCCTCTATCTTCGCTAGATCGAGAATATCGTCAAGAATACCAAGCAGCGACTCGGCAGATGTCTGCACAAGAGAAAGATGTTCTCGCTGCTCCTCTGAGAGCGGCGTTGAGAGCACGAGGTCGCTTAACCCGAGCACTGCGTTCATCGGCGTGCGGATTTCATGGCTCATGGAGGCCAGAAACGAGCTCTTCGCGCGGCTCGCCGCTTTCGCCTCCTCAGCGAGAGACTCCGAAACCGCCTTGGCCTCGGTCAGCTCCCGGTTTTTCTGTTCGAGTTCGACCGTCCGTAAGCGGACCTTCTCTTCAAGGCCGGAGAACGCCTCCGAAAGCTGTTTCGACATCAGGGCGAAGGAGCGGGAGAGCTCTCCCACCTCGTCGTCCCGCTTCAGGACGAACGGAGCGCGCCACTCGCCGCGGGTGATAGCCTTCGCCGATTCCACAAGATCCGAAAGGGGACGGCATATCCAGCGGGAAACCCAGAACGCCGTCAGCAAAGAAAGACCAAGCGCAGCCAGGGTGATCAGAAACGCCGAGCGGGCCATACGCTGCACAGACCCTATGAACTCCTTCTCCGGAATGACGACGGCGATCTTCCAGTCGAGACCGAGAGATCGGAACGGGCGTGTCCGGACGTACTCGGAAATACCTGCGGAGTTTTCGACGGAGAACATTCGGCCTGTGCGCTCTCCCTGCTCTTCGCGCGCCATCCTTTCAGCGGCCGCCCTTATTGCCGGATTGGGAGAAGCCACGCCCGCAATCCGGGAAAAGGCGCCGTTGCGGATGTGAAACGGCTTATCGACAGTCGAATCCGCCACAATGTTTCCGTCATTGTCGAGGATGAAAATCTGTCCTTCGGCGCCCACCTTCAGCTCCCTGAGAAAGCTGTTGATAGCGGAGAGGGGGAGATCGACGCCGAGCACTCCGACCAGAGAGCCGTCCTCCCCGCGAAGAGCCTGGACGGCGGTAATCGCCAGGTCATCGAGTGCAAAATGGCGGTAGATTTCGCTCCAGACGGGAGTGTCGGCGTGTTCGCCCGCTGTATACCACGGACGGGTGCGGGGGTCGAAGCCGGGGTAGGAGATGATTTCGTCTCCCGTCATCCCCCGGGGATCGACGGAGTAATAGACGGAAGCGCCTCCCGTTGTCTCGGGACTTGCTACGAAGAGTTCGACATTCTCCTTGAAGCGGCGCGCCCCGAAGAACTCTCCGCGGGGCGTGCCGATGAAGGTATACGCTATTGACGGAAAGGCCCTGATGCGTTCGGTGAAAAAGGGCTGCCAGATCCGGGGAGAGGCGATGTCGACCCTCCCCGACTCCAGCGCGTCCGCATTGAGAGAGTTCACGAGAAGAGGGACAGCCATATACGACTGGAGATGCTCCGCGATCCGCGCCGCCACTTCGCTCCCCAGGCGCATAGAGAGCGCTTCGACCGATTCCCGGGACGTTCTGAAGAACATCCACCCCAAGAAAGAGACAGGAATGAGTATCTGAAAGACAAAAGCGATGCGAATGATCCTCCGGAGCGAAATACGCCCGACAAAACGGGAGAACTGTCCGTACATAAAAAGATCCCCCTCCCGTCACCTACGGCGAACTCAATCGTCGATATCCCGTAGCTCTTCGACGATATTCCAGAAGTAATCCTCGTTGCGGTTGAATATGTCGACAAGCCGCGGATCGAAATGGCTTCCCCTGCCCCTGTTGATAATATCCCAGCACTGCTCCCGCGGGAAGGATGGTTTGTAGACACGCTTGCTGCTGATGGCGTCGTACACGTCGGCGAGAGCGACAATCCTTCCGCAGAGCGGAATGCTCTCTCCCGCGAGCCCGTCGGGGTATCCGCTGCCGTCCCACTTCTCGTGATGACAGCGGATAATATCGATGGCGAATCCGAACGGCGCATAGTGAGTACGTTCGTAGATCCGCGAGAAGATCGAGGCGCCGATGGTAACATGCTCTTTCATAATGACAAACTCTTCGGGAGTCAGTCTGCCCGGTTTGTTCAGGATGGCGTCGGGGATGCCGATCTTGCCGATATCATGAAGCGGAGAAAGGGAAAAAAGCTGCGCTATCCACGAAGCCGTAACAAGCGGATCTCCTTCCGCGGCAAGCTCTTCCGCTATGCGCCTGCTGAAATACTGCACTCTGTCGAGGTGGGCTCCTGTCTCGGGACTTCGGGTGTCCACCATCTGTGCCATGGCGAAGATGAGCAGCTCCTGGTTCTGGAGGCGCAGCACGCGCTCGGCTCCTGTCAGGCGCACGCGCAGTTCATCGGGGTGATACGGCTTCACGAGATAGTCGTCCGCGCCCAGCGCCAGGGCTGAAACGACGCTCGACTTGTCGTCGGAGGCGCTGAGGACGATGATGTACGTACGGGCTATCTCCTTCCTGCGAATCTCCTCAATAAGCTGAAAGCCGTTCATTTCCGGCATATCGAGGTCCGTTATGATGATCGCGGGGCTCTGCTGCCGAAACGCGGTGAACGCCTCTACGCCGTCGGCGGCCTCCAGCACCTCGTACTCCCAGTTACGGAGGTGGCGGGAGATCATCATTCGCTGACTGAGCGAGTCCTCGACGACGAGGATCTTCTGACTTGGCATAGGAAGCACTGAAAATCACCTTTCTTTATGGTAAACTGTGACGCCGGAGAATAAAGACGCGTTGTGAAGCCGGCAGGCGGACGCTGCTAATACCCGTGAACGCCGAGCACGTGCAGAAGAGCGCAAAGAGCGCCTGTAAGGGCCGAGAACTTGTGGATTTTCAGCACAAGGGGCCCGGGGACGATCTTCCTGAGGTTTCTGCCGAACAACCCGGTGATCACGGCGAGGAGAATCAGAGCAAAAGCACCTATCCCGGTAATCAAATAATACTGACCAAGCATGACGTTTTCATCCTCCTTTGCTGGTTCTTTCCGGTTTTCGCATCCGGCGTGTTACGAAAGAGCTCTCGATGACACCAGCTCAAGGGTATTTCCGTCGGGGTCCTCGATATAGGCGATTTTCTTTCCCTTGTTCGAACCGGCAGGGATAGTGCAGGTTTTCCCTGCAAAAACGACGCCGCGTTCCGCAAGCGCCTCAACGAAGGCGTCGAAATTTGCAACAATAAGGCACACATGAGCGCTTCCGACATTATTTGTCGACGTGTCGATCTTCTTCCCCTTCGCCCCCAGGTACTCCACAAGTTCAAAAGAAGCGTTCGGAAGAGAAAAATAGGCCACTTTGAGCCATGCCCCGCGTATGCCGGTGACGCCCTCGGAGTATTCCTGATCCCGCTCCCACACTCCTTCGAGTTTCAGCCCCAGCGTTTCTTGATAAAACGCGACCGACCTTTCGAGATTCTCCACCGTAAAACTGGCATGATGCAGCGATACGATCATTCACTCTTCACCGCCTTTCTCTCCGCCTTGTATCTGTACATCCTTTCATCCGCAATCCTGATGACTTCCGAGAGGTTTATTCCATCCTCAGGGCAGCCGGCTATGCCGTAATCAAGGATGACCGCTCCCTCAAAGCCTTCGATTTTTTGCTCGGCGACCTTCAGCTCCATCCGTACCATGATCGCCCCGGCTTCCTCTCGTGAGACGTCCGGCAGGTAGAGAAGGAACTCATCTCCGCCGTAGCGCCCTATCATATCGTAATTCCTGAGGTTTTCACTCATTGTGGCGGATGTCACACGAAGGACCTCGTCCCCCGTAACGTGCCCGTAACGGTCGTTGATCTGCTTGAAGTCGCCGAGGTCGACGAGAATCACGGAGCCTCTGCCGTTCGTCCTGTTGATGCGGGAACTCTCTTCGTCAAGCCGGTGCATGATGTACCGCCTGTTCCATACCTGCGTCAAAGGATCGACAAGCGACTCGTGGCGGCGTTGCGCAAGCAGATTGTTCAGCGCCCAGAAGGTCGTCATGTGCTCTGCCGTGATCTCGAGCAGCTCCCGGTCCGCTGCGGAAAAACCGGCGTCGTGCCGGGCGGCGAGAGCGCCGAAGACCTCTCCTTCAAAAGTGACCGGAATGGAGAGAACGAGCGCTCTGCCGTTCACTTCCCGCTCGACGGGGGTGCGGCTTCTCATAGCAGCTCCCGCCTCAAGTTCGCACTCCGGGGAACAGGTTTCTCGCTCCGCCCTAGATCTTCCGGCAACCAGAACCGGAGCGTTCTCTCCCTTCGGAGGAGGAGTGTAGAATCCGGCTCCGGGGAAACCGAGCTCGTCGAAGAGCACATCGACAATCTTGCGTGCGAGCGCCTCGTTGTTTCGCTCTGCAGCGATCTGCTGGATCACCCTGTGGAGAAAGCGCAGCTGCGTCGCCTTCTTATCCAGTTCCTGTCTGGCAAAAAACTCCTCGAGGTGGAGCGCGACGTAGGAACCCACGATGCTCAGCATATCCCTCTCCCGTATGCCGAAAGCAAACTTCCTGTCGCTGTCCAGCACAATAGCTCCCTAGAGGAATCCCTTGTACATCACAGGGGCGACGACGGCCGACCGCACCTCGGGCGAATGGGGTATGAAATAGGGATCGATGGACACATCGCCCATGAGGTAGGCTTTGCCCGTGTTGGCGACGTAGCCGAGAATTCCCTTCTTCTTTTCGAGGAAATCCGTCTGCATCGACCGCAGCACATCCCCTCCGGAGTCAAGCACCTCGAACGAAGCGGCTTCACGCGAGCGCTTAATGAAGAGCGTCTGGCAGCGGAACGGAATCACCGGGAAAAGATGTTCGGAGAGCACCTGGAAAAGTTCTTCTATCGTCACGCACTCGGAAAAGAACGTAAACATCTCCAGCAGGGCGCTTTGACTGGCCGCAACATGCTCAAGCTCCTTCTTCCGCGCTTCCAGCGTTTCCGCGTTTTGCCGGAGCAAGTCCTCCGCCCGTTTCAATCCCGAAATATCAGTCACCACCGCGAGCATTTGGACGGTTGACGAGTCTCTTTCCAGGCGGTTCAGCGAAACATCTCCCCAGAAGGATCCATTCTCGGGACTTGTAGCTTCGGCTCCCTTCCTTGAGAAAAGGAGTTCAGCCCTCGCCGAGAGCGCGCCGGATCGCAAAGCCTCCCGCACTTTTTCCTTCTCCTCCTGCAACGACGGCGCCGCGAGGTCGAAGAGCGTGCGCATCCTCAACTGCGCGGAGGGGCGCCCCGTCATGTTTTCCATCGTCGTATTACAGGAAAGGATAACCCCGTTCGCATCGAGAATCGCTATCCCGGACGCGGCGCTGTTGAAAATTGCCCTGAATGTCGATTCGCTCCGCCGGACTTCGAAGTCGGACCGCTTTCGAATAAAGGCAATAGCAATCATAACCAGCAAGAGCGCGAGTACCCCTCCGAGAATGAAGCGCTGCACCCGCAGTTCGGAAACCACCGGGTTGATATCGGACTCAGGAGCGTAGACGCCGACAAACAACCTGTTCTCCCCTACCCTGGCGGAATTCCATGCCAGCCGTTTCCTCTGCGGCATCTCGGAAGAGACATCAAAAAGCTCGATAGCCTCCATTCCGGAAAAAGACTCTCTGACCCGCGACCACGCCACCCGAAGGGCATCCCCCTCTCCTCCCGAGAGCTTTTCCGCGTTGCCCCCCACCAGAGAAGAATCCCGATGTTCGACAACCACTCCCTCCCTGTCGATGAGGAAGACCGCGCTCCCTGCCCCCTGGGCCATGGGGAGCACATATCTGACAAGGAAAGGGGTAAGATCGATGATCGTGATGAAGTACCCCATAAAGCCTTTTTCCGATACAGCCGCCTCAACCAGCGCCATCATCCTGACGCGCGAGGACGCCCGGACGCTTCCTGAAAAATGGTAGAGATCGTCGGGACGAGGAGTGGAAAAATCAAAAGAATCTTCCAGAGAACCGGCAAATTCCCTGGCTGCGTCTCCGGTCGGGGTCGAACGGAACGAACTGAACCGCTGCGCGCCGGGGTACAGCGGGTGAGGAGCAAAATAGAATCCTAGGATGTCGGCGGTGTTGTAAATGGCGCTTTGAAGCGCGCGTTGAATGTCGGATAGAGGAGGGAAAGACCCGTTTGCAGGCTCTAGAAGAAGGTGCTCCAAAAGAAACCGTTCTTGCATGAGAACGGAGGAGACCCGATCCTCTAACGCGAGACGCGACATGGTGGTTTGAAGGTACTGACGGTCGCTGAAAAACTGTTCCTGCTTGCGGACTGCGCGGGCATGGAGCAGCTCCATGACCAAAAATACAGCCCCTACAAGCAGCAAGACGAAAACCACGTACCAGTGAATAGATTCCATGCGTCCGGTACGCTTCGGAGAATCGGCGTTCAACGAGGAAAAAGCCTTCAAAGCGTTCATCCTCCCAGCAACCAGATACGTGCGGCACTTCTTCAGCTCGGACTCCGGTAGCCATTATAGCAAACTTTTCAGCGCAGACGAGGCATGGATACAAAACATCCTCCATTTTTTCGTACGCACACACGCAATGCTGTTCAACGATCTGCCCACTTCCCCAGTTTTCCGGAGGGCTTTTCATTTCCGCGAAATAATGATAACATTTGGTTAGCATAACCTTGAGGAAGGGGGCGAAAAGAATGGATGCCGCCGGTAAGCTGTCAATTCTTGCCGAAGCCGCAAAATACGACGTTTCCTGCTCCTCCAGCGGAAACGGAGGACGAAGAGGAGCGGTCGGCAACACATCGCTTGGCGGCATCTGCCACAGCTGGTCGGATGACGGACGGTGCATCTCGCTGCTCAAGATCCTCTTCTCCAACGACTGCGCCTTCGACTGCGCCTACTGCGTCAACCGAAGAAGCAACGACGTGCCTCGGGCATCATTCACCCCGCGTGAGCTCGCCGACCTCGTCATCGGATTCTACCGCAGGAACTACATCGAGGGGCTCTTCCTGAGTTCTGCGGTCGTCGGTTCCCCCGACGACACCATGATTCAGCTCATCCGCACGGCGAAGATCCTCCGCGATGAGTACCGGTTCGGAGGCTACATCCACGCGAAGGCCATTCCGGGTGCGTCTCCCAGGTTGGTCACCGCGCTCGGTTTCCTTGCCGACAGGATGAGCGTCAACATCGAACTCCCTTCGGAGGTCAGTCTGCGGGCCCTCGCGCCCCAAAAGACAAAGGAGTCCATCTTTCGTCCGATGAGCCTCATCGGCGACTCCATCGCCGAACGGAAGGAGAAGCGCCTCGTCTCCACACGTTCGCTCGCGCCGTTCGTCCCTGCAGGACAGAGCACGCAGCTCATCGTGGGCGCCTCTCCGGAGACCGACCTCTCCATCCTCAGCCTGGCGGGAGGACTCTATCACCGTTTCGGTCTCAAGCGCGTCTACTACTCCGCGTACGTTCCCGTCTCGGCGAACCCGCTCCTCCCCGCGATCACCACAACGCCGCCGCTCCTGCGCGAACACAGAATCTACCAGGCCGACTGGCTGCTCCGCTTCTACGGATTCCGTCCGGACGAAGTCCTCTCGCCGGAGCAGCCGAATCTTGACGAGTCGCTCGACCCGAAGACGTCATGGGCGCTCCGCCATCTCGACCTCTTTCCGCTGGACATAAACCGCGCCTCCTACGAGGAGCTGCTCCGAACTCCGGGCATCGGCGTCCTCTCGGCAAAACGCATTCTGACGGCTCGAAAAGGACGGCGCCTCGACGAGGACGACCTGAAGAAGCTCGGAGTGGTGATGAAGCGGGCGCGCTACTTCCTCGCCTGCAAGGGATTCTCCCTCCCCTCCCTTGATGCGCGGGCGCTGCGCCGTCTTCTCACTCCTCCTCCGCCCCCCGCGTGGAAGACCCGCCAGCTCTCGCTGGAGTTCTGACGAGTGGCCACCTGGGTCTACGACGGCAGCTTCAACGGATTCCTCTGTCTGCTCTTCGAAAGTGCGCGCGCAGGAGAACCGCCCGAGGCGATCGGGCACGCGGGAAGCGGACAGCCGTTTCTCTGGCCGCCCAAAGAAGCCCGGACAGATGAGCTGCTTGCGAAGCAGACCGGCGACGTCCTGCGCCGTCGTCTTTCGGCCCCTGTATTCACCCGGGGGTACTACGCCTTTCTCAGCGCGCTCAAAGAACGCGAAATGTCGGTCTATACCTATTACAATCTCGCGTGGACGCTCGGCAAGAGCGTGGACAGACTGCTGACCGATCCGCGCGTCCTGCCGGTCCACGAAGCGAGCCGTGCCGTCCTGAGAGAGCGCCACCGTTTCCTGGGGCTTCTCCGCTTCACCGAGATCGGCGGCGTGCTCTACGCTCCGTTCGAGCCCGAGGCCGATCTCCTTCAGCTGCTCGCCGGGCACTTCTCAACGAGGTTAGGAAACGAGAAGTGGATCATCCACGACCTCGGGAGGGGAAAAGCAGCGATCTACGCTCCGCGCCTCTGGCGCATCGCCGACTTCAGCCTCCCCGAAGGAATCGCCCCGTCCCGCCGGGAGGAAGCATTCCGCGACCTGTGGAAAGAGTATTTCCACTCCATCGCCGTCCGGTCGAGGGAGAACCCGAGACTCCAGAGACAGTTCATGCCGAAAAAATATTGGAAACACCTTCCGGAAAAGGAGCCTCCCGCCGAGTGAAGGGGGAGGCTCCTTTTTTCGTTCGAACATATCTTTCTTCAGAAACGGGGAGTCATAAACAAATCGAACGTCATGTTTCGAAAAAAAAGAAATGACATCAATTTGTGGAGAAGAAAATGTCTCTGCGGCATAACCCGAATGGTGTTTCCGTCGTTCTTCCGGACGCCCGCCGCTCTTTTTCGCCTTCACCGCCGCAGTCTCAGAGATAATGCGGCGTCCTCCAGGTAAGCACCTCGCAACCGCTTTCCGTGATCAACACCATATCCTCGATGTTGAACCCTCCCGTACCCCGTACGTAGCACGGAACCTCGATGCAGAGAATCATTCCCGGCTCCAGCGGGCGCGTTTCGCCGGGAGCGATGAACGGCGCCTCCGCAGTCTGCGGACCAAGGCTGATACTGTGTCCGAGGTGCCCCCTGCGATAGCTCGGGTATTTCTCCCTGACGGCCTCGAAGCCCGTAGAAAAGAGTTCGTTGATCGGGAGCCCCGGGACGGCGGCCGCGATCATCTTCCGCTGCGCCGTGCACAGGCAGTCCTTCAGCTCTTCGAGCGCAGGGTCTCCGTTTCCGACGATCCACGTCCTTGACGTGTCGGTGGTATAAAAATCGAATTCGGCGTTCACGCCCCCGTCGAACTTGAAAAGATCGCCATCCGCTATCGTCCGGTCCCCCGGAAGGCGCAGCATGCTGCTGTTCGGGCCGGTGTTGAAGGTGCTCCATGCGCTTGGAACGCATATCCCCGACTCGATCGCGCGGCGCCGGAACACCTGCGCCACGTCCTTTTCGGTCGCGCCGGGGCGAACATGCCGCGACGCTTCAAGAAGCGCCTCGTCGGCGACCTCCGTCAACCTCCGGAACATGTCGATCTCCTCGGGAGTCTTGACGCTCCTGGCGAAGATGAGCATATCGGAGATATCGACGAAAGAGACTTCGGGCAGGCGTTCCTTCAGGAGCGCATGAAACTTCAGCGGGACGAAGTCCTCTTCGATGCCGAGCTTCCCCGACGCGAGACCCGTCTCCCGCACGGAGCGGACCAGGACGTCCATCGAGGAGGAAAACGGCTTCTTCTCCTGCCCGGCCTCGCGTCGTTCCGCGATATCCTCGTACTCCCTCACCCCGACCCAGCTGTCGTACGCTCTCGTCGGGATGCCTTCCGTCTTCTCGACAACCGCTGGGTGCTCGAAATCCATGCAGATAAGCAGCGGCTCCAGCGCCTCCGCGGTTGGAATTACGACGGAGGCCATCTCGGGCTTGCGGGAGACCGTGTGCTGATGACAGGCGTAGCCGGCCGCGTAGTGCAGATTCTCCGGAGAAAAGATCAAGGCCCCGTCGAGTCCTCGCTCTTTCAGTCCGTCGCGTATGCGCCGCCACTTCGGTTGCATCGGGCGCCTCCGCTATACGCCGTAAAAGAGGGGCGCCCCGGGGCCGAGAGGGAGCCCCAGCAGGTACCACGCCACAAACAGAAGGATCCAGCCGACGAGGAAGAAGAGCGAGTACGGCAGCATCGTCGCCACCACGCTGCCGATTCCGGCGTTCTTGTCGTACTTCTGGAAGAAGGCGACGGTGAGGACGAAGAAGGGCATGAGCGGCGCGATGATGTTCGTCGCGGAGTCGCCGATGCGGTACGATACCTGAGTGAGCTCCGGAGAGAGACCCAGCCGCATGAACATGGGAACGAAGATGGGGGCCATCAGCGCCCACTTCGCCGTATCCACCGCGATGAAGATGTTGATGAAGGCCGTCAGCAGGATGAAGCAGACGATCAACGGCAGGCCGATGAAGCCGACTGATTTCAGGAAGTTTGCCCCGGAGACGGAGATGATGATCCCCAGGTTGGAGTAGTTGAAGAACGCCGTAAACTGCGCCGCGAAGAAGATGAGCACCATGAAGCTGGAGAGCCCCGAGATTCCCTTGTTCATCATCTCAATGACGTCCTTGTCGTTCTTGACGACGCCCGCGCCTATCCCGTAGAAGAGTCCCGGAATGAGGAAGAGCAGCATCATGAAGAAGATGATGCCGCCGAGGAACGGAGAGCCGAGAAGCGACCCCGTGGCGGGATTGCGGAGCAGGGCTTTTTCAGGGAACGTCAGCAGGAACATAATCGCAACATAGACGACGACGGAGATACCCGCCCACTTCATACCACGTTTTTCGTTCAGGCCGACATCCTTCACTTCCTCGATCGAATGGAAATCGAACGCGGGAAGCCGCGGCTCGACGATCCTGTCCGTGACGTACGTACCGATCAGCGTTATCAACAGCGTGGAGACCATCATAAAATACCAGTTGCACACCGGAGTGACCACGTACGCGCTGTCGATGATCTGCGCAGCCTGCGTGGACATGCCCGCGAACATCGGATCGTTCGTACCGATCAGCAGGTTCGCGTTCCATCCTCCGGACACTCCGGCGAAGGCCGCCGCCAGCCCGGCGATGGGGTGACGTTTGAACGCCATGAAGACCACCGCGCCGAGCGGAACGAGGACGACATACCCTGTCGAAGACGCGACGTTCGACATGATACCGAGGAAGACCACGACCGCGGAAACCAGGTAGCGGGGCGTAATCGCCACCAGCTTGCGCAGGAGGGCGGAGAGGAACCCCGTTCCCTCCGCGACGCTCACGCCGATGATGATGGTGAAGACCGTTCCGAGGGCGAAAAAGCCCGTGAAGTTGCTCACGATCGAGGTGGCCATGTAGCGGAGGCTGTCGGGCGAAAGCAGATTAACCGCCGCGACGGTCTTCTCCACGAAGGTCTTCGAGGCCGCGTCGAACACCTCGTAGGTTACGGAAACACCGAGCCAGGCACACAGAGCGGAAGCCAAAATCGTGACCGCCGCGAGGATGATGAAGATCATCGCGGGGTTCGGCAGGGCATTCCCCACCTTCTCCACCTTGTCCAGGGCCCTCAGTCCAAAGCTCTTTTTCAATTCCTTGCCGTCCATACGACACACTCTCCTCAGTTATTTTATGTTAAAAAAAGCTGCGAAAAGACAGGCGGAAAGCAGTCTTCACAAACACCTCCTTTTAGGGGTTAATACTGGAAACAATTCTACTCAGCATAGCGCTAACGCCTTCTCTTAAAGCGGTTACTTGTTCCGCCAACGACGGAAGTTTTACAGCGTTCACCCCTCAGGACGACAGCCCGCCGAAGCATCGGATGCTTCTACCGATAAAAGAAAGCGCTGGAAAACCGCCCTCAAGTCAGACTCCATCTCAGAGCCGGCGCTGACTTCACGCGCTCCTGTCTCCTCGAAAAACAAGCGTTCTTCCGTGATTCCCGCTTCCGGGAAGCAAAGCGTCAGCGATCCCGCCGGAAAAACGTTTTCACCTTCATGCTTCGGAAATTCGAGCTGAAGCTCGATCCCCCGAGCAAGGTACTGAGAAAAAAAGGATGAAATAACTTTTTCCAGAAGCTCGATGACCTCGCCGTCGTTCTCATTGCGCTCTTCGTCCGTGAAATACCGTATACGTAAAGTACTCATCGCCTCACACCCTGCCTTTGACCAGTAAAAAAACCTCCAGCATTTTGTAGACGGTACTCCCTTCGCCAAGCGCTCCGCCAAAAAAATGATCTCCTTTATCGGCAAACGAAGCATGGAGGTGCAAATTGATTCCTTTCGCTTCTTTCCTTATTGTTCCAACCATGGAGGCAATCTCGAAAGGTCCTTCGTACTCCACGGTGGCAATCTCGGGAGGGAGTTCGCGTGTTTTGGGGTATCGAACGACTCCCCTTGCAAAAGACCCTATCGCGTTGACAATAATCGCCTCTTCCCAGCCGGACTTTTCGAAGAGATCGCGAAGCTCTTCGTAGATGTCCGCTCCGGGACCTAATACCGCCATACAATGCTTCATTCCGTCGAATACTTTAAGTTCCGCCATCCGATTCTCTCCCTACAGGCCGTAGCGTTCCCGTAATTTGAACTGCTCGACGAGTCTTTTGGCGTTTTCAAGAATCGGTCCCTTCAAAGGCTGAAGGGGCGCGCGCGGGTTTCCGGCGGGAAGCCCTATTAATCCGACCGCGGCTTTTATTGAAACCGGATTGACGGCGGCATAGGCCAAATCCAGCAGAGGTTTGTATTGGAAGAAAAGCTCCTTCGCTCTTTGAGCGTCCTCCCAGCAAGTCCATGGTTTCGACATCTCCGCGAACTCTTTCGGGATAATATTGCCCGTTACATTCGCCGTGCCGTGTCCTCCCATCGCCAGAAGCGGAAGGATGATTCCAAATTTGGGCGAATCGCAGCAGAGGACATTCATCTTTCCGCCTACGGCGCCCATGACGCCGATAAGCTGGTTGTTGTTCGGCACTGCCTCTTTGTCCGCAACGATGTTCGGTATATCGGCAAGCATCGAAACGGTAGCCGGATCAATATTCGCAATGACTCTGCCGGGATTGTTGTAAATCGTCACCGAGATGGAAACAGATTTCGCAACTGTCGCAAAAAAGTCGTAGATCGCATCCTGCGGAGGAATGATATACGGAGGAACCACCATGAGGATTCCGTCCGCTCCCTGCGCTTCTGCAAACTGCGCAAGACGCACTGTCTCCTTCGTTGTCGAACACGTTACGCCGAAAAGGGCTGGAATTTTCCCCTTGCAGTAAAGGGCCATACTCGCAATGATTTCTCTCTTTTCGTCAAACGAGAGAGAGGGCGCTTCCCCGGTGGAGCCCATAAACACAACGCCGTCCGTTTTGTTCGCCGCGTGAAAATCCACCAGTTTTTCGAACCCTTTCAAATCGACCTCGTCGTTCGATGTAAAAGGCGTTATCAAGGCAACCCACGACCCCGAAGGGCGAACCAATTCTTTCTTCATACCAGATCATCCTTCCCAATAGTCTTTTTAATAGTGCTTTCCCCCGAAATACGCGAACCTCTTTGCGCGAAAAAAAGCCACAAACCGGCGGCCACGCCAGCTCCGATACCTGCTAACGACAAAGGAACAAACGGTGCGTTCACCGCCAGAAAGAGCGCTACAAGAAGAGCTCTCCAGAATATGTTGAGTCGTCTGAAGAGCCACCCGGTGGCTGCGCCGGCGAAGAAGACGATCGACACCAGCGTGGCGAAAGTTCTAAGAATAATGGTGAGCGCGGGCGCATCGAAAAGCAACCCTCGGTCAAAAACGAACACAAACGGGATAACAAAAATCACCGCAGCGATCTTTATTGACTGGAAACCGATCTTCATCGCGTCCTCTTTGGCGATATCGGCAGCAGCGTATGCGGCGATGGCTACTGGGGGAGTAATCATCGAGAGCACGGCAAAATAGAAAACGAAAAAATGCGAAGGAATCGGGTCGAAGCCGAAGTTTCGCATGACAGGTACGCCAAGGGTCGCAACAATGACGTAGGCGACTGTGGTCGGCGTGCCCATGCCCATCACGATGCAGCACAACATGATGAGAATAAGTCCGAGCAAGAGATTGCCGCCGGAAAGCGTCATAATGATGCTCGAAAGAGAGAGTCCGATTCCAGTGAGGGTAATCGCGCCGATAACAATGCCGGCTGCGGCGCAGGCCACTGCGATCATCACTGTTCTCTTTGCGGAGACAAAGACCGCCTCAAAAAAAGAACGCGGCGAAAAGCGCGTATCCGAACGCAGCATGCTCAGGAAAAAGCTTGCAAGAATAGCCAGAAAGGCAGCCCGAAATGGAGTGTAGCCGCGTATCAGCACCGCTACCAGAAGCACGAGAGGGAGCAGGAGATACAATCGGGACACAACAGAACGCAAAGTAGGTATCTGATCCTTGGAGAGTCCCTTGATTCCTTCTTTTGCCGCCTCGAAATCAAGGACAAGAATAAGGGAAACATAGTAGAGGACAGCCGGAATAAGCGCCGCCTTACACACCTGGAGGTATGGGATACCCAGAAGTTCGGCCATTAAGAAAGCCGCGGCGCCCATTATCGGGGGCATAATCTGCCCCCCCGTCGAGGCGACGGCTTCAACGGCCCCTGCGATGGAGGGCGTATACCCGATTTGTTTCATCATCGGGATAGTAAATGTTCCAGTCGCGTACACGTTGGCGGCGGCGCTTCCCGAAATCGACCCGAAAAACGCCGAAGTGATGCACGCGACCTTCGCCGGCCCCCCTCTGTACTTACCGGCAGCCATCTTTCCAAGATCCATTATGAGGTCTCCGGTCTTCGAGTACTCCATGAGCGTCCCCAAAATAATGAAAAGTACTATATACGTTGCGGAAATACCCAAGGGCATAGAGTAGACGCCGTCCAAGCCGTAAATCTGATAATCGATGATATCCTGCAGAGAGAAACCGGGGTGAGATATCATTCTGGGGAAGTATCTTCCAAAAAACATATACACAAGTGCAACACAACCTACAATACTCAAAACAAGCCCGGCTACTCTCCGCGTCATCTCAAGAACAAGCAGGAGAACCGCGCCCCCCATGAGAAGATCGAACAATGACAAAGGGCTAATTAAAGACTGGCGCAGGGCGATTCTGTCGAAATTGAAGGCGATGTAGCCGAATGCGACAGCTGCAAAGGATGCAAGAAGAGCATCCCACCATCGTATGCCAAGCTTTTTACAACACGGGTAACACAAAAAACCGATCATCGTCGCCAAAGAAAGATGAAAACTCCTCTGGAGCTGTACGGGAACGGTTCCGTACATTGCGGTAAACAGGTGAAACGCAACAAAAATGCTCGAAAGCCCGGTCAGCACAAACGACAGAAGTTTATTTTCAGAAACCATAATTTACCCTCCGGAGGTCTTCGGGAAGCGCTACCGGGGAAGACATTTCCCCGGTAGCGAGCGCATTGCTCTGGACTCTGTTCAATTCAATCCAATGTCGTGATAGAACTTCGCCGCGCCCGGGTGCACGGGACCGCCGATTATATTGGACATCTTTTCGGGAGAAAAGTTTTTGTAGGTAGGGCCGGCTTCGCGAATACGTTCATGCTTCTCCGCAATTGCTTTTACAATCCTGTACGCAACATCTTCATCCATCTTTTTATTCACGACAAGGATTGGTGATTCAGTAAAGACTTTGGTATCGGCGGAAATAAAAGAATAGGATCCTCCCGGAATGAAAGAAACACCGTATTTATACTTTTCATTCAAAGCTGCAAGAACCGCTTCATTCACAGGCAGGACTTTGAGCTTCCGATTCACCGAGAGCTCTATGGTCGCCGGCATTATCGGACCGCAATAGGCGTCGGCGTGTCCGTCGCTGATAAGAGAGCTGGACTCGGCGTACGATACGTAATTAATGGAGCCGCCCCACTCTTTCAGTTTCTCAGGAGTTATTCCGTACTCCGCCAACATGCGCTCGGTCGCGGCGGAAGGAGAAGAGCCTTTTGGCGCTGTGAGAATACGGATCGGCAGTTTCTTTTCCACAATCTCTTCTATTGAGGTGACGGAGTAGTCCTCACGCACCAAAAAGACCCCCATATATATTTCAGAGAGATATGCAAGGCCCACCACGTCTTCGTGAGGACCTGCCTCGGCGAATCCTCCTTCGCCTTTCCTTGCGACAAAAAGAAGCTGATCCTGGGTTGTTGCAAGATCGACTTTCTCCCGCTGAACGCTTGTCAGATTGGCCACGGCGCCCCCTGTCGTTGCATTGATCTTCGTTTCAGGCAATACCGGCTTGATAATTTCCGCGA
The DNA here is from genome assembly GCA_018436785.1 of Synergistaceae bacterium. Lineage (GTDB taxonomy): Bacteria > Synergistota > Synergistia > Synergistales > Aminobacteriaceae > JAAYLU01. The sequence continues at coordinate 18,063 of JAHDKR010000045.1, read as the reverse complement.
GAATCCCACCAAGAATATACCACTCTCCTCCCACGGGACCTCCCGCAACAGTGAGGAACTGTGGAGCCGCCCACACTGGCACGACTACCGATAAAAGCAACGCAACACCGCACACACAACGTCCGACAACCTTGTTCATTTCGTTACCCCCTCCTCAAGACAGATTGTTTTGGAACGCTTGCTTCCATGGAGATTACCCTGCATTCACGGTTCTTCCTCGCTGATCCTCCTCGAAACGATTCAGATCCTCAAGAATATTGTCCAGATGAGCCGTCATAAGCAGTCTCGAGCGATCTTCATCCTTCTTTTCAATAGCTTTGAAGATTTCTTTGTGGTCTCGTCCGATAGCGCTTCCCGCACTACACCTGATAAACTCCACCAAATTCGAATCCTCGCCGTTTTGCCGAATTACATCCAAAGCATATTCCAGCACTTTGTTTCCGGAAGCTCGTGCAATTTTTTTATGAAATTCTCTGTCGGTAGCCGCCATACTTCTGCCGGAAGAAAGCAGAATATCCATCTCTTGAAGGATCGCCCTCATTTCTTCAACCTGCGTCAAAGTGGCGTTTCGCGCAGCAAGAGCCGCCGTTTCCGATTCCAACGCCCTCCTCGCAACAAGTACATCATGCAAATGCTGCCCGCCTTCTCCTTTCAGCGCATCGATAAACGCTTCCGCAGACTTGTTTCGAACGCTCCTGAGGCTGAGCTCTCCGTACCTCTTTCGGCCTTCTTCGGAAATACGCCTCCCTTGAAAACCGACACGCTCAACAAACCTTTGAGAGTCAAGTCGCTTCAGAATACGCCCAACAGTCGCTTCTCCAAGCGCAATCCCGCGCTCTTCCAAAAGTTCCCGTATCGTTCCCGCGCCTAAAGGAGCAACGTCCGTATAAAGAATTGACAGCACCATGAACTCAACATCTTCTAATTTTCCTTTATTTCCCATTTTATTCACCTGACACCTTGATATTTGTCTTCCCGATACTCTGCTCATGAACGCAGCTCATCAACGATGAGTAGCATTTTTATCCAGAGTATCGTAAAACGCCATTACTGTCAATGAGAAATCTGTTCTTATGCGTATTCTGCTCTTTCAACGATAACAGACTTGAGTTCAAGTACTCAACTTTGGCGACGACGCTCGTTCCGATTAGTCTTTTTCCCGCCTCTTAAGACCTCCCGCCGAATAGTTCCTACGATTTCTCCGTGCAAAAATTCTTATCATAGAGTAAAATACATTTTCAGAGTATGAAACCATTTGCAAGGAGGAGACGCTATGGCGAAAAAGTTTCTGGATAAGGATTTCCTTCTGCATTCCAAGGCGGCGCAAAAGCTCTACCACGAATACGCCGCCCCGATGCCGATATTCGACTACCACTGCCATATTCCCGCGGAGGAAATAGCGGGCGATACACAGTTCGCCTCCCTTGCCGAGGCGTGGCTGGGAGGAGATCACTACAAGTGGCGCGCTATGAGGGCGTGCGGCGTCGACGAGCGCTTCGTCACCGGCGACGCCTCCCCCGAGGAGAAGTTTGCCGCGTGGGCGAAGGTAGTTCCTCAGACCATCGGCAACCCGCTCTACCACTGGACGCACCTCGAACTGCAGCGAATCTTCGGCGTCGAGACGCTGTTGAACGCGGACACGGCCGCCGAAATTCACGACCACTGTTCGAAGATGCTCCGGAAGAAGGAGTTCTCGATCCGCGGGCTGATCCGAAAATTCAACGTCGCCGCCCTGTGCACCACGGACGACCCCGCCGACTCGCTTGAACACCACGAGGCCATCAAAAAGAGCGGTTTCGAAACGCTTGTCGCGCCCGCCTTCCGCCCCGACCGCGCCCTCGACGCCCACCTCCCGGACCAGTTCAATCCGTGGCTCGACTCGCTCGCCGAACTCACCGACGTAAAAGTGGACTCCTTCGGACGTTTCATCGAGTGCATCTGGCGCAGGCACCAGTACTTTCACGGCAAGGGATGCCGACTCTCGGACTACGGAATCGAGACTCCCTACTCAGTCGAATGGACCACCGAGGATGTAGAGGGCTCCTTTGCGGCGCTGCGAAGGGGGAAAACTGTCACGGGGGACGCGCTCGCGCGCTTCCGTTCGGCCGTTCTCTTCGAGATGCTCACGATGGACGCGAACCAGGGGTGGGTGCAGCAGCTCCACCTGGGAGCCATGCGCAACAACAATTCCCGCGCGTTCAGCCGTCTCGGCCCGAACACGGGGTACGACTCCATGGGCGACTTCGAACAGGGGCGCGCGCTTGTACGCCTTCTCGACCGCCTCGAACGGACGGGCAAGCTGACGAAGACCATCGTGTACTCGCTCAACCCCAAGGACAACGACATGATCCCGACTATCCTCGGCAGCTTTCAGGACGGAAAGATCCCCGGCAAGATGCAGATGGGCTCCGCCTGGTGGTTCGCCGACACGAAGGACGGCATGACGAGGCAGCTTCGCGCCCTTTCCTCTGTCGGATTGCTCTCCCGCTTCGTCGGTATGCTGACCGATTCGAGGAGCTTCCTCTCCTATCCGAGGCACGAGTACTTCCGCCGCATCCTCTGCGATCTGCTCGGGTCCGACGTGGAACGAGGGGAACTGCCGGAGGACTACGCGCTTCTCGGCTCTGTAGTTCAAGATGTCTGCTTCAACAATGCAAAGGAATACTTTCAGCTGAATTTCAATAGGTGAAACAAGGTCGAAGAGTGCGCGTATTGTGTAAAAACGCTTGCTTTTGCCCTGCGAGGCATTTACAATAAATAGGAATCGCAGGTTATTCATCACCACACTATGAAGGAGGAGAAAAAATGAAGAAGTGGATTCTGGTTCTGACAGCGCTTGCTCTTGTCTTCGCGGCACTCCCGGCGGCGGCCGACACTGTCGTGCTCCGCTTGGGAGAGACGCACGTGGCCGACTATCCGACCACGAAAGGGAATTACGAGTTTGCCAGGCTCGTCGAGGAACGCACCGGCGGACGGATCAAGATCGAAGTCTACCACAGCAGTCAGCTCGGACAGGAGAAGGCTGTCATCGAAGGAGTTCAGTTCGGAGCGATCGATTTCACCCGCGTCAGCATCTCCCCGCTTTCCGCCTTTGCGCCCGCTTTCGACGCCCTCCAGATGCCGTATCTGTACCGCGGCGAAGAGCACATGTGGAAGGTACTCAACGGTTCGATCGGAGAGGAGTTTCTGGCCAGCCTCGAGCCGGCGAACTTCGTCGGCCTCGCGTGGTACGACTCCGGCGCCCGAAACTTCTATAATTCCAAGAAGGAGATCAAATCCGTCGCCGATCTGAAAGGGATGAAGATCCGCGTCCAGGAGAGCCAGCTCATGATGGGTCTCGTATCGGCTCTCGGCGCCGTCCCCACCCCCATGCCCTTCGGCGAAGTGTACAGCGCGCTTCAGACCGGCGTCATCGACGGCGCGGAGAACAACTGGCCCAGCTACTTCTCCACCAGCCACTACGAGGTTGCGAAGTACTTCACTCTCGACGGGCACACCCGCGTTCCCGAGATCCTGATCGCGAGCAAGATCAGCATGGACAAGCTCTCCAAAGAAGACCAGGAGATCATCAAACAGGCCGCGAAGGACTCCATGCCCTATCAGATCAAACTTTGGAAAGAGTTCGAGAAGGTCTCCGAAGAAAAAGTCCGCGCCGCGGGTTCGATCATCACCGAGCTGACACCCGAGGCAGTTGTCGAGTTCCAGAACGCCATGCAGCCGATGTACGACGCCCTCAGCCCCGAACTGCAGGAAGTAGTCAAGAAAATTCGCGACGTACAGTAACGGCTCAAAAAGGGAAGGCTCCTTCAGGAGTCTTCCCTTTTTTCAGGAAGGAGGTCTGCCCGTGAACGCTGTCACATCGTTCTTCCGGCTGCTGCACACGCTCCTCGTCATTCTCGCGAAGACGCTGCTTGCAGCAATGGTGCTTCTCATCGCCGCCAACGTCTTCATGCGCTATGTCCTCAACTCCGGCATCACCTGGTCCGAGGAGGTCGCGCTCGTCTTCGTCGTCTGGTTCACCTTCATCGCTCTTGCGCTCGGCGTCAAACAACGGCTTCATATCAGCCTCTGCCTTCTTCCGGAGAAGATCTCCCCGAAGATCGACTTTCTCCTCTCCAAACTGACCGATATCGTCATTCTCTTCATGGGGTATATCATGATCCACTACGGATGGATCCTCGTCCAGTTCACCAGCCGCTCTATCCTTCCGGCGACAGGAGTTCCCGCCTCCGTACTCTATTTTCCGCTCGTACTCTCGGGCGTGCTCGTCCTCTACGAAGGCGGAATGAATCTCCTCGGACTCGACAAGGGCGACGCAAACATGGACGATAAATTCTCCGGCAGGAGGTGCGCCTCCGATGTCTGATCCGACCGTCGCTACGTGGATCCTCCTCGGCAGCTTTGCCCTCTTCCTTGTCCTCAAGGTGCCGATCACCTTTTCCCTGGCGGTTTCCTCCGTGCTTACCGCGATGTACCTGAAGATTCCCCTCATGGCTATCGTCCAGCAGATGGTGCAGGGAGTGAACTCTTTCTCGCTGCTCGCGATTCCATTTTTCATCATCGCCGGCGAGATGATGGGCGAGGGTGGTATTTCACGTCGGCTCATCGCTTTCTCGAACCTGCTCGTAGGGCGCGTTCGGGGCGGGCTCGCCCAGGTCAACGTGCTGGCGAGTATGTTCTTCGGCGGCATCTCCGGTTCCGCAGTGGCGGACGTCTCCTCTATCGGCACCATCCTTATTCCGATGATGAAGGAAAAGGGGTACGACGCAGACTACTCCGTCGCGGTGACGGTGACAAGCGCCTGCCAGGGTATTATCATCCCGCCGAGCCACAACATGATCATCTACTCGCTGGCGGCGGGCGGCGTCTCGGTCGGCCGCCTTTTCCTCGGAGGCTTTGTACCAGGCGTACTGCTTGGTGTTGTACTGATGATCGCCAGCTATATCATCGCAGTAAAACGTAGGTATCCGAAGGAAAAGCCCTACACGCTCCGGGAGGCGATTCGAATCTCCAAAGAGGCGATCCTCGGCATCTTCACAGCAGTCATCATCATTGGCGGTGTTATCTCCGGCGTCTTCACGGCCACGGAGTCGGCAGCCGTCGCATGCGTCTACGCCTTCTTCGTCACCTTCTTCATCTACAGGGAGATCCCGCTGAGCAGAATGAACAAGATCCTCTACTCCTCCCTGAAGACCCTCGCGATGGTGATGAGCCTGATCGCCGCGGCGAAGGCCTTCGGCTGGCTGCTCGCCTATCTGAAGATCCCCGGCATGGCGACAAGTCTCCTTCTTTCCGTCACCGATAATCCCGTCCTCTTGCTCCTCCTCGTCAATTTGCTCCTTCTCGGGCTCGGCTGCATCATGGACATGGCGCCGCTTATCCTCATTACAACTCCCATTCTCTTTCCGGTAGTCGTGGGCACGCTGGGGATGCACCCGGTCCAGTTCGGCATCATGATGATGCTCAACCTCGGCATCGGACTCTGCACGCCGCCTGTGGGCTCCGCCCTCTTCGTAGGGTGCGCGGTGGGAAAGATCTCCATCGAAAAAGCGACAAAGGCGATGCTCCCCTTCTACGCTGCAATGATTGTTGTTTTGCTCCTCGTCACCTTTATCCCCCAGCTCGTCCTCTTCATCCCGAACATGCTGATGGGAAACTGACGGCTCTGTTTCTCACTGGAAACACAAAAAACAACACAGAGGACCGGGGAGTTTCTCTCCGGTCCTCTGTGTATCCTGCTCCGTTCACGCACGCTGCGACCCGTTATTGTTTCCTCGCGTACTCCAGCTTCCGGATAAGCGCTTCCCGCAGCGGAAGGTCCAGCCCGGGAAAGAAGCTGTCGACCATCTTCGAGACGGTTCTCCCCTTGATTCGGGGGAAATCCGCCAGGACGAAGGGGCCTTTCGGCAACTCTCTGACGCCGTCGCAATCGTAGAATGAGAACATCGCCGCAATACACTCCACAAGCGTCTGCGGCAGCTCGCCGAACTTCTCGAAGTACCCCTCCAACGTAGGGCGGAGGCGGGTGTTGCTCTTCGCGACAGAGTTCAGCGCGATGGAGCGGAAGGCGTGTTCCAGCGCGGGGTTGCTGAAGCGCTCAAGGACGTCGTCGCCGTAGCGGTGCGCCTCCTGGTCGTCGGAGAACGCGGGAACGATCTCGTCATGGACGAGCCGACGCAGCATCGGCGCGAAGCGTTCGTCCTTCACGAAGTCTTTGACGAGTTCCACACCCGCGAGAAGACCGACCGGAACGGACGCCGTGTGCACCCCGTTGAGAATCCGCACCTTTCGATCTCTGTAGAACGGAAGTTTGTCGGCGGTGACGATCACATTCAATCCCGCCTTGTGGAAGGGCAGGACATCGAGAATAGCCTTGTCCCCCTGGATCACGAACAGATGGAAGAGCTCCCCCATGGCGAGGTTGTGATCCTCTTTCCCCAGACGCCGAAAGATTTCGGGGGCGTCCTTGGCGGGGAAGCCCGGGACGATACGGTCCACCAGCGTATCGTAGAAGGTACAGGAGTCGAGATAGGAGAAGAATACCGGTTCGCACCCCCAGAGACGTCCGTACTGCTCCACGCACTTTTTCAAAGCCGTTCCGTTACTCTCGATAAGCTCCAACGGAAGGATGTGCAGCGGAGGCGCCCCCTCCTTTGCGCGGGCGCGCAGAACTGCGGCCAGCAGCGACGGAAAGTTGTGCGGCTCCATCTTCTCTTCAAAGAAGATCCCGGCCTCGGTGGTATTCGACGTCACCACCCGAAGCTCCGGAGAAAGCGCGGCGTCGAGCAACGCTTTCATTCCGCCGCGTTCGAAGGGGTTGACGCCCCCCGCGATGACCGGGACGGACTCAAGCACCTCTTTATACTCCCCCGCCTCGAATCCTTTCAGAAGAACGTGGTATTCTCCAGCCTCGACGATCTCTTTCACTCTTCCGTTGGAAATAGGCTGCACAAGAAAGACCTTGTGCTCTTCGCCCGTCGCGTCGGTAATGCGCTTGAGCATCCAGTCGAAAAACGACCGTATGAAGTTCCCCTCGCCAAACTGCATCACTGTATAGTTCATCGTATCCTCTCCTTCGTCGCGAGCATTTCTGTGCATCTTGGTTTCGCACGGCGTCCTCGTTGAAATCGGGGCCTCTTAGAGCGTCACGCCGTCTTTGAATATGGCGATCTCCCCGGAGCGGTTCTCCTCGTTTCGGGTACGGCGCCCCGACGCAACTTCAAGCACAAGACCCGTCAAGTCTTCAGCGAGACGGTGTCTCGGCGTCCCGGAGAGCAGCGGCCCGGCGTCGAAATCGATCCAGCGCGGTTTCCGCCCGAAAAGGCGCGTGTTCGAGGAAATCTTTATCGTCGGAACTACCGTTGAGAACGGCGTCCCGCGTCCCGTAGTAAAAAGGATGATCTGTGCGCCCCCGGCGGCCAGAGCGGTCGACGACACAAGGTCGTTTCCCGGGCCGAACACGACGCTCACACCGGGGCGCTTCGCCTGTTCGCCCATGGCGAGGACGTCTGTTACCGCACCGGAACCGCACTTGTTCACCGCGCCGAGCGACTTCTCCTCCAACGTGGTGATGCCGCCGTCCTTGTTCCCCGGAGACGGGTTCTCGTACACCGGCTGCTTGTGTTCCACATAGTAGTTCCGGAACCAGCGAATGGTCTCCGCAAAGGCATCGAAGACCTGCCTGTCGGCTATTCGAGAGGCGATAACATCCTCGGCGCCGAACATCTCAGGTATTTCGGTGGCGAGGATCTTCCCCCCCCACGCGCTCATTCTGTCGGCGACTTCGCCGACGAGAGGATTGGCTGAAAGACCGGAGAAGCCGTCGCTGCCGCCGCACTTCACACCGAGCGTCACCCCGGAGAGGGGGAATGGTTCTCTCTCTTTCGGAGCATCCGCCGCAAGCTCATCGAGGAGAGCGTACAAGGCTCCGGCATCGTCGTCCTCCTCCTGAAGCGAGAGGAATCGGACTTTCTCCACTCCTGCAAGGCGGGTCTCCAAAAAGACGCGCTGGAGGTTTTCACACCCGAGCCCCGCCACAATCACCCCGGCCGCGCACGGATTGCGCGCAAGTCCCGCGAGGACTGCTGCCGTCCGTTCCAAATCCTCCCCGAGCTGGGAGCAGCCGTAGGGGTGGGAAAGCACGCGGACGTTTTCGATCCAGGAAGGGGCCGTCCACGCTCCGGCGAGGAATTTCAGGTACTCGTTGACGCACCCGACCGTCGGAATGATCCAGAGCTCGTTCCGTATGCCCGGAGGCCCCTCCGTTCTTCGGTATCCTTGAAATGAAGGAACGGGCGATAGCGGGGAGAGAAGACGCGCAGGAGAAGGGCTCCACGACGGCGACCATTCGTGTCCGAGAGCGGAACGGACGTTCTGCACATGCACATGCTCGCCTGCGGCGATCGGACGGCTCGCAACGCCGATCGGGAAACCGTACTTCACCACCCCCTCCCCCTGCTTGATGTCCCGGAGAGCAATTTTGTGTCCGGGAGCGATAACCTCTTTAAGAACGAGCTCCTGCTCGGCAAAGAGAAGCCGCGATCCGGCGCCTCCTCCCTCGGGAAGAACCGCGACGCTGTCGTTCTCCAGGAGGACGATACAGCGCGCTCCGGCGTGTGTGCATTCCATAGCCTCTCCTCCTTGTTTTATCCATTAAAACAAAAATTTACCGAGTAAAACAAGAACCGTCTACAGAATAGCGAATGCACCCGGTATGTCAAGGAGGGAGCCTGAAAAAACTCGTTCAAAAAACCGGCGAGGAGCCTCCCCGCCGGTTTCAAGACATACCAATATTCGTCCACCTCAAGAAGCCCGGTCGTCCGTCATCTGTGCAGCTTTGATATATCGAACGCGATGAGCGAGATATTGTGGGCGTGATCGCACACCCGTTCGAGATTGCTCAAGATGTCGATGAAGATGACGCCCCCAGCGGGAGTGCACTCCCCTTTGTTGAGGCGGAGAATATGGTTTTTCCGGAGAATCTTCTCCTTGCGGTCCACCTCGTCCTCAAGGGCGTCGACCTCCTTGGCCTTAATGACGTCCTCCTCGTTGAGCGACTCGAAACTCAGACGAACCGCCCGTTCAACGAGGTCGTACATGTCGTCGAACTCCCCTCGGGCGAGCGTGGAGAACTCGACGCCGTGATCAAGCTTGTACTCGTAGAGTTCGATCAGGTTGGTCGCATGATCCCCGATGCGCTCGATGTCGCCGACGCCGTTGACGTACGAGCCGAGTACCGTCGAAAGTTCGCTCGAAAGCCCTCCCTGCCAGACTTCCGACGCGTAGGAGGAGATGGCGCGGTTGATCTCGTTCACGGCTTTCTCCGTCTGCGTCACCTCGCCGATCATCTTCGGGTTGTTCTCCGTGAAGGCCCTGCGAACATCTGTCAGCATCGAACGGGCAAGATCCCCCATGTGGAGGAGCTCCTTCTTTACCGCGTCCACTGCGGCTGCGGGAGAGGCCGATATGAGCTTCAGGTCCAGGTACATAGGCCCCGCGACGACAGCGCCTCCCTTGTCGGGGACGATCCGGCGTATGACCCACACCAGGACGGGGACGAACGGAAGGAAGAGCAGCGTATTCGTCACGTTGAAGATGGTGTGCGCGTTGGCTATCTGCCGTCCGATGTCCGTAGAGGTGGCGGCCACCACGTCCTTGTAGAACGGCAAAAACGCGAGGAAGATCGCGGCGCCGATGACGTTGAAGAGCACGTGCGCCGTCGCGGCCTGCTTGGCGGCTCTGTTGGAGCCGAGCGAGGCGAGCACCGCGGTGATCGTGGTGCCTATGTTGTCGCCGAGGAGAATGGGGAGGGCGGCTTCAAGCGGCAGAAGCCCCTGCGCCGCCATGGCCATCGTGAGGCCTATCGTCGCGGAGCTCGCCTGCACCACCATTGTGACCGCCGTACCGACGAAAAGACCGAGCATCGGCGAGGAGCTGAAAGCAATAAAAAGGTCCTTTCGGTCGCGCAGGAAGGACATGGAGCCCTCCATCGTCTGCATACCAAGGAAGAGCAGACCGAAGCCGACGAGACCGTTGCCGATGTACTTCTGCCGTTTCGTCCTTCCGAAAAGCACCAGCAGAACCCCGATACCAAGTATGGGGAGCGCGAAGTCCTTTACCTTGAAGGCAACGATCTGCGCGATGACCGTGGTGCCGATGTTCGCACCCATGATAACGCCGACGGCCTGTTTCAAGGTCATCAACCCCGCGTGGACGAAACTCACCGTCATAACGGTCGTGCCGCTGCTGCTCTGGATAAGCATGGCGACGAGCGCGCCGATAAAAACGCCTCTGATGGGAGTTCTGGTCAGGGAACCGATAAGCTGGCGCATCTTGTCGCCGGCGAGGTACTGGAGCGCCTCGCTCATCAGTTTTATACCGAAAAGAAAAAGTCCAACGCCCCCGAGAATTTGAAACGCACTGCTCCACGTCACGAAAACATCCCCCGCTCCTTCGTTTTCACTCCTGAAAAACACAGCATACCGGGCCCGCCACAAAGGACGGTCCGGCGCCAACAAAAAGACTTAATCGACGGACTCTCCCCGAAGCATATCCTCGAACTCCTCTGCCGATATGATCTCGTCCTCCGTGTCGGGAATAGCGTCTCTGTTGCGTTTTGAGATCTCCTCGGCAAGGAGACGCGCCTCTTCGAACTGAAGCTTCTCGTCCTCCGTCATCGGAGACGCCTGCTCTCCGGCCTTGGAGGGTGATGTGAGCACACGCCATCCGTCTTCTCCGGCGTCGTGCGCAAGAGCGCAGAGGGACACTCTCTTCATGGAGGCGCGCCTGGCTTTTTTTATAAAGAGCATCGCCGCATCGAAGGGAAGGCCGGAGGATGCAACTGCTTCTGTGACCTCTTCCCCTATCGTTTTCCAGAAAGCTGCTTCTCTTCTTTTTGAAAGAAAGGGCGTACGCGGTTCAAGTCCGTAGACGCACGCTTGGCGCGCCTCATCGTCCTCTTCTTGTACCACTATCACAAACTCTGCCATGAGCAACACCTCCGCCGGATTGATTCACTTTATAATACCACGAAAGATGTGGTACCATATCTTTCTGGAAGAACAACCCTACGCACTTTCGAGAGGAGTTTCAACGCTGGCGCATATAACTTTTTATCCGTGGCAACTGGACGCCTTTCAGGCGATTCGAGAGACAAGCGCTGTGCTCTCGGCCCCTACCGGATCCGGAAAAACGCTGGTGGCCTATCTTTGGGCGGGCATACTTGACGAGGCCGGAACGGTCCTTCCTCCCGGGGACGGACGCATCATCTTCACCGCCCCGATAAAGGCGCTGAGCAATGAACGCTATCTCGATCTCAGGAAACTCGGGCTCGACGTGGGAATCGAAACCGGCGACTTCAAGAAGAACGAAGGCGCAGGCATAATCTGCTGCACGCAGGAGATCTATTCCTTGAAGTACGCCCGCGTCCCCGGACAAAAACTCATAGTGGACGAGTTCCACTACATCTTCGACGATTCGGACCGGGCGAGAACCTACATCGACGGCATCCGGAACACCGACGCCACAACGTCCGTCCTCGTCATGTCCGCAACCCTCGGAGGCGCCTCCTCGGTCGTACAATACCTTGAAGGAGTGACTGAACGGTCGTTTCTTCTCTTCGAAAACGCGAAGCGCGAGACGCAGCTCCTCTTCACGCCGGAACGCCCTGCGTACATCGACAGCGTCAAAGACGCGCTGGTCTTCCTCTTTTCACAAAAGGGGGCGATGGAGCTCGCCTACCTGATCGCCCGCCAGAGGAAGCGGATTCATTCCTCCAAGCGCGAACGCCTCGCTGAACTTGCGGCGATTCTGGGCGTGCCGAAGATTCAGCAGCCGCTCTTCAACGGGGTCGGCATCTACCACGGAGGAATGCTTCCCAAGGAAAAAATCTTGATGGAGGCGGCCTTCAGAGAGCGAATCCTCGACGTGGTCTGCGGAACGAACGCGCTTGCGCTTGGCGTCAACCTCCCTGCCGAAACCGCCGTATTTGCTCAGCTTGTCCACTACCACTCGGACGCGCCTATTTCAAAGAACGAGTTTCTTCAGATGGCGGGACGGGCAGGACGGAAGGGGCTCTTCGACCCGGGGTATGTCACGTGGCTTGCAAAATCGCCGTTCGAGCGGCGGGGGTTTTCAACGAAGGAGATCTTCAATGAGCTGCTTGAGGCGGCCCCGGAGAAGGCGAACGTCTCGCTGCGCCCATCTTTCGGCAGGCTGCTCCGCAAAGAGGTCCTCCCTGAAGTGGAAGCCGAGTTCATCGCATGCTTCTCCCTGCCGCAGCAGGACGAGTTTCTCGTCGGCAACGCGATCCGCTCCGGAATGAAGCGTATCGACAGGGCAATGTCGAAAATGGTCCACCACCACGAGCGGAAGAAGTTTCGAAAGACGCTTGCCTCGCTCTGGTACGATGAGATGGACATTGAGGAGAACCTGGAGATGGCGTTTCTTTTTCACACGGAGCAGTCGCCCAGCGCTTTGCTGGCCGCGCAGGTGATCCTTCCCTTTGAAAGGAACTACCTCCAGGCGCTGCTCAAGGTGAAACGATTCGCGAACAGAATGCCGAAAGGGTTTGCCTTCCGGTCGATGAAAGAGTTAAACAATACGGTTGACGAAATCGATCCGACGATCTACGGGTTCGAGGAGAAGATAGGAGAGATCGAACGATCGCTCTTCTCCTGAATTTTAAGTGCAAGCGTCTTTACCCTGCTTTTTCGCTGTACGCAACGCCCTTCCCTACGTCGTCGAGCGCCCGGCGGACAAAGAGGTCCTGCTGCAATCCCAGGTCGACGATGGTTCCTTCCGGAGCGCGGCGCCCCTTCCCGTCGATGGTGACACTCACCTGGGGGCGGAAGAGATCCGTATTTCTGGCGCCGACCACCACTCCCACGCTGAAATCCGAAAGCTCGACCAGCGTGCCGGCCGGATAGAGTCCCACGGAGAGCAGCAACTCCCGGACGACGCCCTTGTCGAAGTCGTTTTCGGAGGATTCCAGAATCATCGATACCGCTTCGCGGCTCGACAGCGGATTTTTGTACACTCTCTTTGCTGTGAGCGCGTCGAAGACATCGGCAACCGCCGCGATGCGGGCAAACAGCGGGATACTGTTCTTTTGCAGACCGTCGGGGTACCCATGCCCTCCCCAACGCTCATGGTGATTCCGGATGACAGAAAGCACGCGGACGTCGCTGATACCAGATGACCTGGCGATTTCATCTCCGTAGATGGAGTGCGCCTTCATCATCTCGTACTCCTTCTCCGTCAGTTTTCCCGGCTTGTTGAGCACCTGCTGCGGAACCTTGGCTTTACCGAGGTCGTGAAGGAGTCCGCCGTACGTCATCGAGGCGGCGAACTCGCGGTCGCCGGGTTTCAGACGTCCGGCAAGATAACCGCAAAGCAGCCCCACGTTGAGTGAGTGGACGAATGTGTACTCGTCGCTGTCGCGCACCCGCCCCAAACAGAGCAAAATCTGCGGAGCGCGAGTAACCTCTTCGGTCAGCAACGCGGCCTGCCTCGCCAGCATGTAGGCGCCTTCCCCAAGGGAACCGTTCTCGGAGATCCGCCGATAGACTTCGTCGACCTGCGTAATTGTATTCTGTGCGAGCGCGGCCTCCAATACACGGATCTTCGGCTCGATATTCTCGATTATCTTGTTGAAGTCCTCCTCCGAAATGTTGAAGGAGACGTCGAGCATAACCTTATAGACGCCCCAGCGCTTGAGCGTCTTTGTAATCCCGGGAACGGACTCCAGAACCGCCTGGATCTCGCTCCCCTTCGGTAAAAGAAGCGAACCGGTCGACGACACCACATCTTCGACGACCCGTCCGCGGAACAGGTGCAATTCGTCGACATCTACATCTTTCAGCACCCGCACGGCAACCCCGCCTTCCCTCCCGCCGAAACTTCCGGCTAAAGTCGTATCTGCTTCAGGTTCTTCTGGGCAAGGACGATCGCGGATATGGTCGCCGCCATCGAACCGAACTTCTTCGACGCGTTCCCCATCACCTCGACGGAGTTGTCCATCTCCTCGGAACTGCGGCGGACCTTGTCCCCCGCGTCGGCCATGGTATGCTCCATGCGCTCCATGAACGATTTGTTGGTCGACAGGAAGTCGGTGAACGTCGAAAGCGAACGCCGGATGACGTCGAACATCTCGCTCACCCGCCGGATATCCTCCATGGCGTTCTGCACCGCGCCGGAGATCTCGCCCACCTTGGAGCCGATGGACTCCGAAGCCGCCTTGGTCTCCGCGGCGAGCTCCTGGACGTTCTTCGCCACGATGGCGAACCCCCGCCCGTGCTCGCCGGCCCGTGCGGCCTCTATGGAAGCGTTGAGCGCCAACAGATTCGTCTGCTTGGCGATGCGCTGTATTTCCTTGGACATCTTCTCTATTTCCAGGAAGGACTCCAGAGTGCCGAACGTGGCGTCCACCGTCCGGGAGACGTTCTCGCTCATGCCGTCGAGGTCGGTGCCGGAGCGTTTCAGCTCCTCCCCCAGGTCCTCGTTCATCTGGGTGATGCGTCCGACGCTCTCTCTGGTCTCCTTCCCGCTCTTTTCGAACTCTTTCAACAGATCCCCGAGCAGGGCGCTCAACTGGACGAAGCGCTCCGAGGTCGCGTCGATCTCCTCCTCGACTGCCCTGACGCGGCTCACCAGCACTTCGTCGAGCTGCGCCATGAAGGAGTTCATAAGCGTGTTGGCGAAGTACGCCCCTCCAAGCTGATGGATTACCTGTGAAAATTTATGCTCCATCCCCCGACCCTCCCCGGCTAGCGACCGTAGATGTCGTCGAGGACATCCACGCCGCAGGAGAGGTTTTCAAACCACGCGAGGAACTTCTTCACGTTCTCCCTCCCCTTGATCAGGGCGCCGTGCTGCGGGGCGATGTGCTCCACATCGAGCGAAGAGACCATCTTCACCCATCTGCGGCAGAAGGCGTTCGAGGCCATATAGCGTTTGTGGAACCCCTCCATGTACTTCAGGTGCGCGTCAAAATCCTCGGCCACGGGGTAGCGGGTTCCGCGCGGGAAGATCGCCGCGCCGATATCGCCCGAGAAGAGAATCTTCGACGTCGGGTCGTACAGGGAAAAACATCCTGTAGAGTGGAGGAAATGAGAAGGGATGACCGTCATCTTCTTGCCGTTGGACAGGGAGAGCGTTTCCCCCTTGTCGGGAATGGCTTTGATGCGTTTCACGTCGTAGATGCCGAAGTGCGGAAGGAAGCGCACCCACAGCCCGGAGATATAGACCGTCGCCTTCTCGGCCATCGACAGCCAGAGCGTGATGCCCGAGGAGACGTCCGGATCCTGATGGGAGTAGAAGATATGCCGGATATCCTTCAGTTCGAACATCTCGGCCACATTCGCCAACACCCTCGGGAAGACGTGCGCTCCGCCCGGATCGAGCAGCACCACCTCGCCGCCGGAAGAGATGACGTACTGGTTCGTCTGGACGGCGACCTCTTCTTCCTGCTCCTCCCAGCCGAGCATGATGAACTTGTGATCCCCCTGGTCGTAGAGGGTAAGCGAACTCACGTGCTGCACTCCAACCAACTCCTTCCGTATGCAGAGGAGACGGACGTTTCTCCGGGGTATATTCTATTCTACGGAGCACCCCGTCTCAACAGTGATTATAACCTGAGAGTCCGTTGAAACAAAGAGGAATTTCACTCTCCCCGAATTTTTCAAAGGCATCCGGCGGAAGAAGCCGGCTCAGCAAGTACCCCTGGATCTCGTCGCATCCGTTGCGGCGCAAAAAATCAAGCTGCTCCGGAGTCTCCACCCCTTCCGCTACAACGCGCAGCCCCAGCGAACGGGCTATGCCGACGACGGCCCTGGTGATGGCGGCGTCGTTGGGATCCTCCAGAACGCCGTCGATAAAACTCTTGTCTATCTTCAGTACGTCGATGGGAAGGCGTTTAAGATAGTTCAGCGACGAATACCCGGTGCCGAAGTCGTCCACGTACACGGTCATCCCCAAGTCTTTCATCCCGGAAAGCACAGCGATGGAATCCATGAGGTTCTCCATGATGCCGGACTCGGTGATCTCGATCCCGAGCAGAGAGGGCGGCACATCGTACTCGCCAAGAATACCTTTCATCCTCGAGAGAAGCCCTTTCTGATGAAACTGGCGGGCCGAAAGATTCACGGCGATCTCGCCGGGAGAATAGCCGCGACTCCTCCATTCGGCTATCTGGCGGCACACCTTCCTGAAGACCTCTTCTCCCAGAGAGAGGATGAGCCCCGTCTCCTCCGCAAGCGGAATAAAGTCGGAGGGCGGCACGGGGCCTTCCGGACTGTTCCAGCGCAGGAGCGCTTCCGCCCCGGAGAAAGCCCCCCGGCGAATGCAGTACTTGGGCTGATAGTGAAGGTGAAACTCATTCCTTTCGAGCCCCTCGCGCAGCGCGTTCTCCAGGGTAAGCTTCAGCGACGCCCGTCTTCCAAGCTCTTCCGTGAAGAATCGGTAGCTGCTGATTCCGCTCTCCTTTGCCTTCCCCATCGCGATATCCGCCCGTTTGAGCAGGTCGTCGACATCCCTGCCGTCCTCGGGAAAGACGCTGATCCCGACGCTCGCGCTTAAAAAGAGACGATGCCCTTCAACATCCACGGGGTCGCTGAGACATTCGAAGACCCGTTTGACCTGGCCGACAATTTCATCCGGGGTATGGACATCCGGGAGCAGAATATGAAAATCGTCCCCGCCGATACGGGAGACTAATCCGCCTGAACCGATGCACTCGGAGAGCAGACTGCCGACTTTTCGCAGTACCGAATCGCCGACGAAATGACCGAGCGTATCGTTGATATTCTTGAAACGGTTGATGTCGAAGACAAGCAACGCGAGTCTCTCGCTGTTTCTCTCCCGGTGGGCGAGTTCGCCGGAGAGACGGCTCTGGAACATCTCCTTGTTCGGCAGACCGGTGAGATAGTCGTAGTTGGAGCGGAGCTCTATCTGGGCGTCCTTGAACTTCACCTCGGAAAGGTCGTTGAATACGGAGATATAGTGCTCCGCATTCCCCTCCTCGTCGTAGACGGCGGAGCAGACCATCCACTCGGGGTAGACCTCCCCGTTCTTTCTTCGGTTCCATATCTCCCCCTCCCACTTCCCGTCATTGACGAGCCGTTTCCAGAAGTTTTCGTAAAACTCCGGGGGGTGCCGGTCGGACTTCAAAATCCGGGGGTTCTTGCCAAGCGCCTCCTCCGGAGCGTATCCGGTAATCGTCGAAAAGGCCGCGTTGACCATCCGGATTATCCCGTTGGCGTCCGTGATGACGATACCCTCTACGGTATTGTCGAAAACAGCCTTGATAATCTGGAAATAGCGGCGCGTCCGGGCAGGATCGTCGCAGAAGAAGAACATCTTCTCCCACTCCAGCTTCATTTCTTCCGTTTTTGCGGCATCGTCTCGGGAAGGCATCGGCCGGTCACCTCAACACGCCCGAAACGACCGCGGAAGCGGCATTCGGGAAGGCGATGGAGGCTGCGGCGCGCTGCATCGAGGAGAGGGTTGAACGATCGTCGTAGAAGCGACGGACAAGCCCGCCGACATCCTCGGGAGTTCGGGCGAGGATCCCCGCTCCTTTCGATTGAAGGTACGCCGAGTTGTTCGTCTCCTGCTTGGGAATGGGGTTCACAAGGATCATCGGTATGGAAGCGCAGAGGGCTTCGCTCACGGTGAGCCCCCCCGGTTTGGTGATCAGCACGTCGTGCTTCGTCATAAGCTTGTCCAGCGTATCGACAAATCCCAGGACATTCAGTGAAAGCTTGGAATTGAATGAAAAGCGTTCGAGATCGTCCGCGAGATCGTGGTTCCGACCCGTCACCACGGTTACGTCTAGAGGGAGCCCTGTGCGCTCCAGTTCTTTAAGTATACCGACGACAAGCGTGTTGTAAATGCTGCTCGCTATGAAGAGCACCGGGAGACGCCTTCCGGAGAACGACCGCTTCCCCTCGCCGATTCGTGCAAACTTGGGGAGCACCGGTATTCCCGACATGATGATCTTCTCCTTGGGAACCCCGGACTCAAGAAGCCCCTCCCGGACCATTTCGCTCGGGATAAAATAGCGGT